>NZ_JCANUT010000001.1:0-292474 GCF_059569095.1 Propionivibrio pelophilus DSM 12018 | reverse complement strand
CGTCGATAACCTGCGCCAAACTCGTCCAGCAATGGATCGAGCCTCGCCTGGACAAGATAGAACTCTTCTACTTGCCGCCCTACGCCCCGGAATCCAATCCCGACGAATATTTGAATCACGACTTCAAAACGTCCCTACGTCTCGAACCCGCCACCCGCTCTGAAAAGGATCTGCTGCAAAAAGCCGTGCGCATCATGAATCGCATCGCGCAATGGCCCGAACGTATCCGTTCCTACTTCCAGCATCCTCATGCCGCATACGCGGCCTAACGAATCTATTTAAGGGCCGGGTTAATAATTGACGCCGCGCAGTTGCGCGGCATTCATAGCCGGTCCATCGAAGCCGTTTTCCAAGGCATCTGCGGCAGTCTTCTTTCCGGCCTTGGCCCACGACTGGAAGGCTTTGAGGGCGGCCGAGTAGCGTTTTTCCGGTTCAGATTGATCCCCAAGTGCAATCCTTCCGACGCCGCTTCGCCGTGCTCTAGCGGCAGGAGGCCGCCGGTGTCAGGGTTCTGTCCTTTGGCCTTTGCCATTTCCCGGATACGCTCTTCGCTCGGCAAAGGCAGCTTTGCCGAGGTGCGGTGCATTCAACTGCTCTTCCTTCGTAACGCCGGACAGGTCGTCCGAGGTTTCCCAGATAACGCTGGAAAAGGCCTCGTGCTTCGGATCGTCGCCGTAGTGAGCGTAGGTGTGGGGTACATCAGGCCGCTTGGATCACGCGCGGAACCGTTACGACAACTCTTTTCCCGGAGCGTCATGGCTGACCAGCGTCCATGTCGTTTCCGTGAGGGCGTTGGCCGGCTCACCCTTCAGTTTCTGCCACAGGCTGCGTTCGGGACCACGCACGATGACGGTGGGGAGTGTCATGCCCTGCGGGAAGAAGCGACGCTTCTCGCCGGCGGCAAGATCGGCGGTGCATTCCCAGATGCCTGCTTGCGGACAGGGCTGCAGCGAAGGGGCCGTCGTGCCGAGCGGCAGCGCCGCATGGGGCCGATTTGGTACGGGCGACGGTTCCGGCGACGGCGCACTTGCCGACCGTGGGCGGATCGATCCGGTGAGTTTGTCCCAGAGAGCGACGGCTTCTTCGTCCTTCAGTGTGGGCTGTACCTCTCCCTTTGCATTCTCCTCGGTACCTGTGCTCAGTTCCATGTTGACGTAGGGGTGGAAAATGTCGTTCGCTACGCCGATCGACTTGAAAACGAACTCGTGATACCAAGGCTTGCCTTTCTCTCCCGGTTGCGGGGGGACGAACGCGAGCTTCTCAGCTCCCTCCCAACCGCCGATGACCCGGTCGGTGTGGCGCAGCGTCTTGATCTTGCTGTACCAACGCCCTTCGCCGGAGGACTCGGCCATTTCTTTGCCGTCCTTCAGTGCGGCTTCGAGGCTGTCGTCAGGATTGACGCGATTGCTCTTGATTGTCATCACCGAGAAACTCACGTCCGGATATTCCGGGAAGCGGAAACCGACTGACACCAGTTCGTAATACCGTCCCTCCGCTTCGGCGACGAACCCTGAATCGAGGCAGATACCCTGCTCCGGCGGCACCTCGCTTTCCTCGCGCACGCGTAGGCGAGCGGCGATGTCTTGCATTTCGGCGACGTATCTCTGGTAACCCGTTTTGTTGACTACGCCGGCATCATCTCGCCCTAACGCTGCACTTGGCGCACTCTGAACGAAGGCGTGCTTGCCGAGTTTGATATAAGAATGGAGCTGAACAAGCCCGGTGTCGTGGCGGGTTTTGTAGCCAACGATGATCTTGCTTTCGGTGTTGGGTCCTTCAAATACGCCAACCAGCGCCGAAGGTTCCTTTCGGTGCTTTATCGCCAATATCTCAGATGTCTTATCGTGGATCTCGCCGCGAATCCTATTTCCTTGGCCGGGGTACGAGGTGATGGAATCATTTACACTCGTCGGCCCCCAGATCACTTGCGCGGTGACCGGTACGTCAATGAGAAAGCGTCCGAAGCAGATGGTCCGGGTTTGGCCGAAGAGTTGCTCGATGCGGGGGCTGGGTGCATTCATTTTTGTCTTCTTGTCGGAGAACTTGCCGGAATCGGCTTGACCACAGGCCGTCAGAACGGCCAGCGTGAAGATAATGGGGATGTGTTTTATCAGGGGCATGCGCTATTCCATTTCATGTGCTGGGCGATGCGCACGATCGAGTACAACGTGCAGGCGACGGCGCCGTCATCCTTGTAGCTGTCCTGGTGCTCGTAGCCTGCCTGCCGGAAAATGCCCGTGAAGCGTCCGCTGCGCAACTGGTCGTCGGCCGAGTGCATCGGTACGGTCTGGTCGCCGGGGTCGGCCGGCAACTGCAGCGCAGCATGGAAGGGAATCTCCGCCAGTTGCATGCGATCCGTGGCGTTGTAAATCGGTTTGTGTTGCACCACGGCGCTGTCGTTTTGTACTGACAAGCCGATCGTCCCTTGCGTATTGTCGAAGGCGATTTTCAGGGTGTCGATCTGGTCTGCAGGGATGTTGTCTGGCACTTGCCAGACAACATCCCTGAATGCAGGTCGTTTGGGATCGCAGCCGTAGTGGGCGTAGCTGACAGGGTGGTAGGTGGCATTGATGGCCTGATGGAATTCTTGGGCCTTAAAGAGAAGTTCCTTGGTTCGCTCAAGTCCAGCTTTTACATCTCCTGCTGGATTGATCCATTCCTCCCGCAGCAGCCCCCACCAGACATCGGCTCTCTCGTAGATGTCCTTGTAGGGGTCGCCGTTCTCTGGCATACGCTTCAGGACGCTGCCGCTACGCGTGACGATCTTCAGCCAATGGTTGCCATACGCCTCGCTTGGCAGGAGCTGTAAACCGCCGGGAGCATTAGCTAGCACCGCGGTGACGCGCGGCCCGGTATGGCCGAGGACCTTGTTGGTGATGCCGCCGCCTTCGAAACCGGCACGCATGCGCCGGTATGCCGCAGCGGCGCCGATGGCCGGCATCACGCCGTGCACGATGCCGAGGATCTTATCCTGCAGGTTGCCGTAGTCCGGGTGGCACAGTGCCCGCCCGACCAACCCGCCCATCGAGTGTGTGACGATGATTACCTTCTCGCAGCGACACCCCTTCTTGTTGTATTCGTCCATGATGCGGGTAATGCGCGGGGCTAACGCTTCCGCTCCTTCGCCGTTGCATTTGAGCCAGTTGTACCCGAGCGCATGCACGGGCAGGAAGCAGCGCTCGAATACGGCGCGCAGTTCGGCCTCGGTAAGCGTCGGCTGCGGGGTGGCGGGGTCGAGTTTCCACTGTTTGGGATCGACGCCGATGAGATCTTTCCAGTCCGGATTAAGCTTGTTGTTCCGGAAAGCGGTGTTGAGCCGGTATTCGAGGTGGTTCAGCAAATCACCGTAGCTGCTGAAGAAGACTTCCCCCCAGCCGCGTTCTCGGGCCTTGACCTTCGCGCTCTTGCGTACCTTTGCTCCGTGCGGATCGTCCATGAGCAGCGGCGTTTGCGCCGTCACGCTGACGTTATCGTGCCGGTCGTCGGCTGTCTTGCCGCGTTGGCCAGTCGGGTTGGTTTGGGGATCATAGACGTCAACGACGGTGGTTTCGGGGTCAAGCTGGAGTTGGCGGACACGCTGATCCCTGCTGATCATTGGCACCGCCCACGTTGCCTTGTTATCGGGCCGCCAAGCGATGTTGTTCTTCTGGCGTAGTTGCGCCTGCCGCTCGTCAGTCATCCGCAGGTTGCTGCCCATGATGCCGGGCAGGAAGATGACGGGAATGACGCACTCGGGCGGAAAGGAGACGCATTGCTGCGTGTCGAGGCTCGCGGGCGTAAGGTAGCCTTCGGCGTAGTGGCGGCCGTTGTCGCTGAGTTGAGTGGGGAGAGGCTGAATGATGGGCATGGACGTTGGGTAAGGTCAGTCTTGTTCGGGGAGCAATTCGACACGGTAACGGGCAAAAGCGAGTTCGGACTGGAGCGTTTCGGTATTGCCCTGTTCGTCGGTGATGCCTTCGAGGGTGCGGCCATTCTCGAACTTGAGACGGTAGCGACGATTCTGGATCGGTTCGCCGGTGCCGGCCCAGGTGAGTACCAGTTTTTGGTCGTGAGCGTTGTCCTGCGGATTGAGCGCGGCCGCAGGTGTGCCACCGCCGGGGCTGGTGAGCTTGTGATCCCCCGCTTTTTGCTCGTGAATGCCGGAGCATTGCGTGGTGATGGTGCCGCTGCCAAGGTCGGTACGTGCGCCGCTGGCGATCGTGGTGACTTTCGGTGCCTGCAGCACGATTTCGACGTTGGAGGTCAGAACAATCTTCTGGGCGGCGGACAGGCGGATTTCGCCGGCCTGCGCCTGAATGTCGATGTGGCCGCCCGCGGCGATCAGTTTCATGCCGAGCTTATGGACGAAAAGGCTGAAGGAATCGGCAACGCGAGCCAGCCATTTCCCGCCGACAGTGAGGTTGGTGTGCTTGACACTGACGAGGTCGAGGTTGTGGCCAGCGGTGACCGTCATGCTTTCCGGCGTGCCGGCGACGATGCCGAGCGGCCCCGAGAGCGCAACAACCGGTTTGCCGCCTTCGGCTGCGTTTTCTTTGCTGGCGGTATTGCAGCCCTTTTCCCAGTTTTCGACATGCTTGAGCAGTTGGGTCTGCTGGTCGGTCTCGGTGACTTCCGCGCCATGTTGGTCGGAAAGGTCGGAGAGCGATTGGGCAATGCCTTCGGCCGTTTGCAGCTGGCCGAGCAGCATGTCGCGATCGAGTTGGTTACCGACCGCGCGTCCGCGTTCTTCTGCCGAGATCAATACCCCCTGTGCGGCTCTTAGGGCGCCGTGCCGGTCGGTGCGCAGTTCAAAGCCTTCGCCCCGGGGTTCGCCCTTGCCCTCTGTTCTTGGGTGAATCAGGTAACCCTGGTTGAGCTGGGTCTTGCCGTGTTCGCTACTGAGTTTGGTCCGGAGTTCGCCGGTGCTGTCGTCGAGCAGCAACTCGTTATAGCCGCTGCCTTTGTATTCTTTGGACTTGTGTCCGGAGAGGGTCTTGTTCGCCGGCAGTGAGCCGGCGCCGCTGAAGGTCGGCGGGCGCTGGGTGCCGTTGTAGAGGACGCCGGTGACCACGGGACGGTCGATGTCGTTTTCCAGGAAGCTGACGAGGACTTCCTGGCCGATTCGGGGGATGTATTGGGTTCCCCACTGGGCACCGGCACTGGGATAGGCGACACGGACCCAGGTACTGGAGCGGTCGTCGCGGTCGGCGCCACCGTCAGGGTGGTCTTGTTTCCGTTGCCAGTGGAACTGGAGTTTGATCCGGCCGTGTTCGTCGGTGAAGATTTCTTCGCCTTCCGGGCCGACGACAGTGGCGGTGGTGCCGCCGGGGGCGGTGGGTTTTTGATGGGCGGTGCGGCTGTAGTCGGGAACGAAGCGGATCGGTTTGCGGATGGCTTCGATTTTCGCGCGGTAGGGGGTGGCGCGTTGTACGTTGTTGGCGCTGTTGGTGCTGTTTGTTGTTGTTTCTTCACCGAGCAGACTGTCTGCAGAAACGGGAAACGGATCGGCGTCTTTCGGCAGGAGGTTGTTGGTGGCGGCGAAGGTCAGCCGGGTGACGAGGAACTGGCGGTCTTCTTCGCCGTCGGGGTCGTGCAGGGGGGGGTCGGCGAGCGGGAACCAGCCGCCGGCGATCAGGCGGCGGACGCTGCCTTCGCCAGTGAAGGTCTTGGCGGCGCGATCCCTGGCCTGTTGCCGCAAGTTTGCGTAGCGGGCCATGGCGTCGGGGTCGCAGCCGTAGTAGAGGGTCTGCGGGTCGTAGTCTTCGAGGGCGAGACTGGCGGGGTCGCCGGCGAGTCCCTGGGCGATGGCGGAGTCGTCGTCGCCCACATGGGCGGCGACGCTCTTGTAGTCGTAGGAAAGCAGTGTGCTTTTGCCGCTCTGGAGCCGCCGGGTGCCGTGCCAGACATCAATGGCGTCGTCGGCCTCGACGCCGGCGGTGCGGTGGAAGCGGATGGCGGTGGGGCGGGTAGCGCCGGTACGACCGATGCTCTGTTCGGACGTGAGGAGCGGGAGGTCGGTGTTGTCGTCGAAGAGGACAAGGGTGTGGGCGGGGACGCGGTCGTCGGCGGGGGCGTCCGCCGGGTGCAGGGAGCGCTCCGGATCCGGGCCGTGGACGTAGCGGTAGGCGATGCCTTCTTCGGCGAGGAGGAGTTCGATGAAGGCGAGGTCGGTTTCGCGGTACTGGAGGCAGTAGGAGCGGAGCGGGTAGCGTTGCCGGGTGGCGTCGCGGAAGGTGAAGCTGCGGCGGAAGGCGGGGTGGGTGCGCTGGTGTTCGCGCAGGAGGGCGGCGACGATCTCGGGGACGGTCTTGTCCTGCCAGACGCGGCTGTTGCGGCGGTGGGCGAGGAGCGCCAGGGCGGGTTCGAGGGTGAGGGTGAAGAGGCCGAAGCCGCCGTCGGCGCCGACCTGCTCGGCGCGGGTGATGAGCCCGGTGTAGAGACGCTCGCCGCCGTCGGGCAACAACAGGCTGATTTCGATCGGCTGGCCGAGCAGGGCCTTGAGTTCGAGGCGGGTGTCGGGGGCGAGGCAATCCAACGTGTAGCGGTAGTTCTGCGAGAGGCCCTCTTCGCCGTGCAGGCGGTGGGGGAGCAGGCCTTCCGGGGAAAGCCCGGAATCAGGAGAAAAACGTACCCGGAGAAGACGCTGGTGCTGGGTGAAGAGGGAAATGCCGGCGGAGGCGAGGTCGGAGAGCGTCGAGGCGAGCGGAGGGAAGGATACGAGAGCGGCCATCGGGCGTTCGGCAGAAAACGGGGAACCCGTATTTTACGCCAAATGCATTTTTTGTGGCATGGATATATGACTTGTGTGTATGTCCGGGGCTCCGGGTGGTGCTTTTCGCTAACGGGGCGATTGGCGTCCGAAAAAGACGATCGAAACGCGCGCGGATCAGTAGGTGCGCAGTGTTTCTCCACTCGCCTTGTCGAACAGGTGGATTTTGTCCGGCTCAATGGCGACCTCGATATGCGTGCCGGGTGCAGGCCGGACCGCGTTGCCGAAGCGCCCGACGATGTCGTGCGGGCCGAGGGCGAAATGTACGAGGTTTTCCGCGCCCATCGGTTCGATCAGTTCTACTCTCAGCGACAGCTTCGGCCAGTCGGCGGGTGTCGCGGAGTCGGCAAGGTGCAGGTTTTCCGGGCGTATTCCGAACTCGACGTCCCTGCCGCGGCGATCCTGGATGGCCGGCAGCAAGGTGTCGGGAAGGGGCAAATGGTGCTTCCCATCCAGATATAGCCGGGGGCGTCCGTCGTCGGTTGTGACCTTGGCGTCAACGAAATTCATCGGCGGCGAGCCGGTGAAGCCGGCGACGAAGCGGTGGCGCGGCTGGTGATAGATCTCGTCGGGCGTGCCGACCTGTACGATGACCCCCGCGCGCAGGACGACGATGCGGTCGGCCAGCGTCATCGCCTCGACCTGGTCGTGCGTGACGTAGATGGTCGTCCCCTTGAGGCGGTGGTGCAGCTTCTTGATCTCCGCGCGGACCTGGTTGCGCAGCAGGGCGTCGAGGTTGGACAGTGGTTCGTCGAACAGGAATACCTTGGGCTGGCGCACGATGGCCCGACCCATGGCCACGCGCTGGCGCTGCCCGCCGGAGAGCGCCTTGGGCAGGCGTTCGAGCAGGTGGCCGATTTGCAGCGTTTCGGCGGCGGAAAGAACGCACTCCTTGATCCGGTCCGCCGGGGTTTTGCGCAGGCGCAGCCCGAAGGCCATGTTCTCGAAAACGGTCTTGTTCGGGTAGAGCGCGTAATCCTGAAATACCATGGCGATGTCGCGGTCCCGCGGCGGCAGGTCGTTGACCACCTGCCCGTCGATCAGGATCTCGCCGGCGGTGATGTCCTCGAGTCCGGCGACCATGCGCATCAACGTACTCTTGCCGCAGCCCGACGGGCCGACGAAGACGATGAACTCGCCGTCCCGGATGTCGAGATCCACCCCGTGGATGACCGGCGTGGCATCGTAGCTCTTGAAGACGTTTTTCAGGCTGACTGCACTCATTGACCAACCTTTCGTTCTTGTTTATCCCTTTTATCCTTTTACCGCGCCCTGGGTCATTCCGGCGATCAGCCGTCGCTGGATGAACATGAACAGCACGGTGACCGGCAGTGCGCCGACGACCCCGCCGCCGGTGAGCAGTCCCCAGGCAATCTCGTATTCCCCGATCAGCGTCTGGATGGCGACGGTGAGGACGCGCACGTCCTGCCCGGCGAGCACCGAGGCGTAGAGGTATTCGTTCCACGAGGTGATGAAGATGTAGATGCCGGTGGCGATGATGCCCGGCAGTGTCACCGGCAGGACCACGCGCAGCATGGCGCCGAAGGGGCGGCAGCCGTCGACCTGCGCGGCTTCGTCGAGGCTGCGCGGCACGGCGTTGAAGTAGCTGATCATCATCCAGGTGGCGAAGGGTATGGCGAAGGTCGAATGCGCCAGGATCAGTCCGAGGTGCGTGTCGAGCAGTTGCAGGTGGCGCATGATGATGAACAGCGGAATGATCAGGAGCACCACGGGAAACATGTTGATCAGCAGGAAGGTCAGCATCAGCAGGTGACGTCCCGCGAAGCGGTAGCGCGAGAAGGAGTAGGCCGCGGTGATGCTGACGGACAGGCCGAGCACGACGGCGCCGCTGGCGACGATGAAGCTGTGGCCGAGGTTCTTGAGGAAGTCCGTTTTGGCGAACAGGCGGACATAGTTTTCGATGGTCACGACTTCGGGCAGCAGGCTGCGATGGGCCGAGAAGAGCGTCGATTCCTGTTTCAGCGAGGTGATCAGCATCCACAGGTAGGGACCGATGGCGAAGAGGACGATCAGGGCCATCGGCAGATGCAACAGCAACAGGCGGCGGCTGAAGGAGGTCTTCGCGGTTCTCATTCCATTTCTCTCCCCATGCGGCGCAGGTAGAGCACGATGAAGCCGAGCAGGAGCAGCGCGAAGGTCACGGCCAGTGCCGAGCCGTAGCCGAAATCCATGCTGCTGTAGGTACGCTTGAAGGCGTAGAGCGGCAGCGTGTGGGTGGCGTAGCCGGGACCGCCGCCGGTCATCACGTAGATCACGTCCATCGAATTGGCGACCCAGATGATCCTCAGCATCACCGCCGTGACCAGCACGCTTTTGAGTCCCGGCAGCGTGATTTCGACGAATTGCTGCCAGGTCGTCGCTCCGTCGATCGCCGCGGCTTCGTACAGGTTGGCGGGGATGGTCTGCAGTCCGGCCAGGATCATGATGGCGAAGAAGGGGAAGCCCTGCCAGACCAGCGCGGCGATGATCGAGTACAGCGCGGTGGCTGGGTCGGCGAGCCAGGGAATGGCGCTGTTGAGCATCCCTACACGCAGCAGCAGGTCGTTGAGCAGACCGACCTGCGGGTGGTAGATCCACGACCACATCAGGCCGATGACCACGCTCGGCAGCGCCCAGGGAATCAGGATCAGGCTGCGCGCCAGTGTGCGCCAGCGGAACTGCTGGTTGAGCAGCAGCGCGGTGACGAAGCCGAGTGCCAGCTGCAGCGGCACGGTGATGCCGATCCACAGCGCGGTGCGTCCGAGCGAGGCCCAGAAGACCGGGTCGCGGGCGATGGCGATGAAGTTGTCGAGGCCGATGAAGCGGGTGGCCTTCGGCTTCCACAGGACTTCGTAATAGAGGCTGGTGATGCCCGCCTGCAGCATCGGGTAGAAGACGACGATCAGCGTGGCCAGCACGGCGGGCGACAGGAGCCAGTAGGGCATGCGGCGGAGGCTGGAACGGTGGCTCATGGTCTCCCTTCTGTCGGTTTCGATACAGGCTGATGAATCCGTCATTCCGGCGCAAGCCGGAATCCAGGTTTTCGGAGAACGAACTGGACCCCGGTCTGCGCCGGGGTGACGGAGCTCAGCGTTTTTTTACTTGGTTGTGTAGTGCTTCTCGATCGTCGTCATCATCTGCTCGGGCGTGATCTCGCCGGTGAGCGCGCGTTGCATGTTGACCGGCCACACCGTGTTCACGAAGTCGGCGGTTTGCGGCACAGCCGGCAGGGTTCTGGCGAACGGCAGCGAGTCAACGGTGGCCTTGATGAAGCGCGGTTCGAAGGCGGCTTTCTCGGCACCGCTGCGGGTCACCGTCATCTGGCCGGTGGCCTGGTTGAACTTCACGTTGTTGTCGCCTTCGCTGAGGAAACTCATCCATTTCCAGGCGGCGTCCTTGTTCTTCGAAGCCTTGAACAGCGCCGTCGATTCGTCGCCGAACGAGGTCCAGCGGCCACCGTTGCAGGAAGGCGCCGGGACGGCCGAGACCTTGTCGCCGAGCGCGGAAACCATCGTCTTCGAAGAGCCGATGTGGTGGAAGATCATTGCCGTGCGTCCCGACTTGAAGGTGCTGATGATTTCATTGAAACCGTCGTTCGGGGCCGAAGGCGGTGCGACTTTTTCCTTGCGGAACAGATCGACGTACCAGTTGTTGGCAGCGATCGCTTTCGGCGTGGTCATTCCGCCCGGGGTCAGCTCGGATTGCGAGAGCACGAACGGTCCCCAGTTGTCGTAGCCGCCCTTGCCGCCGCGCATCCCGAAACCGAAGAGTTCGACGCCGTTATTGGCGCTGGCCGGAAGCGTGAGCTTCTTCGCCGCATCGAGGAAATCCTCGCAGGTGGCCGGTGGTTGCAGCCCGGCATTGGCGAAGAGGTCGGCGCGGTAGTACAGATAAACCACGACATACTGCAGCGGCAGATAGTATTGCTTGCCGTCCGGGCCCTTGTTGATGTTCAGCAGGTTGTCGCCGAGATCGTCCTTTCCGGGCCATGATGCGACCCGCTTGTCGATCGGTTCGAGGGCGTCCATTTCGATCAGCTGCGGCTGCTGCGCCAGCTTGACCATCGCCACGTCAGGGGCCTTGCCGCCGACGATCGAGGTGAACAGCTTGTCGTAGTAGTTGTTCCAGGGGATGTTCTCCGCCTTGACCTTGATGCCCGGGTTCTTGCCCTCGAAGCTGGCGACCAGTTCGTCCATCAGCTTGATGCTTTCCGGATTGTCGAAGTGGTACCAGAAGTTTACGGTGGATTGCGCCCAGGCGTGGCTGGCGGCGAATCCTGAAAGCGCGGTGGCGAGGACGATGCCGAGTGTGGATTTCTTGAACATGTTGGACCCCCATTCTGGTTGGTTTGAGATTTACCGCATGCTGTTTTCCTGCTCCTTGGTTGCTTTGGGTTGAAACAATGACTATTTGCTGTTGCGCGCCTGCATGAAAGCAGCGATGGCGTCCAGGGTAGCGACGGCTTCCGGGAGCGCTTCGCTCCAGTGCAGGAAGTTGTGGATCACGCCCGGGACTTGTCTGAACTCGAACGGGGTGTTGGTCTGCGCAAGCTTTCGCGCCAGCAGGATGCTGTCGTCGCGCAACGGGTCCAGTTCCGCGGCGACGATGAGCAGCGGGGGGAGGTTGTGCAGGTCCGCTTCGACCGGAAACATGCGTTGCCGTGCGAAATCGGGAATCCCTCCCGCCTGGTAGTTGTTGCGAAACCAGGTCATCCGGGCTGTCGTCAGCCCAAAGGCTCCCTGACCGAAAAGGCGTTGCGATTCGGTCTCCCTTGCGTCGCTGTATGCGCCGTAAATCAAGGCTGCGCCGTCCGGGAGTAATTCGTCGAGGCTGCGCAGGTCGAGCATCATCGCCAGGGCGAGGTTTGCCCCTGAGGAGTCGCCCGCAACAAGCCAGTGGAGTCCGGAAGTGTCCTGTCCGCGCAGCCAGCGCCAGGCCCAGGTGCAATCGTTGAGGCCGTAGGGAAACGGGCGTTCCGGCGCCAGGGCGTACTCGATGCCGTAGACGGCGAAGCCGGTGCGCTCGGCAAGGCGCGCCATGATGCCCATGAACGACGCAATACTGCCGAATGTCCAGCCGCCACCGTGCAGATATAGCAGCCTTCCCCTCGCTTCCGTTTTTGCCGTCTGGATGCGCACGGCAGGAATGGGCTGCGACGGGTGCCGGGAAAACGGATTCCGCGGAATCTCGAAGTGCTCGATATCGTAGCGGGAGGTGTCGATCCGGTTCCAGCGCGCATGACGTATCTCGAAGATCTTTCGGCCTTCCTCTGCCGGCAGGGTGGTGACGTCCGGGAATTTCGCCTCGTCGATCGACATGCGAACGAACAGGTCGCGCATCGGCCCGGACATCCGGTTTTCCGGCGCGAGGTCGGCCGCGGGGCCGTTGTCTTTGGTGCCGAAGATGCTCGAGACGTGGTGGCCGACGATTTCCACCGCAATGTCCGCGTCGCCGGCCTGCAGTGCTGCGATGATGTTGCGATGCCGCTGCGCGGTTTCGAGCAGGGCGCGGCGATTCCCCGACTGGGCGATCTTGTTGCGGTGATTGACGACCGAGCAGCGCATCAGTACCGGTGTCAGCGCCGGCAGGTTGGCGATCTCGAACAGCTGCATGTGGAATTCGAGGTCTTTCTCGAACAGCGCGTATCCGTCGTCCGCCTGTGCGGCCTGTTCCATGGCGTCGACGATGCCGCGCAGGATGCCGAGCTTGGTGTCCGTCAGGTGTTCCAGCGAGAGTCGCGCGGCGCGCATCTCGAGCATCCGGCGCAGTTCGAGAAAGATCTCGGACTCGACCGGGCTGATCGGCGCTACGGTGGTGCCGCGATAGCCCTGGCGCTGAATCAGTCCGTCTTCCTGAAGGCGCAGCAAGGCTTCGCGCACGGTGCTCTGGCTGCAGCCGAGGGTGCCGGCGAGTTCAAGCTCCACCAGTTGCTGGCCGGGTTGCAGTTCGGACATGACGATCTGCTTTTTCAGCCGCTTGTATAGCTCGTCGACCTTGCTCGAGGTTTCCTTGCGTGTGGACATCCCTTTTCCGTCCCGTTCTCTTTTTTTTCCGCCGGCCCGGCTCAGAGTTGCTTGCGCAGAGCGGTGATCTCTCCCGATGACAGTGTCCGGACCTCGCTGTTGTCCATGGAGGTGTTCCTGTTTTCCATAAGGATCAGTTTGGCGTCCTTGGTGGTAATGGTGTTATGCCAGACCGATGGGTGGATGCAATATACCTTGTTTTTTTCCATCGGGACGCAGCGGATGTCCGAGCAGTTGTTGTCGGGCGAGTGGTCGACGAGGAGCGTGCAGCCGCCTTCGAGCAGGACGAAGACCTCATCGGTCTGCATGTGGCGTTCCATGTTGTCGAAATGGGCTGCGTCGTTGGCCGGCTTCCAGTTCTTGATGCCGACGAACCAGTCGCCGCTTTCGACGACACGTTTCAATCCTTCCCCCTCGAAGCCGGCGACACTCACCTTGTTTGTGTTCATGCTTTCTCTCCCAGGAATTTGCGTGCGTTTTCGGCGATGTGCGGGGCGGTCAGGCCGTAGTGTTCGAGCAGTGCATCGGGCGTCCCGGATTGGCCGAAGCAGTCCTGAAGGCCGATGCGGCGCAGACGTGCCGGGCAACTTTCGGCGAGAACCTCCGCCACCGCGGAGCCGAGTCCGCCGATGATGGAATGGTCCTCCACGGTGATCAGGTGGCCGGTCTTTTTCGCCGCAGCGATGATCGCTTCGCTGTCGATCGGCTTGATCGTGTGCATGTTGATCACCGCAGCGCTGATCCCGTCCTTCTCCAGCTGCTCCGCGGCGAGCAACGCCTGACACACCATCAACCCGGTGGCGATGAGGGTGATGTCGCTCCCTTCGCGCAGGGTGTTGGCCTTGCCGATGGTGAAGGGCGCGTCGTCCTCGGTGAAGTAGGGCGCCGGCGGGCGGGTGACGCGGATGTAAACCGGCCCGGGGTGGTCGATGGCTGCGCGCAGCGCCTTGCGCATCTCGATGGCGTCGCAGGGAACGAGCACGGTCATCCCGGGAATGCTGCGCATCAGAGAAATATCCTCGATGCTCTGGTGGCTGCCGCCATCCTCGCCGACGGTCAGGCCGTTGTGCGTGAGCGCCAGCGTGACGTTGAGATGCGGGTAACAGATGCTGTTGCGTACCTGCTCGAAGGCGCGCCCGGCTCCGAAGATGGAAAAAGTGCTGGCAACCGGCGTCAGGCCGCTGATCGCCAGGCCGGCAGCGACACCCATCATGTTCTGTTCGGCGATGCCGAGATTGAAGAAGCGCTCCGGATACTTCTCGCCGAAGACGCAGGTGGTGGTCGCATGGGCCAGGTCGGCGTCGAGTACGACAAGGTCGGGGCGTTCGCCGCCGAGTTCCGCCAGTGCCTCGCCGTAGGCGACCCGGATTGCTTTTGTTCCCCTGATGTTGAGTGTGCTCATCTCAAGCCTCCAGTTCCGCCAGCGCCAGCTGGGCTTCGTCCGCGCTGGGCGCCTTGCCGTGCCAGCCCGCCTGGTTTTCCATGAAGGAAACGCCCTTGCCCTTGACCGTCTCCGCCAGAATGAACTTCGGCTTGTCCGTTTTTCTGGCGTAGGCATCGAGCAATTGGGCGGTGTCGTGACCGTCGGCCTCGATGACGTCGAAGCCGAAGGCTAACAACTTGGCCTTGATGTCGCCCAGATTCATCACATCGTCGTTGGCACCGTCGATCTGCAGGCCGTTGTGGTCGAGGATGACGGTGAGGTTGGTCAACCCGAAGTGCGCTGCCGACATCATCGCTTCCCAGAACTGCCCTTCCTGCATTTCGCCGTCGCCGACCACGGCGAAAATTCTCTGTGCGGAGTCCTTGAGGCGTGCGCCGAGCGCCATGCCGACCGCGATCGAGCATCCTTGTCCGAGCGAGCCGGTCGAGGCGTCGACGCCGGGGGTTTTCTTCATGTCGGGGTGGCCCTGCAGGCGGGAGCCCAGCTGGCGCAGCGTTTCCAATTCCTCGCGCGGGAAATAGCCGCGGTGGGCCAGAACGGCGTAAAGCGCCGGGGCGGCGTGCCCCTTGCAAAGGACGCATTTGTCGCGGTGTTCGGGTGGTATGGCCGGATCCGCGCGCATTTCCCTGAAATAGAGCGTCGCCAGTATTTCGGCGCAGGAAAGCGATCCGCCGGGATGGCCGGACTTTACGCGGCCGATCATCCTGATGATGTCGGCGCGGATCTCCCGGCACAGTCGCTGCAATTCTCCATCTTTCATGCCAGACCTCTCCGTGTTGTTCGATGTGTGATGAACCGGAACGAAAAGCTGTACTGCAATGGTCGAATATTATCGATACTATTATCGATACTTGTTTGGCAGTCAACTGCTCTTTTAGTTCGTCTGTTCGAATTCCTCCCCGTGTCCGGGGCGCCAAGGCTCAGGCGTATAATTCGCTGTTCCCCCCAAAAACACTGGTTTTTTTCCGAAATGCTCACCGTTTTATCCCGTCATCGCCTCGCTGATCGCAAAGCGTGGAAAGAGCGGGCGGTAATCTGGCTGGCGGCTGTGGTCACCGGATTGGTCGTCGTCGCTTTCTCCCGTCTTACAGAACACGCAATTGACTATTTCAATCAAGGAATCCGTCGGTTCTGGTGGATGACGCTGCTGCTGTGTCCGGCGGTTGGAATGGCGATCGCCTGGCTGACCCGCAAGTTCTTTCCCGGCGCAGAAGGTAGTGGCATTCCTCAGGTAATTGCCGCGCTGCGGGATGAGGCCGAAGGCGAGAAGATCGGTTTCTTTGTCTCCGTCCGAATTGCTGTCGGCAAGGTGCTTCTCGGCGTTGCCGGGCTCGCCGCCGGCTTCTCGATCGGGCGTGAAGGGCCGTCGGTTCAGGTGGGGGCTAGCATGATGTATGCTTTCCGGCGCTTTCTGCCCAAGCGTTCACCTCGCTTCGCCAAGCATCTCATCCTGGCCGGGGGGGCCGCGGGAATCGCGGCGGCGTTCAACACGCCGCTGGCCGGGATCGTTTTCGCGATCGAGGAGCTCGGCAAGCGCTTCGAGGAAAAAACCAACGGTGTGTTGATTTCGGCGATCGTGCTGGCCGGCCTGATTTCGATCTCGATCCAGGGCAACTACATCTACTTCGGGCGACTGGCGGTTGAGAGCATCGACTACCACATTCTCTGGCCGGTCTTCATTTGCGCGCTGGCTTGCGGAATTTCCGGCGGACTGTTCAGCCGGATTTTTGTCCTTGCGGCAAGACCAGGCAAGGACCGTTTGAGCGTTTTTCGTCGGCAGCATCCGTACTATTGGGCCGGCTTTTGCGGACTGATGGTGGCACTGCTTGGGACTATTACCAACGGCGCCGCGCATGGTTCGGGTTACCTCTACACCCAGAGTACGCTCGAAGGCTTGATGAACCTGCCGTGGTATTACGCACCGGTAAAGTTCGCCGCGACCGTTTTCTCCTTCCTCAGTGGCATTCCTGGCGGTATTTTCGCCCCGAGTCTGGCTGTAGGCGTCGGCATCGGCGCCGACGTGCATTTCCTGCTCGGGTCAGTCGGTGCGCTGTCGATCTATGCCCTGTGCATGGCGGGCTTCCTGGCGGCGGTGACGCAGGCGCCATTGACGTCGTTCATCATCGTGATGGAAATGATCGACGGGCACGAGATGGTGATCAGCCTGATGGCCGTGTCCATGCTCGCATCGCTGGTCTCGCGCCTGTTCAGCCCGCCGCTTTACAGCGCCTTGGCGGATATCCAGATGCAGCGTCTTGGCCTGACAGCTAAAACGGAGGAGGCTGGCGAAGAGGAGGGCGGGGCTCCGCGCGAGGGAAGCGCAGCGCCGTAGCCGTCAGTTTTTTGCGCCCTTTTTACATCTTTCGGTTACTTCGATCCAGTCCTCGTGACTTCTCAGATTTCCAGATTGTCGATCAGCCGCGGTGTACCGAGCCGGCTGGCGGCAAGCACGACCAGCGCATCATCGGGGACTGCCGGCAACTGCAGATCGGCTTGCCGGCGCACGGCGACGTAGTCGGTTTTCCAGCCGTGGCCGTCGAGTTCGGCGATCGCTTCTCTCTCCAGTCGCGCATAGTCCCGGTCGCCGGAGCGAATCGCCTCGCGGATGCGGCGCAGTACGCGGTTGAGGTGCGGTGCTTCGGCACGCTCGGCGGGCGTCAGGTAGCCGTTGCGTGATGACAGCGCGAGTCCGTCCTCCGCGCGCACCGTCTCTCCACCGATGATCTCCACCGGCAGGGCCAGTTGCCGGGCCATGTTGCGCAGGATCATCAGCTGCTGGTAATCCTTCTTGCCGAGAATGGCGACCTGCGGCTGGACGATGTTGAACAGCTTGAGCACGACCGTGGCGACGCCACGGAAGTGGCCGGGACGGAATTCGCCTTCGAGGAGGTTCTGGATCTCTGGCGGGTCGACCTGATACTGCTGCGGTTCGGGATAGAGGTCGGCTTCCGTCGGCGCGAACAGGACGCCAACGCCGGCTTCGCGCAGCTTCGCACAGTCGGCCTCGAAGGTGCGAGGGTACTTGTCGAAGTCCTCGTTCGGCCCGAATTGCAGGCGGTTGACGAAGATGCTGGCGACGACCGTGTCGCCGTGAGCCTGCGCCTGGCGCATCAGGGAGATGTGCCCCTCGTGCAGGTTGCCCATGGTCGGGACGAAGACGATGCGGCCGCGGTTCTTCAGTGCGGCGCGGGAGTCGGCGATGTATGAATGGATTTCCATGATTTTCAGTAGCAATGTTCGGGGGCTGGGAAGCTGCCGTCCTTGACTGCAGTGACGTAGGCGCCGATGGCGCCGGTGATCGAATCCTGCCCGGCCATAAAGTTGCGCACGAAGCGGGGCTTGTGGCCACTCGCGACGTTGAGCATGTCGTGCAGTACCAGCACCTGGCCCGAGCAGTCCTTGCCGGCGCCGATGCCGATGGTCGGTGTCGTCAGCTTGTCCGTCACCTCGCCGGCGAGTGCGGCGGGAATGGCTTCGAGGACGATCAGCGCGGCGCCGGCGTCCTGGTGCGACTGGGCGTCGGCGAGCAATTGCATGGCGCCGGTATCACTCTTGCCCTGCACGCGATAGCCGCCGAGCTGGTGCACCGACTGCGGCGTCAGGCCGACGTGGGCACAGACCGGGATGCCGCGCGAGGTGAGGAAGCGGGTGGTCTCGGCCATTTCGACGCCGCCTTCGAGCTTGACCATCTGCGCGCCGGCGGCCATCAGCGTGACGGCGTTGCGGTAGGCGATCTGCGGGCTCTCCTGGAAGCTGCCGAAGGGCAGGTCGCCGATGATCAGCGGCCGTTTGCAGCCGCGGGCGACACAGGCGACGTGGTAGGCGATGTGCTCGACGGTGACCGGCAGCGTCGAGTCGTGCCCCTGCACGACCATGCCGAGCGAGTCGCCGACGAGAATGCTGTCGATGCCGGCGGCGTCGCAGGCTTGCGCGAAGCTGGCGTCGTAGCAGGTGATCATGGCGATTTTTTCGCCGGCGGCCTTCATCTTCGCCATGTCGAGCAGGGTCAGACGCCGGGTGACGGATTGTGCGGACATTGTTCAGTTACCTCGGTTGAAATATTCGCGGTGTCCGCGCATCGCTTCGATACGCTGGACGAGAAGCAGGAAGTCGTCGGGGCTTTCGACGAAGTTCAGGTGTTCCGAATTGACGATCATCACCGGCGCAGCGGTGTAGTCGTGGAAGAAGCGCGTGTAGCTCTCACCCAGCCCGGTCAGGTAGTCGTCGCTGATCTTGCGTTCCATCTCGACGCCGCGCTTGCGCACGCGGGAGATCAGGATCTCCGGCGGTGCCTGCAGGTAGATGACCAGGTCCGGGACGGCCGCTTCGCGGGAGACGCGGTCGTAGATCTGGCGGTAGAGCTGGTATTCGTCGTCGCTCAGGGTCAGGCGGGCGAACAGCAGTTCCTTTTCCATCAGGTAGTCGCTGATTACCGAGCGCGGGAACAGGTCCGGCTGTGCCAGATCGCGCATCTGGTCGAGACGCTGGAAGAGGAAGCAGAGCTGCGTCTGCAGGGCGTAGCGCTGCTGGTTCTGGTAGAAGCGGGCGAGGAATGGGTTGGCCTCGGGCTGTTCGAGCAGCAGGTCGGCGTCGAGATGTTCGGCCAGACGCCGCGCCAGGCTGGTTTTGCCGACGCCGATCGGGCCTTCAATGACGATATGGCGAGCGGAGGAAAGCAGGTTGCGTTGTTGTGGCATGTCAGGACAGAAGTGCGTCAGTTTGTCTGGCAAAGCGTCTCCGGCGATTTTTCGCCGTGCCGGGCCATGCGCTCAAGGCTTTCCTGAACGCCCTCGCTGGCCTGTTCCATTTGCTCGATGGCGGCGATGCCGGCAGGAAAATCACCCGCTACATAGGCTTCCACGGCGGCGCGACCGTGGCGATGCACTTCGACGTGCGGTGTTTCCATCGTGCGATAACCGTCGAGGTGCGCGAAGCGCGTCTTGCCCTCGCCCTCGTAGTACCAGTGGCCGAGGCGGCAGGTGGTATGGGTGGCGATCTGCTCCGGCTGCTTTTCGCTCAGGCCCATGAAGATCTGGTAGATCTCGAACTTGAACACCAGGTGGTCGATCTTGGCCAGTTCGACGAAGCTGCGCAGGGCGGCGACGGCGATCGTGCGCTCCATGCGCAGCGCCACGTCGGTGATGCCGCTGATGTTGTCCGAGGCCTGCTGCCCCTGCGCGCTGAACGATTCCGAATGTTCGGCCAGTTGTCCGATGCTGCTGTTTGCCGAGGACGTTTCGCTCTGGATGGTCGAGACCAGTTGCGAGATGTCGGTGGTTGCACGCGTGGTTCGCTCAGCCAGCTTGCGCACCTCGTCGGCCACCACGGCAAAGCCGCGGCCGGCCTCGCCTGCGCGGGCGGCTTCGATTGCCGCGTTGAGCGCCAGCAGGTTGGTCTGGTCGGCAATTTCCTTGATCAGGTTGATGATGCCGCCGATCTGCTCGGCGCTGCTGCGCAGGCTGGTGACCTTTTCCATCGCATTGCGCGAGTTGCTGGCCAGCTGGTTGAGATCCTGGCTGATTGCATGCACCGCATCCCGACTGTTGCTGGCCATGGCGCCGGCTTCAATGCTGCCCTTGCGCTCTTCCAGCAGATTGTTGGCCAGCGTTGCCAGGGTCTGTTGCGATTCGACGAGCGACTCGCGATAGGAGCGCAATGAGGCGAACAGCTTTTGCACTTCCCTGTTGTGTTGTTCCGTGCCGGCGCAGCGTTGCCTGCTTTCTTCGCATTGTCGCTCGGCGTCGGCAAGGCGCTCGCGCAGGGACAGGTTCTCTTGTCCGAGATCGATGATCTTGCGCTCAAGTTCGCGAATTTTTTTCTTGCTACCGAACATGCGGGTCTCCTGAGTGACGTTGCGGGATGTGCCGCGCTAGTTACCGCGGCTGGGCCAAACGGCGTCAAGGATACACAGGGCTGTCGGCGAATGGTCAGTTTTGGCGCGATGGCTCGGGGTCATGCGACGAGCTTGTCGATAGCCTGCATGCTCACGGCCGGTCGCCAGGCCACCGCCGAGCCGCGTCCGGGAATGGTGCAGGCGGGGGAAATTTCCAGGAGCGGTTCCAGCACGAAGGCGCGCAGGTGCATGCGCGGGTGAGGCAGCTGCAAGTCGGCGCTGTCGAGCACGAGGTCGTCGTAAAGCAGCAGATCGAGATCAAGGGTGCGCGGGGCGTTGCGGAAATCGCGGCGGCGGTCGAACTGCGCCTCGATGTCGAACAGCGCGGCCAGCAGCGCACGTGGCGAAAGCGTGGTTTCCACCAGGGCGACGGCGTTGATGAAGTCCGGCTGTCCGGCGGCGTCGATCGGCGCCGTGCGGTACAGCGAGGAGGCGCACAGCAGATGACAGTCCGGCAGGTGTGCCAGCGAATCGAGTGCGGCCTGAACCTGGCGTACCGGGTCGGCAAGATTGGCGCCGAGCGCGACAAAAGCAAGAGGCATCGGCGATCGGATTACACAGCAGGTTCGGCTCGCGCCGCGACGGGCTTGCGCTTGCGGCGACGGCGTTTCTTGGCTTCGTCCGGCTTTTGCGGCAGGAGCATCGCCGCGCGCGCTTCGCCGTCGCCGGCGAGGAAGTCGAGCCACCATTGCCCGAGTTCGTCCGGCACCTCGCCCGACTGGGCGCGCATCAAGAGGAAATCGAGACCGGCCTTGAAGCGTTGCTGTTCGAGCAGGCCATACGGGCGTTTGCCGGAACGCTGTTCGAAGCGCGGCTGCAGCGACCAAATATCCTTGATGTCGCCGGCCACGCGGCGGGTGATGGCGAGCTTCTCCGCCTGAACGTCGAGTACGTCGTCCATCGCCTGGAACAGCGCTGGAATTGGGCGGGATCCGCCAGCCTTGAGTCCTTCCCAGCGGCCGAGGACTTCGTGCCAGAGCAGCGTGGCGAAGAGGAATCCGGGCGAGATCGGCTTGCCTTCATGAACTCGCCTGTCCGTGTTTTCCAGCGCCAGGGTGACGAAGCGTTTGCCGAGGGGCTGTTCGAGGATTACGTCGAGCAATGGCAGCACGCCATGGTGCAGCCCCTCGGCGCGTAGCCGTTGCAGACACTTTACCGCGTGCCCTGAGGTGAGCAGCTTGAGCATCTCGTCGAACAGGCGGGAAGGGGGGACGTTTTCGATGAGGCAGCCCAGTTCGCCGATCGGTTCGCGAGTCGCGCCGTCGATCGAGAAGTCGAGCTTGGCCGCGAGGCGCACCGCACGCAGCATGCGTACCGGGTCTTCACGATAACGCGTGGTCGGGTCGCCGATCATGCGCAGCGTTTTCTGTTTCAGGTCGGCGAGACCGTTGTGGTAATCGACCACTGTTTCGGCGACGGGGTCGTAGTACAGGGCGTTAACGGTGAAATCGCGGCGCGCGGCGTCCTCCTTTTGCGATCCGAAGACGTTGTCGCGCAACACGCGGCCCTGTTCATCGGTTTGCGCGCGATGGCCGTCCTGCTGGCCGTGATGGCCCCGGAAGGTGGTGACCTCGATAGTCTCCTGTCCCATCATGACATGCACGATCTGGAAGCGCCGGCCGATAATGCGCGAGCGCCGGAAGCACTGACGGACCTGCTCGGGCGTGGCATTGGTGGCTACGTCGAAATCCTTCGGTTTGATGCCGGCGAGCAGGTCGCGCACCGCGCCTCCGACGACGAACGCCTTGTAACCGTTTTCCTGCAGGGTTTCCACGGTGCGTCGGCTGCCGCTGCTGATGGCGTCGCGGCGGATGCCGTGTTTGCTGTGAGGGATTTCCGCATGCTCGCCTGCGGATTTGCGCCCGAGAACTCGGGATATGAATTTACGAATCATCGCTGAGTTGTTCTTGCTTTTGAGGGCGACAAAAAGGCTGATGATAGCCGAATTTCTCACCGGTAATCAGGTGCTTGTAGGCCATTGGGGTCAGGCGCCGACGCTAGTGTGCAGATTCAGCACCGGCCAGCCGGCGTCTCGAGCATGGGCCAAGAGGGTCGGGTCAGGGTCGACGGCGACCGGGTCGCTGACACGCGAGAGCAAGGGCAGGTCGTTGAGCGAGTCGCTGTAGAACCAGCTGCGCTCGAAGTTGCTCCACCAGAATCCCATCGATTCCAGCCAGGCCTCGACGCGGGTGATCTTGCCTTCGCGGAAGGCTGGCAGGCCGCGCGGCTTGCCGGTGAACTCTCCGTTTTCCTGCGCCGGAATCGTGGCGATCAAGTTGTTGACGCCCAGTTCGAGGCAGATCGGCCCGGTGACGAAGCTGTTGGTTGCCGTCACCAGCGCGCAGAGGTCGCCCCGGTCGCGGTGCCGGCGGACCAGGTCGCGCGCCTTGTCGCCGATCATCGGCCGGATGCGTGTATCCATGAATTCGGCATGCCAGGCGTCGAGCTGGCTGCGGGGGTGGCGGGCCAGCGGATGCAGCTGGAAATCGAGGAATTCATGGATGTCGAGCGTGCCGGCCTTGTATTGCTCGTAGAAGTAATCGTTCCTGGCTTCATGCACCTCGGGGTCGAGTACGCCCTTGATAATCAGGAATTGCGCCCATTCAAAATCGCTGTCGCCGGACAGCAGGGTGTTGTCGAGATCGAACAGGGCCAGTTGCATGGTGTTTCCTCAGTAAGGGGAATGCTGGAGCACTTCGCGCAGCAGCGGCAGGGTGATCGGCCGCTTGTGTTCCAGCGAGTAACGGTCGAGGGCGACGAGGACGGACATCAGCTGGCGCATGTCGCGCGGTGCTCTCGCCAGCAGGTAGTCGAGTGCGCCTGCCGGCAGGCGCAGGGCGCGCGAAGCCGCCTGTGCCGCGAGGGCGGTCAGTTTCTCGTCGTCGGTCAGCGTGGTCAGGCGAAAGACCAGTCCGTAGCCGAGCCGGGTGCGCAGGTCTTCGCGCAGGGCCAGGTGTTGCGGCGGCTGGCTGGCGGCGGTCAGCAGGTGGCCGCCGGCGGCACGCAAGCGGTTGAACAGGTTGAACAGGGCGATCTGGCCGGTTTCCGAGAGCGCTTCCACGTTGT
Source organism: Propionivibrio pelophilus DSM 12018 (assembly GCF_059569095.1). Classification (NCBI taxonomy): domain Bacteria; kingdom Pseudomonadati; phylum Pseudomonadota; class Betaproteobacteria; order Rhodocyclales; family Rhodocyclaceae; genus Propionivibrio; species Propionivibrio pelophilus. Next base: position 269,300 of record NZ_JCANUT010000001.1, on the reverse strand, counting down.
CGACAGCGATGCGGTTCGCTGCGTCGCCGAGTGCTTCGGTGCCGGGCAGGTCGGGCGTCCCGGCGGCGTCGAAATAGCGCGCCCCGCTGGCGTGCAGCAGGTGCGTCTTGCCGGACCCCGCTTCGCCCCACAGCAGCAGCGAGGGCTCACGGCATTCCGGTGTCAGCCAACCGGCGAGCGCAGCGAGCGCTTCGGCGTTTCCACCGGGAACGAAGTTGGCGAGGCTGGGCGGGTTTTCCGGCAGCAGGTCGAGGATCAGTTGACGCATCGGGGAGGGCTCTGGCGGCGGCGGGCGGCCGCGCGCCGGGCCGGGATTTCGGATAAAATTCAAGCTTTTCGCAACGAGACACGGATTTTATCACCGCCGTGCGCTCAAGCCTCCTCCGGGATTCCAAGATGACTCAGCAATCGCTCTCCTATCGTGACGCCGGTGTTGATATCGACGCCGGCGATGCCCTCGTCGAACGCATCAAGCCGTTTGCCAAGAAAACCCTGCGCGAAGGCGTGCTGGGCGGTCTCGGCGGTTTTGGTGCGCTGTTCGAGGTGCCCAAGCGCTACCAGGAGCCGGTGCTGGTCTCCGGGACGGACGGCGTCGGCACCAAGCTCAAGCTGGCCTTCGATCTCAACCGCCACGACACGGTCGGCATCGACTTGGTGGCGATGAGCGTCAACGACGTGTTGGTGCAGGGCGCCGAGCCGCTGTTCTTCCTCGATTACTTCGCCTGCGGCAAGCTCGATGTCGACACCGCGGCAAGCGTCATCCAGGGCATCGCCAAGGGCTGCGAGCAGGGCGGGTGCGCGCTGATCGGCGGAGAGACGGCTGAAATGCCGGGGATGTACCCGGCCGGCGAGTACGACCTCGCCGGCTTCGCGGTCGGCGTCGTCGAGAAGTCGAAGATCATTACCGGCCAGGACATCGTTCCCGGCGACGTGGTCCTCGGTTTGCCGTCGTCCGGCGCACACTCCAACGGCTATTCGCTGGTGCGCAAGATCCTTTCCGTCGCCAAGCCCGATCTCGACGCGCCGTTCGACGGCGAGCGCACGCTGGCCGACGCGATCATGGCGCCGACGCGCATCTACGTGAAGCCGATGCAGGCGTTGATGGCCGAGTTGCCGGTCAAGGGCATGGCGCATATCACCGGCGGCGGCCTGACCGAAAACGTGCCGCGCGTGCTGCCGGCCAGCGTCAAGGCAGTGATCGAGCAGTCGACCTGGCAGCGCCCGAAACTCTTCCAGTGGTTGCAGAGCGCCGGCAATGTGGCCGAGAGCGAGATGCATCGCGTGTTCAACTGCGGCATCGGCATGTGCGTCGTCGTTGCCAAGGAGCATGCGCAACAGGCGCTCGAGTTGCTGCGCGCTGCCGGCGAGCCGGCGCTGGAGATCGGCCGGATCGAAGTGCGTCAGGACGGCGAGGCACAAACCATCGTAGTCTGAGCGATCGCCCATGTGGCTGGCGCCGGAACAGTTCTTCGGTTTCCTCGCTGCCGCGGTGCTGATCACCGCGTCGCCAGGGCCGGACAACCTGATGGTGCTCGGCTTCGGCATCTCGCGCGGGCGGGCGCAGGGCATCGCCTTCGGCCTTGGCTGCGGGCTGGGCTGCCTGAGCCATACCCTCCTGGCGGTACTTGGCGTCAGTGCGCTGATTGCCGCCTCGCCAGTGGCCTTTACTGCGCTAAAGGTCTGCGGCGGGCTTTATCTGATCTGGCTCGGCATTCATGCCTTGCGTAGTTGCGGGCAGGTCAGTCCGGTCGCTGCGCAGGGGAACGGTGAGACGCTCTTTCGCCTGTTTGCCAAGGGGTTGTTGGCCAACGCAATCAACCCCAAGGTCATCCTGTTCTTCCTTTCCTTCCTGCCGCAGTTCCTGATCACCGATCGAGGCGGCATCGACTGGCAGACGGCGCAACTCGGCATCGTCTTTACCATCCAGGCGGCGGTGCTGTTCGGCTTGCTCGGTTATTTTTCCGGGCGAGTCGGTCAATGGCTGCAACGACATGGCCGAGCCGGACTCTGGCTCGATCGTCTGGCCGGGACGGTATTTGTCGCGCTGGGGCTGCGCCTGATCGTTTCGCGCTGATCATCCTTCGATCAGGCTTTAACGTTGACGTTCGGGTAAATCGACGAGCGTCGCCTGTCGGTACGGCTGCGTGTATCGAGAAACACATTCTGCTGGCGCTGTCGGCGATCTTCCTGCCGGCGTCGTTCCTCTTTCGGTGCGTTCTGTTGGCTCTTATCGTCGTTGGGCGTTTCGCGGACAAGCGGGGCGCGGCGGCGTTCGCGCGCCAGTGCATCTCCGCTGGCCGGTGAACTGTCAACTGGCGGCGTGCCTTGTTCGTCGGCCGAAGTCTGGCGCCTTCGGTCTTCGTACGGGCGGAACAGGATATCGTCCGGAACACGCATGGCAGGGGTGTAAATTCATGTTTAGACGATTGATCTAACGGAGAAAAGCGGCTGATCTTTAGGGCGCCAGGAAGGTGTCGTGCGTAATGCGCGAAGGTGTGTTGGAGGGGTGGCTTTTTCGCGTGCCGGGGGGTATATTGAAATCGTGCCGTGATAAGCGGCAAGTCCGGCACGAAGTGGCAGTACCCGCCGTGTTAGCTGGAGACTTGATGGGAGATCATTGCAAGGCAACACCTACAGATGATTGTGTAGTACCCAGACGGCGTGAAGCCGATTACTCCGGCCAGGTGTGCCGGGGATGAGTCCCAGAAGCCCATGCAATTTCTGCATGGGCTTTTTCAATTGGTGCGCCCGGCACGGGCGCACTCCTGCGGGTGCAAGTCCCGCCGTAAGTTGATCACGACGAACGAAGTGAAGCGCAACTGCGTGGAGGGTGACCGAGCGTGGGGAGGAAGCGTGGATCGTAATCTGCGAGCCGATGGACAAGAACCGGATAGAAGGCGCTGCCGAGCGGGGCGAGCGGGCCAATGTCCGCGAAGCTCTCGTGATCAAGGCGAAGCGGCGTAAATCCGGCGGTTGTGCAGAGAAGGAGTGCGTTCTTACCCGGGGAGATCTCGCCTCATGGCTGAAAGGCCGACGGTGATGAGCCGGAGCGAGAAGCAGAGGCCATAGTAGCTGCCGGTAAGGGGTGAAGGGCCGAAGGAGTGGGAGGGATAACCACCGAGTTATCGAGAGCGGGGAGTCTCATATGTTCACAGAGTGAAGCTCGCCACGAAATCGGCGTGGGTGAAGCCTGCGACGGCTTGGCAGCGAGACAACCAATCTTGCCGAACTCGAATTGGGGAAACCGGGAGCGCACGGGAGGGTACGCCTGTGTGTGACCTCAACCACTCCAACCGCCCGGTGCGGACCCGCACGCCGGGTGGTGTGGCAGGGGCGCAGCCTATAAGGGCTGCCCCCTATGCCGATGCGGAGAGAAATGCGGCGATGCGTTTGCCGATCCGGTCGCTGCTCGTCGAGGCGAGACAGTCGTATGGTTCCGGCTTCAGCGTGTTGGTCATCCAGGTGATCTGCCGCTTGGCCAACTGGCGGGTCGCGTAGATTCCGCGATCGCGCATCTCCTCGCGCGGGATGATCCCGTCCTGCGCTTCCCATACCTGGCGATAGCCGACGCAGCGCATTGACGGCAGGTCCAGAGAGAGTGTGTACTTGCTCCGCAATGCCGAGACCTCGTCTTCGAATCCCGCGGCGAGCATTGCGTCGAAACGTACGGCGATGCGTTCGTGCAGTATTCCGCGGTTGGAGGGCTGCAGGCCGAGCGAGAGAAAATCGAAGGGAGGAGGTTCCCCGCGTCCGGCGGCGAGCAGTTCCGACATCGGCTGGCCAGCGATCCGGAAAATTTCCAGGGCGCGCTGGATGCGTTGGGCGTCGGTTGCATGCAGGCGGGCCGCCGTCGTCGGGTCGACGCGGGCGAGTTCAGCATGTACGACCGGCCAGCCGTGAGCAGCGGCGAGCGCGTCGATTTCGGCTCGGATGGCGGGATCCGCCTGCGGAAGTTCGGCGAGACCGTCGAGCAGTGCCTTGAAGTAGAGCATTGTGCCACCGACGAGGAGCGGAATTTTTCCGCGCGCGATGATTTCCCTCATGATCGCCAGCGCTTCGTTGCGGAAGCGGGCGGCGGAATAGGCCCCCTCCGGGGTGATCAGGTCGATCAAATGATGAGGAAAGGCCTGCAAGGTGGCGGCATCGGGCTTGGCCGTACCAATATCCATGTCGCGAAACACGAGCGCTGAATCGACGCTGATGAGTTCGACCGGGAAACGTTCGGCCAGCCACAAGGCGGCGGCTGTCTTGCCCGAGGCGGTCGGGCCCATCAGCAGGATGGCTGGAGGGGGCTTTTTCATCGTCCGCGCAGGAACAGCGAGTCGAGTTCCTGCATGGAGAGCTGGGTCCAGGTCGGCCGGCCGTGGTTGCATTGGTCGGCACGCTCCGTGGCTTCCATCTGTCGCAGCAGGGCGTTCATCTCGGGGATTGATAGCTGGCGACGGGCGCGTACGGCGCCATGGCAGGCCATGGTCGCGAGGAGTTCGTTGCGGCGCGCGGTCAGCAGCTGGCTGACGCCATGTTCCCGCAGTTCGGCCAGCAGGCTGCGGGCGAGGGCGGCGGGGTCGGCCGCCTGGAGCAGGGCCGGGACACCGCGCACGGCAAGCTGCGTCGGGCCCATCGGGGCAATGTCGAAGCCGATGTCGTTGAGCGAGTCGGCGTGCTCCTCGGCCGAGGCGACGTCGAGCGCCTCTGCACTGAAAACCGCCGGGATCAACAGGGCCTGCGTGGCGATCTTCTGCTGATCGAGCGCGTTCTTGAGCTTCTCGTAGAGGATCCGCTCGTGCGCTGCGTGCATGTCGACGAGCACCATCCCGGAAGCGTTCTGGGCGAGGATGTAGATGCCGTGCAGCTGGGCCAGCGCGTAGCCGAGTGGTGGCGCAGTGTCAGGTTCGTCGACTGCGGGTGGCGTGGCGGCGTTTGGCCGGGGTGTCGCTTCGAATGCCGAGCGGCTGAAGGCATAGTAGGCCGTGGTTGCGGGTTCCGCGACGCGCAGTGGGGTCTGGTAGCGCGGTGTCCAGGCGTGCGATGAATTTGCCGTGGATGTCGGAGCCTTTTCCGGAGTGGGCGCGAGGGGCTGGGGGGCAACATCGACCGGCGCCGCGGGTGTCGCGGGAAGCGTTGCTGCGAGCGGGTTCGACAACGCTTTTTGCACGGCGTGAAAAACGAACTGGTGCACGGCACGGCTTTCGCGGAAGCGTACTTCAGTCTTGGCCGGATGAACGTTGACGTCGACCATCGCCGGGTCGACTTCGAGGAACAGGCAGTAGGCCGGGTAGCGGCTGCCGTGCAGCATGTCCTGATAGGCCTCGCGCAGCGCATGGGTCAGCAGCTTGTCGCGCACGAAGCGGCCATTGACGTAGCAGTACTGGGCGTCGCTGCGCGGCCGCGAATGGGCCGGTGTCGCACAATGCCCGGACAGGCGCAGCGGACCGGCGCCGGTATCGAGCGGCCGCGATTCGGCCAGAAAGTCCTCGCCGAGAATGGTGCCGGCGCGACCGGCCGGGGCGCTCTTCGCCAGATGCAGCGAAACACGCCCGTTGTGCGAGAGCGTGAAGGCGACGGTCGGATGCGCCAAGGCGATGCGCTTGACCGCTTCGGCGCAATGGGCGAATTCGGTGGCTTCCGATTTGAGGAACTTGCGCCGGGCCGGCGTGTTGTAATACAGGTCGCGCATTTCAACGACCGTTCCTGCCAGCAGAGCGGCCGGTTCGGGGGCCGCGCCCGGCTCGGTCGAGAGCCGCCAGGCGTGTGCCGATCCGGCCAGACGGCTGGTCAATGTCAGGCGAGCGACCGAGGCCACCGAGGCCAGCGCCTCGCCGCGGAATCCGAGCGTGGCGACGTTTTCCAGATCGGCGAGCGAGGCAATCTTCGAGGTGGCGTGGCGGGTCAGGGCCAGCGCCAGTTCGTCACGGGCGATGCCGCAGCCATCGTCGGAGATGCGGATCAGCTTGACCCCGCCTTCTTCGAGTTGGATCTGGATGGCGGTACTGCCGGCGTCCAGAGCGTTTTCGAGCAGTTCCTTGAGTACCGACGCGGGGCGCTCGACGACTTCGCCGGCGGCAATCTGGCTGATCAGCAGGTCGGGTAGCCGCTGGATCGGGGCGCGGGGGAGGGTGAGGGGGGGGGTGAGCATCCGCCGATTATACCGGCAGGGCTCACGGTTACTCCGGCTTGAATCCTGTCTCGCTGTAGATGGCCTCGATGATGTTCTGGCCGATGCGCGAGGCCATTTCCTTGTGCGTCTTGACCATTTCCTTCTTGAGCTCAAGGCGTTCTGCCGCCGTCGGAATGTAGACCTTTGTCTTGCCGGTCTCGATGATCCGGGCCAGTGCCTTGTCGTTTTCTTCCTGTGCGATCCGGTTGGCGTAGTCCGTCGCCTCGTCCATGGCCTGGGTGAGCTGGTTGCGGACACCGCGCGGCAGACTCTCCCAGAAGCGCTTGTTGGCGATGACCACATAGCCGAGATAGCCGTGCTCGGTGATCGTCATGTGCTTCTGCACCTCGAACATCCGCTGCGTATAGAAATTCGAGTGCGGGTTCTCCGTGCCATCGACAACGCCGGTTTTCAGGGCCATATACACGTCGGAGAACGCCGTGACCACCGGCAGCGCGCCGAGTGTACGCATCTGCGATTCGATGACCTTGGACGACTGGATGCGCATTTTCAGGCCGTGAAAGTCGGCCGGCGTTTTCAGCGGCCGGTTCGCCGAAAACGACTTGAACCCGTTGTCCCAGAACGCCAGACCCTTGATTCCCTTGGGTTCGAGCTTCTTCAGCAGGGCGATTCCGAGGTTGCCTTGCGTGACCCGGTGCAGCATCGTCACGCTATCGAAGAGGTACGGCAGGTCGAATGCCTCGAACTCCTTGATTCCCAGCGGGCCGAGCTTGGCGAGCGATGGGGCCAGCATCTGGACTGCGCCGAGTTGCAGCGCCTCCATTTCGTCCTTGTCCTTGTAGAGCGTCGAGTTCGGGTAGACCTCGACGCGCACGGCACCGTCTGTCAGTTCGCCAGCGCGTCGGGCGAAATAATCGGCAGCCTTGCCTTTCGGCGTGTCAACTGCAACGACGTGGCTGAACTTGATGACGATCGGTGGCTGGGCCGCCGCAACGGGCACCATCACGAAGGCCTGCAGCAACAAAAAAAACAAGGGGCGGGGTATTCGCATCATTGGCCGGCGTCACTATTCAGAATCAGACATTTACATAGTTATGACAACAGAGCTTGAAAGGCAATTGCGGATTGCTGCAGTTGATTCCGGACAAGGATGTTGTCGCAGTGCGAACAGAGGCGAGCACGCCGGAGCCTGTGGCGGATTATCGCCGTATCCGTGCGCCTCTGTCTCCTGATCTCTGCTTGTGCGGATTTCCACAATTGCGAGAGCGGGTGGCTGCGCCGATAGTACAACCAAGCGTCGGACTCCGCCGGAATAACAAGATCGATCCAAGAGCGGAGATTGGGAGCGCCCATTTTTTCCGCGTCTTTGTGCGGAACATTTCTCTTTTGGGAGGGGTTTATGTCATCGGCTGCAAGTACCGTTGGAAACAGGAAATGGCTCCCGTGGGCCATTGCCTTCGTGGTGGGCGGAATTGCCCTGGCCTGGTTAGGACTTGGTTCGAGTCAGGCGGCGCCCATGTCGCCGGCAAGCAAGACGCTCATCGTTCTTGCTTGCGTGGCAATTCTTTTCATTACCGAAGCAATTCCCCTGGCAGTTACCGCCATGGGCGGCGCCATTGTGCTCGGGCTGCTTGGGGTGATACCGGTCAAGAGCGTGTTTTCGGGCTTGTCGAATTCGACGGTAGTTCTTTTTGCCGCGATGTTCGTCATCGGCGCTTCGATGTTCCATACCGGCCTGGCTCAGAAACTGGGGCAAACCGTCGTGCGCTTTTCCGGGACGAGTGAAAGCGGCTTGATGATCGGCGTGATGGTTGCTGCCGGTGGGCTGTCCGGTTTCACTTCGAATACAGGAACGACCGCGTGCCTGATTCCGGTGGTGCTGGGGATTTGTTCGGCTGCAAAGATTCCGGCATCCCGGCAAATGATGCCGCTGGCCTTCGCTGCGGGCTTGGGCGGCATCATCACGCTGGTCGGCACTCCGCCGAACATCATTGCCGCGGGTGCGCTCAAGGCCGCGGGCTTGCGCCCCTTTGGCTTCTTCGAATTTGCCTGGATCGGGGTTCCACTGACGGTTGTCGGCATTATCTACATGCTGACGATCGGCAAGCGTTTGCTGCCGAAGGTGGATATTTCCGCAGCTGATGTCGAAGTCGATGCGGATGCCGCGGCCGAAGCTAAGGCGTCGACCAGTGATCCGAGCAAGAAGTGGCTTACTGCCGCGGTGCTGGTCTCCGTGGTAACGGTCATGGCGCTTGATATCAAGGGAGTGCCGCTTGAGGTGGCCGCAGGGATTGGCGCACTGGTCCTGGTGATCACCAAGTGCCTGTCCGAGAAGCAGGCCTACACGGGAATCGACTGGGTGACGATTTTCCTGTTCGCCGGGATGATGCCCATCGCCACGGCCATGGACAAGAGCGGTGCAGGGAAAATGATCGCGGAGTGGGTGGTCGGTCTGTTAGGCGGCAATCCCAGCCCGTACATGCTGACGGCCGCGTTGTTCGTTCTCTCGGCCGGTCTGAGCCAGTTCATGTCGAATACCGCGTGTGCCGCCTTGCTGGCTCCGATCGGGATCTCGATTGCGCAAGGCGTTGGCGCCAGCCCGCACGCCGTGCTGATGGCGATCGCCGTCGCTGCGTCGTGTGCCTTCTCCACGCCGGTGGGAACGCCGCCGAACACGCTGGTGCTCGGGCCGGGAGGTTATCGCTTCAACGATTACGTGAAGTGCGGGACAGGGCTGACAATAATCTGCATGATCGTGTCCCTGATCGTGATCCCGATGGTGTGGCCGTTCTTCCCGGTCAAGTAAGGAAAACGTCCCGATGAGGGTAGCTGAATAGCTGCACTGATTCGTTTTTCCATGACGGAGGGGGAGCGGGAACCCCCTCCATTTTTTTGTCTCGGTCCGTTTGGAAACTGGTGCCGTTCCAGTACCGGTATCGCGCTGGAGCGCGTCTGAGGCATACTCCACAACTTCCTGTCGGTATGGAGCAGGCAGCCTCGCCTGGTATCAATGGCTTTTTCCGCATTCGCAAAAGCAAAGCGCAGAAACGGCATCCCCGAGCGGCATGTGTTGCCACGCTGGTCGAATTGGTACCTGATCGCGCTCAAGGTGGCGATGGGGCTGCTGCTGGTTTTGCTCGTCGCGCTGTTCTGGGTTTTGTTCGAGAGCGAGGCCGAAGAGCAGCGAACGACACTGATCGCCGATGTCCTCTGGCTCGAGCAGGGGATCAACTTTCATCTGGAAGGCAACGCCGAATTTTTCGAGCAGTTGTCTACGGAGCTGGCGCAGGAGAGGGACAGCCGGAGCCTCTTCAGGCAGCGTGCCCGCTACCTGCTGAGGAACAATCCGGATGTTCATCAGATCATGTGGCTGGGGCCGTCGGGCGGCGTGGTCGATTATGAGCCTGCGGTGAAACTTCCGCGTCTAGGGATTGACGGCCTCGGCGAGGAGCGGCATTCCCTTGCGCTGGAAATGTCGCGCAAACTCGGAAAACCGACCTATACAGACGCTTATTCAACCCCCGGTGGCTGGCAATTCGAGATGTATGTTCCCGTGTTTGTCGACGGGAAATACGACGGGGCATTGGTTGCCGTCTATTCGTTCAATTCCCTCTTGAAGCATCTGGTTCCGTGGTGGTTCGCCGAGAAGTACCAGGTGCGCATCGTCGATGAAGACGGGAGCGTACTGGCGAGCAAGATGCGGACCGGCAGTGCGATTGCTCCGATCAATTATGCGATTCCCGTGGATCCTCCGGGTTACGGGATCGTTCTCCGCGTCGATGCCTATCGCGCCGCCGGCAGTTTTGTCGAGATATTGCTGACGACGCTGGTGATCGCCCTTGCCGTGGCTGTCCTGTTGAGCTTGTGGGCCATGCGGGGGCATATACAGCGGCGCCTTGCCGCCGAACAGGCGTACCGCGCCGAATACGCCTTCCGCAAGGCCATGGAGGATTCGCTGACGGTTGGCATGCGCGCGCGCGACCGGGCCGGGCGGATCACGTATGTCAATCCGGCGTTCTGCCAGATGGTCGGATTCAGCGAGGACGAATTGATCGGCGCCAGTCCGCCGATGCCGTTCTGGGCGCCTGAAGATCAGGAAAAATCAGCGGTGATCAATGATATGGTCATTGCCGGAAACGCCCCTCGGGAGGGGGCTGAGGTCCGCTTGATGCGCAAGGACGGAAAACGGTTCGATGCGCTGGTGTACGAGGCGCCGCTGATCGATGCGGACGGTCTGCACACGGGCTGGATGGCCTCGATCGTCGATGTGACGGAGCGCAAGCGGGCGGAAGAGCTGGCCCGGCAGCAGCAGGAGAAGCTGCAGTTTACGTCGCGGCTGGTGACCATGGGGGAACTCGCGTCGACGCTGGCGCATGAGCTGAACCAGCCGCTTGCCGCCATTACCAGCTACACGGCCGGTTGCCTGAACAAGATCGAGTCGGGCGTTTTTTCGCCGGACGAACTCAAGGATGCGCTTGGCAAACTCGGCGTGCAGGCGCAGCGGGCGGGAAAGATCATCCGGCGGGTGCATGACTTCGTGCGCAAGAGCGAACCGAAGCTCGCTCCCTGCAACCTCATCGAGGTGATCGAGGACAGCGTTGGCCTGATCGAGTCGGCGGCGCGGCTCGCGGGCGTTCGCATCATCAAGGAGTTTCCCGCAGTCCACGGCGAGCTGATGGGGGATCGCGTCATGCTCGAGCAAGTGCTGTTGAACGTGATGCGCAATGCGATCGAGGCGATGAGCGTTGCGGGAATGCCGCCCGAGCGCCGCTGCCTCACCTTGCAACTCTTTCAGCCAGACGAACAGCAGGTGCAGATTTACGTTTCCGACCGCGGGGCGGGCATGCCCGCCGAAGTCCTGGAAAACCTGTTTACGCCTTTTTTCACGACGAAGCCGCACGGGATGGGAATGGGGCTGAATATCTGCCGCTCGATCATCGAGTTTCATCGTGGTCGTTTGTGGGTTGAAGAAAATCCGGAGGGTGGTACTGTCGTGGTTATTTCTCTTCCTGTGGTCCAGTCATGACTCAGTTTGCCTATATCGTCGATGATGACGAAGCCATTCGCGACTCTCTCAGCTGGCTGATGCAGTCGCGCGGGGTGCCTTGTCGCACCTACGCGTCGGCCGAATTGTTTCTCGAAGCCTGGAATCCGTCCTTTGCCGGTTGCATCCTGCTCGATATCCGCATGGAGGAGATGAGCGGCAACGAGTTGTTCGACCGCTTGCTCGAGCGCGGGTGTCTGATACCGGTGATCTTTCTGACCGGGCATGGCGATGTGCCCTTGGCGGTGTCGACGCTGAAGAACGGAGCCTTCGATTTCGTCGAGAAACCCTGCAACGACAACCTGCTGGTCGATCGGGTCGTCGAGGCGTTCAAGCTCGACGAGGCGCGGCGTGTCGCTGCGGCATCGGCCGATTCGGTCAATCAGCGTCTGGCCCAGCTGACTCCCCGCGAGCGGCAGGTCATGGACCGGATTCTTCTTGGCAAGTTGAACAAGGTGATCGCGGATGAATTGCAGGTCTGCATGCGAACCGTGGAGGTGCATCGCGCCAGCCTGTTCGACAAGATGGGGGTGAAGACAGCGGTCGAACTGGCCAAACTGGTTGCCGAGAATCCTGGCAGGTCAGCGATCTGATCGCAACCTGATCGGTAATGCGGGCTGCTGCGGAGCGAGCATAAAAAAATCCCGCGCCGGTGTGGCACGGGATTGAAAGTCCCATCGTTGCGATGGGTCAGGGAGGGTCAAACATTGTCAGCGGGGGACGCTGAAGCAACGTTTGCATTATAGGTGCGTGCAGCAGGGGCGTCTGTGGCGCTTCCTTGTTTGTTCTGTGACGGTCTGTGATTGCCTTGGGTCTGCCTGAATCCCATTAGAATCACGCCTTTCTCCCCGCCTTGGACAAAACAATGGAGTATCTCGCCACCTTCCTCGATATCGTGCTGCATCTCGACAAACATCTGGCGGTGTTGGTCGAAAGCTATGGCGTGTGGGTCTATGCGATTCTTTTCCTGATCATTTTCAGTGAGACCGGATTCGTGGTGACGCCTTTCCTGCCGGGCGATTCACTTTTGTTCGTTGCCGGCGGGTTGGCCGCGCTGGGCGGGATGGATCTCGGCATCCTTCTCGGAACGCTGATTGCGGCGGCGGCCTTGGGCAACATGGTCAATTACCAGATCGGCCGCTTCATCGGGCCGCGTGTGTTTCAATGGCAGAACTCGCGCATTTTCAACAAGAGTGCGCTGCTGAAGACGCAGGTCTTTTATGAACGACACGGTGGCAAGACGCTGGTGATTTCACGCTTTCTGCCCCTGCTGCGCACCTTCGCTCCTTTTGTCGCCGGTGTCGGCGCCATGAATTACGTGCGCTTTCTGACCTTCAACCTGATTGGAGCGGTTGCGTGGGTTGTGTCGCTGACCCTGGCCGGCTACTTCTTTGCCAATCTTCCTTGGGTGAAGGCGAACCTGAGTCTGGTTATTGTCGGCATCATCATCGTCTCGTTGATCCCCGTAGTCGTCGGCTGGTGGCACGAGCGCAAGGCGAAGCGCTCGGCGTAGATCAGATCAGCGGGCCCGGCGCTTCCGGTCCATCAGCTGCATGATCATCGGAGTAAAGATGATCTGCATGGCCAATCCCATTTTCCCGCCGGGGCAGACGATGATGTTCGGGCGCGACATGAACGAATCGTGCAGCATGCTCAGCAGGTAGGGGAAGTCGATTCCGCGTGGGTCGTCGAAGCGGATGACCAGGAAGCTTTCGTCCAGCGTCGGGATGTCGTTGGCGATCAGCGGGTTGGAGGTGTCGACGGTCGGCACGCGCTGGAAATTGACGTGGGTTCGTGAGAACTGCGGGCAGATGTAGTTGATGTAATCGGGCATGCGGCGCAGGATGGTGTCCATGACCGCTTCCGTCGAATAGCCGCGCACCGCCTTGTCGCGATGGATTTTCTGGATCCACTCCAGGTTGATGATCGGGACGACGCCAACACGCAGGTCGACATGCCTGGCGATGTCGAGCTCGCCGGTCTGGGCTGCGCCGTGCAGTCCTTCGTAAAACAGCATGTCGGTGTTTTCAGGAAGCGGTTCCCATTCGGTGAATGTTCCGGGCGCGGCTCCCAGGCGCGCGGCTTCTTCGTTGTCGTGAATGTAGTGCCGGCGTTTCCCCTGGCCGGTCTCGCCGTATTCGCGAAACAGATCCTCGAGTTCGCTCAGGAGGTTGGCTTCCGGCCCGAAGTGACTGAAATGATGGTTTCCTGCCGCCTCTTCCTCGCCCATTTTTTTGGTCATTTCGGCGCGGTTGTAGCGATGGAAGCTGTCACCACCGATGATTTCCGCATTGATCTTCTCGCGCCGGAAGATGTGCTGAAATGAATGTGTAACCGAGGTGGTGCCTGCACCCGATGAGCCTGTAATGGCGATGATGGGGTGTTTGATCGACATGCAGCGTCTCCTGGGGCGAAAAGGGAATTCCGGTCAGTTCGTTCGGAAGAGGGTTCGTGTGGAGAACAGCGGTGAACTAAAAGGTTTGTCCTCGCCGTTCAAAAATTCCTGGTGGTAGCGTTCGATCCGTTCGATTTCGTTGCGTGATCCCAGAATGACCGGAGTTTTCTGGTGCATGTCGGTCGGAACGATGCCGCTGATCCGCTCGTAACCGGTCGAAGCCCAGCCGGCTGCCTGTTCGATGAGCATGGCCATCGGGTTGGCCTTGTGTAGCAGGTCGGTGCGCCCGGGCGTTTCCGGATCGCGAGTGTCGCGCGGGTAGAGAAAGACGCCGCCGCGCATCAGGATGCGGTGCACGTCGGCCACCATCGAGGCCGCCCAGCGCATGTTGAAATCCTTGCCGCGAATCCCGCTCTGTCCCGCCAGGCATTCCTCGACGTAGCGCCGGATCGGCGGTTCCCAGAAGCGCTCTTTCGAGGTGTTGATGGCGAAGCTCTGAGTGTCCGGCGGGATGTCCAGGTTCGGGTGAGTCAGCAGAAACTCGCCGATTTCCCGGTCGAGGGTGAACCCGTGCGTTCCGTTGCCGATCGTCAAGACCATGATCGTGGATGATCCGTACAGCGCATAGCCGGCGGCGACTTGCGCTGCGCCGGGCTGCAGGAAATCCTCGATCGACGCATCGCGCTCCGCCTCCGGGCAGCGCAATACCGAGAAAATGCTGCCGACGGTGAGGTTGATGTCGATGTTCGACGACCCGTCCAGTGCGTCGAAAAGCAGCAGGTAGTTGCCCCGGCGCTCGTCGGACGGCGGGGTGTAGATCGAGTCCATCTCCGCGGAGGAAATCGCCGCCAGATGGCCTCCCCAGTCGCAATGATGGAGGAACAGCTCGTTGGCCATTTCCTTGAGGTCGGTCGTGCCGTACCGCTCGCGCAGAATCAGTTTGCCCAGCGAGACGCTTTGCGAGATGGCCTTGCAGGAGCGCACCACGTCACTGATCAGCATGGAAAACTCGCCGGCAATGGCCGGGTTCCGGCGCTGCTCGCCGACCAGGTACTTGTTAACGTTGGTACGTCCGAAACGCATGCTGATACTCCTGAAAAGCGAAGAGAAACTACAGATTCATGTTGTACGGATTGTATTCTCGTGATAGAAAACGGTAGTTAATTATTCTTTGCTATTCGTTTAGCGATAGCTTGTTAATGAAGAACATCACCATCCGACAACTCCAGATCTTTACCGTCGCGGCAACGCATTTGTCGTTTGCCCGCGCCGCTGAAGAACTGCACCTGACGCATGCTGCCATTTCCCTGCAGATCAAACAACTGGAGGAAGTCTCTAACTCGATCCTGTTCGACCGGATCGGCAAGCGGGTCTATTTGACCGATGCCGGCGAGGTGCTGCTCGATCATGCGCGCCAGATCCTGCGCTTGCTCAAGGACGCGGACGAGTCGCTGCTGGCGCTGAAAGGGCTGAAGGGCGGGCGGGTGTCGATCGCCGTGACGAGTACGTCCGAATACTTCGCGCCCGGACTGCTGGCGGCGTTCCGCAAGGCGCATCCGGACGTGCGGGTTCGCCTGCTGGTGCAGAACCGCGAGGAAGTGGCGCGCTTGCTGGAGGCCAACGAGGTCGACATGGCGATCATGGGGCGTCCGCCGGCCGACATGGACGCCGAGGCGGTGAATTTTGCACCGCATCCGTTCGTGATCGTCTGCTGTGCCGATCATCCGCTGGCCAAGCGTGCGAAACTGGCCATCGGCGACATCATCGATGAGCCGATGATCGTGCGCGAGGCGGGATCGGGCACCCGTTCGGCGATGGAGGAGTTCTTCCGCCTGCGCTCGCTGGAGCCCAATATCGTCATGGAGATGGGCAGCAACGAAGCGATCAAGCAGGCCGTGGTGGCCGGGCTGGGCATCAGCTTCCTGTCCCAGCATACGCTCGGCCTGGAATTGAGTGCCGGTCATCTGGCCATCCTGCAGGTCGAAGGTGCGCCGGTGATGCGTCGCTGGTTTATGGTCCGGCACAAGGGCAAGAGGATGACGCCGGCGCTGGCCGCTTTCTGGGCGTTCGTCCTCGAATTCGCGCCGGCGTATCTCGAAAAATTGGCTCATCCGGAAATCCTGAAGGCGTGAGCGTTGCCGCCTAGGCGGTGACGCCAAGTTTCTGGCGCCAGCCGGGGTAAAGCGCATCGGCGTCGGCAGGGAAGGATACGAAGGCGCGGGCGAATTCTTGGTGCTCGCGCGCCCATTCGATCGGATCGGCACCGGTTTTCCAGCATTCGTAGGCCTGACGAAGTGAGCGGGCGCCTGCCGCCGGCGAGTCGATGTGGCCGTACGAACCGCCGCCGGCGGTATTGATGATGTTGCCGTGCCCGAGGTTCTCGAAGAAGCCGGGAAGGCGCAGCGCGTTCATGCCGCCGGAGATGATCGGCGTGGTCGGTTTCATGCCCTGCCATTCCTGGTGGTAGATCGGTCCGTCGCAGACATCCCGCTCGATCATGTAGGCGATTTTCTTGTCCTCGCCTTCGCCTTCCATCTTGCCGTGTCCCATGGTGCCGACGTGCATGCCGGAGGCGCCTTGCAGACGGCTCATCTTGGCGAGGACGAAGGCGGTATAGCCGCGCTTGGAGTTCGGCGAGGTGACGGCGCCGTGTCCGGCCCGGTGGTAGTGCAGGAACTGCCCGGGATACTGGCGCCGCACGGTGGTGACCATGCCCGGGCCGCCTACATAGCCGTCAACCAGGAAAGCCAGCTTGTCGGCGTCGGGACCGAAGGTCTCCAGCGCGAAGTCGGCGCGGGCGCACATCTCGTAGTGGTCGTCGGCGGTGATGTTCATTGAGAACAGCTTGGCTTCGCCGGTTTCGTCCTGCGCTCGCTTCATGGCGTCGTAAACGAGCGGCAGGGTTTTCTTGATCGGTGCGAAGACCTGATTGCCCTGCGGTTCGTCGTTCTTGATGAAGTCGCCGCCGAGCCAGAACTGGTACGCGGCCTCGGCAAACGGTTCCGGGCGCAGGCCGAGTTTCGGCTTGATGATCGTGCCGGCGATGTAGCCACCTTCATGAACGGGGCGACCGAGGATCCGCCACAGGTCGGCGATACCCTTGGCCGGGCCGTCGAACATCTGGATGACTCGCGGCGGCACGTAGAAGTCGATCATCTTCGCGTGTTCGATGTCGCCCATTCCCTGGTTGTTGCCGATCGCCAGCGTCAGGAACGAAACGAGCATGAAACGGCCGTCGATCATGTTGCGGTCGAAGAGGTCGATCGGGTAGGCGATGCGCAGGTCTTCGCTGGCTTCGTCGATGAAATAGACGAGCGCGTCGAGTCCCTTGGTGAAGTTGTCGGTAGTCGATACTTCGACGTTTGTGCCGGTAGACGATTCCGCCGCAAAGTGCGCCGCGGCACTGAGATAGCCGACGCCGGTCTTGGGCTTCATCTTGTAGGCCACCAGAATGTGCTGGCCGTCGCGAATCAGATCTTCCTCGTGCAAATCGAGAGCGGCGTAGCGGCTTGATTGGTCCATGGTGATCTCCGTTGAGTGAGTCTGTTTTCCTGTGACGTTTTCTAGCATATCCGGGCACCGACGTGCCAGTCATGCCAGGTTCGAAGCTGATGCAGATTGACGTGCGTTTCAGTGAGAGGGTGTCCGGCGACGTGGCGTGCCGGTGCGTCCGGCTCGCCCAGATCCGCGACCACCGTCAGCGCGCCGGAGAAGTTTTCTCCGGAGGAGTATTCGCTTGGCGTGACGATTGCCGGCAGGCCGGCGGAACGCGCGGCGTTCAGGCCGATATGGGTGTCTTCGATGGCGAGGCAGGCGTTCGCGGCCAATCCCAGCTTTTCCAGCACCCAGGCATAGATGTCCGGTGCCGGCTTCTTGTTTGGAACCTGATCGCCGGCGCCGATGACTTCGAACAGCGATTCCATGGGGCAGCCGAAGTTTGCCACGATCAGGCTGTTCAGGCTGGCCGGCGCCGTCGTCGTGGCGATGGCCAGACGGACGCCTGCTGCGTGCAGTTCGTCTATCAGCCGGCGAACGCCCGGGCGCAGAGGGATGCTGCCGGCCAGCGCGATGTACGAATAAATTTCGCTTTTCCTGCGATACACGCGAGCCACCTGGTCGGCAAAGCTGCGTTGCTGCAACAGGTGCGGGGCGTAGCGGGCCGCGTAGTGGCGCATTCGCTCCTTTCCGCCTGCGATGCCGAGAAGCGTCGCGTATTCATCGGGCGTCCAGTGCCAGTTCATCCCGAATTCGGCAAAGGCATGGTTGAACGCGACGCGATGGCCGTTGCGCTCGGTTTCCGCCAGTGTGCCGTCGACGTCGAAGATGACCGCTTGCAGGGGGTTGCGCGAGCTTGGATTCTCTTTCGGCATTGTTGATTCAGTCGTGGGGAACGAGCGTTATGTTGGTCTGGACGCAGTTTAGATGGCTTGTTGTGTTATTAAAAGTTAAAGTTTTTTCATTAAATGATTAGTTATTGTTTTTGTATCGTGCTCGTGTTCCGCAAGGATGCAAGCGGAAAGCGCGCGTGTAGAATTTCCGTCCTTGGTGTTGTCTCAGGAATTCGATATGTCCCATTTTGCGTTGTCCTCTTTCAGGAAACTGATGGCCGGATGTCTGGTCGCAGCGTTCCTCTCCGGCTGTGCGGGGTATGGTGGCAGCAACCTGAAGCCGGGTGATTCCTCGTTACCGGAAGTGATTGCGTCGATGGGCATTCCGGCGATGACCTGGAAGGATCCCGATGGGCGCGAGCAACTGGCTTATCCGCGCGGGCCCGCGGGAACACAGACCTTCATGGTGTTCATCGCGCCGGACGGCAGGCTCGAACGGATCGAGAAAGTGCTCGACATGGAGCATTTCGGCCGCATCCGGAGCGGCGAAAGCGATCTGGTCAGTGTTCTGCGCCTGCTCGGCCCCGTGTCTCCACAGAACATCGCTTATTTCAAGGCGCGTGACGAACTGGTCTGGTCGTGGCTCTTCTGTGATAGCTGGAACCGGCAGGCGTATTTCGATGTGCTTTTCGATGCGACGACCGGCAGGGTGCGGACGACGCAGCAACGTCCCGATCTGCGTGGTCGCGACGGGGTTTCCCCGTGGTGCGGCCACTGAGTCGCGCGAACTGGCGCTAAAGCGCAGCCAGGCGGGCGTTGGCCAGCGCGAGTCGGCTGACCATCACCTCCAGGAACGCCTGGTAGAAATGCATGCGGCAGCTTTCCGACGCCCGGCGCAGAGCGTCGCCTTCGACGGTGACGATCGTCGATGCGGACAGCGCGGCAATGTCGGCGCCGCGGGTCTGCATGCTTTTGCTGATGACGGCCATCTCGCCGAAACAATCGCCGATGGTCAGCAGGTTGAGCATCCTGCCGTTCTTGGTGACCTTGAGTTCTCCGTCAACGAGAAAGCAGAAGAAGTCGCCGCTGTCGCCGTCCCGCATCACGATTTGGTCGGGAGGGACGCTGCTCCAGTGGGCGAAGCGCAGGACTTCCCACAGTTCGACGTCGGAGAAGTCCTCGAAAAAGCTCAGTCGCCGCAAGGTGTCGAATCTCTCCGATTCGGAGAGGACGTTCGTGGCGCTTCCTTTTTCCTGCCGGAAGGCGTTGGCGAGATCGTGGGCGAATTCCTCCCAGGATGGATAGCGCGCATCGACATCCTTGTGCATGGCACGGGCGACGATCGTGTCCAGCACCTTCGGCAGTTGCTTGCGTAGCCGCGACGGGGGCGTCGGCTCGGTATTGATGATCTGGTAGACGATGTTGTAGTTGTTGCTCGCCTGGAAGGGGAGTTGCCCGGTGAGCAACTGGTACATGACCACGCCGAGCGAGTAGATGTCGGTGCGGTGGTCGAGCGTCAGCTCGCGTACCTGCTCCGGCGACATGTAGGCCGGCGAGCCGACGCCGGAGACCTGCGTGCGGTCCGGGTGGTCGACGATCGCCGCGCCGAAGTCGGAAATCTTGATGTCTCCGCTGGCGGGGTCGTCGCCGACGAACAGGATGTTTGCCGGCTTGATGTCACGATGCGTGACGCCGATGCGGTGCGCGAAATCGAGCGCGCGCGTGCATTTGAAGGCGATCTCCACAACGCGCTCGGCCGGCAGGAGTTTGTCTTCCTTGCAGCATTCTTCCAGCGTGCCGCCCTGAACGTACTCCATGACGATGTAACAGAGTTCCTCGGCAACCACCGCGTCGTAGATCTGCACGATGTGCGGGTGCGCCAGCCTGCCGACCAGCGACGCCTCGTTCATGAATAGGTGGGTGTATAGCCGGCCACGCTCCGGGTGGCGGAGAATTTCGGGAAAGGCGACCTTGATGGCGACCTGGCGCTGCGCGAACGGGTCATGGCCCAGATAGACCGTGGAGGTCGCGCCGCTGCCGAGGACGCGGACGAGATCGTATTTCCCGATCCTGTTCATCGCCGAGGGCTACATACGCTGACGGGCGCGGGCGATGGCGGATTTGACCTGTTCCGGGGCGGTGCCGCCGACGTGCTTGCGCGAAGCCAGTGAACCTTCGACGGTCAGTACCGAGAAAACATCGTCGCCGACCAGCGGCGAGAAGCTCTTGAGGACGTCGAGCGGCAGTTCCGGCAGGTCGACACCCAGTTCCTCGGCACGGCGCACGGCGATGCCGACGGCTTCGTGCGCGTCGCGGAACGGCAGTCCCTTGCGCACCAGATAGTCGGCGAGATCGGTCGCCGTGGCGAAGCCCTGGCGCAGGGCGTCGCGCATGTTATCGGGGCGAGCCGAGATGCCGGGAATCATGTCGGCGTAGATGCGCAGCGTGTCGGTAACGGTGTCTACGGCATCGAACAGCGGTTCCTTGTCTTCCTGATTGTCCTTGTTGTAGGCCAGCGGCTGGCCCTTCATCAGTGTTAGCAGCGCGGTCAGGTGGCCATAGACACGCCCGGTCTTGCCGCGGGCGAGTTCGGGCACGTCGGGGTTTTTCTTCTGCGGCATGATCGAACTGCCGGTGCAGAAGCGGTCAGCGATCTTCACGAAACCGAAGCGCGGATTCATCCACAGCACCAGTTCTTCGGACATGCGCGAAATGTGCATCATCAGCAGGGAAGCTGCCGCGCAGAATTCGATGGCGAAGTCGCGGTCGGAAACGGCGTCGAGCGAATTCTCGCAGACACCCTCGAAGCCGAGTTCGGCGGCGACGAATTCGCGGTCGATCGGGTAGGTGGTGCCGGCCAGGGCGGCGGCGCCCAACGGCAGGCGATTGGTGCGTTTTCTTACGTCGGCGAAACGTTCGGCGTCGCGCCGGGTCATCTCGAACCAGGCCAGCAGATGGTGGCCGAAGGTGATCGGTTGCGCCACCTGCAGATGGGTGAACCCGGGCATCGGCGTCGCCGCTTCACGTTCGGCGAGATCGAGCAGACTGCCCTGGAAATTCTTGAGCAGCGCCAGGATGTCGTCGATCGCGTCGCGCAGATAGAGACGGATGTCGGTGGCGACCTGGTCGTTGCGCGAACGGCCGGTGTGCAGGCGCTTGCCGGCATCGCCGACGAGCGTGGTCAGGCGCTTCTCGATATTGAGATGGACGTCCTCGAGGTCGAGCGACCATTCGAAGGCGCCGGCTTCAATCTCTGCAACGACCTGCGCCATGCCGCGCTCGATGTCGGCGAGGTCGGCCGCGGAGATGATGCCTTGCCGGGCAAGCATTCTGGCGTGCGCCAGCGAGCCGCGGATATCCTGCCGCCACATGCGCTGGTCGAAATCGACGGAGGCGGTATAACGTTTGACGAGATCGGACATCGGCTCGGAAAAACGGCCGGCCCAAGTGTACTGCGAGGGCGACGAAGGTGTGGTGGGGTTCATGATGAAAGCAAGGGCTTGGGCTAGAATTCGGGAACCTGGACAGGCTCCACTCGAAGAGATGGCAAGTATAAAGCATAACCTCGCAGGCCAGCCGCTTCCGGATTTCCGCAATCTCGGCGTGATGCTGCGCATCCTGCTGGGCGTCAACCTGTTCGCGCTGGTGGCGGCGTTGGTGCAGGGCCGTGATCTTGGCGACTGGGTGCAGCGCTACGTCGACGTGGCGGCTTCGGTGCAGCCGCTGTTGTTGCTCAACCTGTGCCTGCTGGCGCTGCTCGCCAAGGCAATTCGCCAGCTGCCGGCGTATTACGGACA
Organism: Propionivibrio pelophilus DSM 12018; assembly: GCF_059569095.1. Classification (NCBI taxonomy): domain Bacteria; kingdom Pseudomonadati; phylum Pseudomonadota; class Betaproteobacteria; order Rhodocyclales; family Rhodocyclaceae; genus Propionivibrio; species Propionivibrio pelophilus. The sequence continues at coordinate 247,618 of NZ_JCANUT010000001.1, read as the reverse complement.
ACTGGCCGTGTGCCTTCTCTCGGCCGTGACATCGATGCTGCTGGTCGATTACTGGCACTTCATGGGGTTCGACGAAGGAGGTGGCTTGCGTGTCGCCCGTGCCGGCCTGCTCGGCGGCTTCGCTGCGGCGGGGATGTTGTTCTATTTCGACTTGCGCGCGCGCGGCTTGGCCCCGGCGGTGAACGAAGCGCGGCTGCAGGCGCTGACGGCGCGCATCCGGCCGCATTTTCTGTTCAACAGCCTGAACGCCGTACTGTCGCTGATCCGGTCCGATCCGCAGCGGGCCGAGTCGGCGCTGGAAGAACTGGCGGATCTATTCCGGGTGCTGATGCGTGATCATCGCGAGTTGCTGCCGCTCGGCGACGAAATTGCGCTTTGTCGCCAGTACCTCGAACTGGAGAAACTTCGGCTTGGCGACCGGCTGAGGGTGGCGTGGGAGGTGAGCGACGTGCCGGCCGATGTAAAGGTGCCGCCGCTGATGTTGCAGCCGCTGCTCGAAAACGCCGTCTATCACGGCATCGAACCGTCCGGTGAGCCCGGTACCGTGCGCATCGCCTTTTCCCGCCGCGGCGACGAACTGCACATCGACCTCGCCAATCCGTGCGGTGGAGATTCGGTGAAAGGCAATCACATGGCGCTGGCGAATATTCGTGAACGCTTGACGTTGTACTATGATCTCGAAGCTCGCTTGGAGGCGGGCGAAGCCATTTCTCCCGAAGGAATCAGGGAATACCGAGTGCATATCACCCTGCCGTGCCGGAAATCATGACCGCAAGCCAGTCGCCGACCCTCTCCGTGCTGATCGTTGATGACGAAACCTTGGCGCGCGTGCGTCTGCGCGACCTGCTGGCCGATATCGCCGTCGAGGTACCGAACGAGGTGATTGCCGAGGCCAGCAACGGTGTCGTCGCCGCCGAGTCGCTGAAGGAGCGCCGGCCGGACGTGATGCTGGTCGACATTCGCATGCCGAAGATGGACGGCATTGAACTGGCTCGCCACGTCGGACGGCTGGAAAATCCGCCGGCCATCATCTTCGTGACCGCCTACGACAGCTATGCGGTCCAGGCTTTCGAACTCAATGCCATCGACTACCTGGTCAAGCCGGTCCGTTCTCCGCGGCTGGCGGCTGCGCTGCAGAAAGTCCGGAGCAGTCGGCCTGCGCCGCAACAGGTTCTGGCCGAACTGCAGCAAGGGGCGCGAAGCCACCTCTCCTGCAACGAGCGCGGCCGCATGCTGCTGATTTCGGTACACGACATTCTCTATCTCAAGGCCGACCAGAAGTACGTGATGGCGCGGACGGCTGTGCGCGAGTACCTGCTGGACGAGTCGCTGGCACATCTTGAACAGGAGTTCTCCGAGCGCTTCATCCGCCTGCATCGCAGCGTGCTGGTGGCTCGCGATGCGATTGCCGGTTTCGAGAAGTGTGGCGGCGAGGAGGTGGAGGCGCAGTGGCAGGCGCTGTTGCGTGGCATCCCCGAAAGGTTGCCGGTCAGCAGACGGCAATGGCCGCTGGTCAAGTCGTATGCGAGGCACGTGAGTTCGTAAGGCAGATGCAGGGTTCCTGTTTTCCGAGAGAAGTCTGCCGTAGTTTTATCGAGTCCCTGCTGGGGCGCCAAGGCTACTTTGAGCGTTGCTTGCAAGCGCGTGCTCCATGAATGCTTGCTTGGCCACCTGCATTGCAGCAGTCGGGATTCTGTTTCTTCTGGTTATCAGACCATAGGAATTCATATGAATTGACAGGGAAATCGGTAGCCGTCCGATGATTCCCATGCTTTCGTAGTAGTTGATCAGCGATACCGGTTGTAACGAGACCATGTCTGACTCTTTCAGCAAGGCTAACGATAGTAGCGTTGATGACGTCTCTATCGTACTGGTCGGAATGCTTGTCCTGGCATCCAGAAACAGTTGATGAAAAATCATCCGAAGCGGGGCGGGTTGTGACTGGATTACCCAGCAATATTTCTTCAATGTTTCTAGCGTTATTTCGCTATTGTGCATTTCAGGATGATCAGAACGAGCGACAGGGACAATGACCTCAGCGCCAAAGGGTACAAAATCCAGGTTTTCGGACGGATAGCCCTCGGGGATGCGCGCGATGACGATGTCGATCTCGTCCTGCTCCAGCGATTTTATAAGCTGATCGCTCGTTTCGATCTCTACGGTAATCCCGAGTAATGGATGTTCCTTCTTCAAGAAGGCGACGGTTGAGGGTAGCAGGCTGTTGGAAAGAGCTTGGATTCCACCGATATGCACGTTGCCCAGACTGCCAGATTTGAGCGCGGTCAATTCTTTGTGCAAGCCACCCAGGTCGGTGTGTACGAGGCGGGCGTAGCGAATCAGCGCGTCTCCAAACGTATTTGGCTTGATGCCCTTGGGGGTTCTTGCGAACAACGGTTCGCCAACCAGTTCCTCGATTTCATGCAGACACTTGGTTAACGCTGGCTGAGTCAGTGACATCACCTCGGCTGCTTTACGTAGCGATCCGTGCTCATCGATGACCATCAGCAATCTCAAGTGGCGCATCCGTAGGCGGTTGGCGATCAGATTGAGGGAGTTAATCACTGCAATTACCTATGGTTATCAGGATATAAGAAACTATGAATTGTAATGATGGGGGTACCTGCTGAAAATCAGTACAGGTTTTTAACCGCTGGCGATTTGCGGGGGGAACCGAACTGAATGCCAAACAACCATTAGACTGGGGAGTTGAAATGATCAAACGTACGTTCAGTATTGTTTCTGCATTGATGCTTTGTATGTTGGCCGCGCCGTCGCAGGCAGCTGATCCGATCAAGATTTCGGTGTCGCATACATCTTCTCTCGAGAGTCCCTGGCAGAAAGGGGCACTTGTGATGGCAGACACGATCAACAAGGAGGCTAAAGGCAAGTTCAAGGTTGATGTCTTCGGCAACGGTGTGTTGAACCAGAAGAACTGGCGGGTCATGTTCGAGCAGACGCAGGCAGGAACGAATGGCATCGCCATTGAAAGCGTCACGGCGCTTGCGTCAATTGTTCCGGAGTTGGGTGGAATCAACCTGCCCTTCTTGTTCCAGGATTTTGATCACCTTGACCGGTTTCTTCAGGCCAACCCGCCTGTCCTCCAGAAGTGGCTGAAGAAGTTCGAGGAAAAGAATCTCGTGGTGATGGCCATCGCGCCGCGGCCATTCCGCCAGCTCATCAACAAAACCAAATTGGTCAAGACGCCCGCTGACATCAGCGGCATGAAGTTCCGGGTTCCCCAGAACCCCATGTTCGTGAAAATCTTCGAGTCGATGGGTGCGAAACCCGTACCAATGTCTTCCGGTGAAATTTACTCGGCGATTCAATTGGGAACGGTCGTGGGTGAGGACAATTCGGTGCCGGTCGTCTATGACTTCAAAACCCACGAAGTGGCCAAATTCATGACCATCTGGAACTACATTGGCGATGCTTCCCTGGTGGTCATCAACAAGGCCATCTGGGACAAGCTGACCCCCGATGAGCAGTCGATTTTCAAGAAGGCCGGGCAGGAGTGGGTCAAGGTCAACATCAACGAAGATACGACATACCAGGTTACGTCACGCAAGAACATGGAAAAGGCGGGTGTCAAGTTTTATGACATGGATGACGCCGGAAAGCAAGCGTTTGCCAAGATGATGGCGCCGGTATACGCGGATTTCGAGAAGGTGGTCGGAGCAGCAGACTGGAAGTCCTATCAGGACGAGATCGTCAAGCAACGGAAATAGACCCGGAATGGGCGGGGCGTTCGCCGCCCCGCCCTTCTTCAGTTAATTCACTGTGAGTTGTTGCCGCTCGCCAGCGTTCCCACGTCTGGTAGAAAGGGTGTGTTGATGTGAAAAGGGTTTTGACTTTCCTGAAAAATCTGGACGGGACCGTTGGTTATTTACTTCTGTTCGTTATCCTGATTGTCGTTTTCCTGCAAATCATGAGCCGGGTCCTGCCCGGAAACACAATTTCCTGGACGCTGGAAGTTAGTGAAATGCTGCTGGGGGCGTTGATCTGGCTGAATATCAGCGTAGGCATCATCAGTGGAGCGCATGTCAGTTTTGACCTCGTGGTCCGCCGGTTGCCGCACCGGATCCAGAAAATCGTGGTCTTGCTCAACAACGCGATCTTCATTGCTTATCTGGTGTTGTTGGCAGCGTTTACGATGCAGGTTCTCGACTATTACCTTGTCCTGGGAGCCAAATCCACCATTCTGCAGATCAGCATGTTCTGGGTACGTTTGCCGATCCTGATTGGTTGTGTGGCGACCATCATCAGGTTGTGTATCAAGGAATACCGGATTTTTACTGACAAGGAGACAAAGTATTTCGCCTCCTATGGCAGCGAAGGAGGAGTGTGATCATGCCGGTGATGAGTATCACAATGCTGGTTCTTGCCGTTGTCTTCCTGCTTTTGGGGACATCGATTGCCGTGTCGCTGGGACTCTCGGCCATTCTCGTCATGCTGATCTACCAGCCGGTACCGAACATGATGATCATCCCGCAGATGTTCAGCGAGGCATCCACTTCATTTGTCCTGCTTGCCGTCCCGCTGTTCATCCTGGCAGGAAACCTGATGGAACGGGGGACCATGGGGCGGAATCTGATCGATTTCACGACATCCCTGGTCGGCTGGGCAAAGGGTGGTCTCGGTGCGGCGACGATTACCGGGAGCATGATCTTCGGAGGGATTTCCGGTTCGTCGCTGGCCGATACGGCAACGTTTGGCACCATCATGGTTCCGCGCATGGTCAACGATGGGTACCCGAAAGATTACGCGGCCGGCCTGACGCTTACGGCTTCGTGCCTGGCTGTCATCATCCCCCCCAGTATCCTAATCGTCCTGGCTGCGGCGTCGACGTTACAGTCCGTGGGCCGGGCCCTGGCGGGAGGAATTTTGCCGGGGATTCTGATTACCGCCTTGTTGTTCGTGCCGAATTACGTGATTTCGAAAAGGCGCGGATATGGCACCAGCATCCCGTTTTCGGTGAAAAACGTGTTCCGCAAGCTGACTACCTGCTGGACTGCCCTGGTCGCGCCACTCATTATTCTGGGGAGCATCTTTTCCGGTGTCGTGACGCCAACCGAGGGAGCGTTGGTGGCGGTGCTGTACATTCTTTTCGTCGATATGCTGGTGTTCCGGCGTTTGAAATGGTCCGATCTCGTGGAGGCGTCCAAGAGTACGGCAGTCCTGACCTCGGCGATCCTGTTCATCGCTACGTCGAGTGCCATGGCCAATTGGATCATCGCTTTTGAAAACGTGCCGAAGTTCATGGCCGAACTCCTGGCAGGCGTGCCGGGCGGTACCGTCGGCTTCCTGATCCTGATCAACATCTTCCTGTTGATCATCGGCATGACGCTGGATGCGGGGCCTGCCACCATTATCTTTGCACCACTTTTTCTGCCGGTGGCGGTCAGCATGGGTATCGACCCGACGCATTTTCTGGTCATCATGGTGTGCGGTTTTGCTCTCGGGTTGGTGACACCCCCATACGGGGTCTGCCTGTTCAGCATCTCGTCCATATGCAACATTCCGATGGATAAATTGGTTCGGTCATCGGCGCCTTTTTATGCCGTGATTTTCATGGTGATGCTGATGATTACGTTCATTCCTTCGATAACACTGTTTATTCCCGGCATTCTGGGCTTGTGATACGGCCTTTCGGTCGCCACGCGACAGCGTGGCGACTTTTGTGCGGCTTGTTGTGATGACATTTGCATATTTTGTCTTTTCTTAGGAGAAAAAAATGAAAGTATTAATTACTGGTGGCGGTGGATTCATCGGCTATCGATTGGCGCAGGCGCTGCTTGAACGAGGGACACTCGCCGATGCCGACGGCAATCAGAAAAGCATTTCGCAGATCGTATTGCTCGACATGGCGTTCCCGCTACAGACCGACCCTCGCCTGAAATGCGTCAAAGGCGATTTGACCGACAAAGAGCTACTCAAGGAGGTCATGGGGGGCAACACAGAGTCGGTCTTTCACCTCGCCTCGGTGGTGAGCGGCGGCGCGGAAGCGGATTTTGAGCTTGGCTACAAGGTCAATATGGACGGAACACGCGCATTGCTGGAAAGCTGCCGTACCCAAGCGCACCCACCGCGCTATGTGTTTGCCAGTACCTGCGCGGCGTTCGGCGGAGATCTGCCGGACGTCGTGACCGATTCCACCACGCCGAATCCGCAGACTTCCTATGGTGCGCAGAAGGTGTGCTGTGAGTATCTGACCACCGACTACAACCGCAAGGGCTTCATCGACGGGCGCTCGATCCGCCTTCCGACGATTTCGGTTCGTGCGGGCAAACCCAATCTGGCGGCGTCATCGTTCGCCAGCGGCATCATCCGCGAACCGCTGGCCGGAGTGGTTTCCCCATGTCCTGTGGATCCGGAGACATGCGTGTGGATACTGTCGCCGGGCAAGGTGGTCGACGCCTTCATTCACGCCCACGACTTGCCATCTTCGGCGTGGGGGCTCAATCGCGTGCTCAACCTTCCTGGCATCACTACCTCGGTTAACGAGATGGTCAGTGCTCTGCGCAAGCTGGCCGGCGACAAGGTGGCGGATCTCGTCGAATGGAAACCGGATGCGCGTGTTCAGGCCATCGTCAAGACATGGCCAGCGTGGTATTCCACCGAACGCGCGCTCAAGCTCGGGTTTGTCGGCGACAAGGACATCGAAGGCATCATCCGCGACTATATCGACGAGCAGGGCATCAGGGTTCAGTGAAGGACGGGAAATGAACATTACGAAACATCGACTCGCCACGCTGGACAGCTGCTATGCCGTCAACAGCCTGATGATCGACGGCAAGACCAATATCCTGCTTGCCTCGGAAGCCAAAGGGCCATGCTTGGCGTGGTCAGGGGCTGACTACGACGAGTGTCACGTGGTCTGGGAGGGGCCCGGCGGGACAATGTCGATCGTCCCGATTCCCGGAACCAACGGGGAATTTCTCGCCGTGCAGAAGTTCTACCGGATGTATCAGTGGGATGGGGCCAAAATCGTCCATGTGAGTCCGCTGGAGTCCGGCGGATACGCGGTAACGGATGTCCTGGATCTCCCCTATGTTCACCGCTTCGATCTTCTGACCGTCGGTGGCCGGCACTATTTCATCGGATGCACCCTGGCGACGAAGAAGGAATCCATCGCCGACTGGGCACATCCCGGGCAGATCTGGGTCGGCGAATATACCGGTCCTGGGGCGCTTGAGGTAAGGGTCCTGAAGAAGGGGCTGACCAAAAATCATGGATACAGCCGTCTCGTTCAAGATGGGGTGATGCGTGGGCTGGTGACGTGTGAGGAAGGCGCATTCGAAGTTACGCCGCCCTCATCGCCAAATGGTGAATGGAGTGTACGGCAGTTCATGGATTGGCCGATCAGCGACATTTCCGCGATAGACATCGATGGCGATGGTGAGCTCGAATTTGCCACGATCGAGTCATTTCATGGGTCGTATTTTCGGGTGTACAAGAAGATTGGCGGTAAATTCGAGAAGATTTTCGAACATCCGGAAGTCACCGAGTTCTACCACGTCGTCGTTGGGACGACGCTGGCCGGGAAGCCCGTTTTTGTTGGTGGGTGTCGTCGGGGCAAACAGCAGCTCTTCTACGTCCATGCGACCAGCACGAGCCCGCTACGGCTCGACGCCGTGCTCATAGATGAAGGCGTCGGGCCGAGCAATGTGCACGTCCTGCATGAGGAACAGCGGGACATTATTGTTGCAGCGAACAGGGAGATTAACGAAGCTGCAATGTATTTCGTCACATGAGCCCTTGGGTTATGACGTTTACATCCACCCCTCCGGCGAGTCGGGCACGTTTCCTGTAGCCTTTGCTCGCCGCCTCGGGCGGCTGGAAAGTCAGTCTGCCATCATCTTCGTGACGGCCTACGCATTGTCATGCGTCTCAGGCCCTCGAACTCAATGCCATGATTCCCTGCTCTCGCGGGTTTGTGCTCAGCGTCGGGTGGCGGCACGTAAAAACCGGCGTGTCCGCTGGGCGTTGCACCGCCTTGTGTTTGACCTGAAGTGCGTGACGGCGTTAACGGTGGTGCGCTAGTATCTGCCGGATGAGTTACTGGCTCACCTCGAGCGCGAATTCTTTGGTGTTTCATTCGTTAGCATCGCAGCGTACTGGTCGCCCGGGACGCCATCGCCGGCTTCGAGAAATGTGCTGGCGAGGAGGCGCAGTGGCAGGCGCTGTTGCATGGTATCCCCGAACGCCTGCCGGTGAGCCGGAGGCAGTGGCCGCTGGTTAAGTTGTATGCGAAACAGGTGAGTTCGTGATGGGGGTGACGCTGCCCGGCAGTTCGACTCCACGGGCGGCAAAATAGTATCAACGCGCGGTTCTCCTCGTGGTTGAAAAGCCTGTTTTCCCGTCATAAAGTCGCACCACAACAAAACGACCCGGTTCCGCAAGACGGAGCACGCGAGTCCGACAGGCCGAACGGCCGATTCAAGAGAGGGGTACGAATGAAACCGGATCTGGAAGTGGTCGATGTTGCACAGCACGAATCGTTCAAGGTGTGGGGGCATGGCTATCCGTTCCGGACAGTCCGCTGGCATTTTCATCCGGAATTCGAAATCCAGCTGATCACCGAAACGTCCGGGCAATATTTCGTCGGCGATTTCGTCGGCCGCTTCGAGCCAGGCAATCTTGTGTTCATGGCCCCTAATCTGCCCCATAACTGGGTCAGTGAACTCCCCGAGGGAAAAGCCGTCGAGCGGCGCAACCTGATCGCCCAGTTTTCAGATGAATTCCTCAACCAGCGCGTGATGGCCTTCCCCGAGCTACGCATGTTCGAGGCGCTGATTGCCGAGTCGAAGCGTGGGGTGGTCTTCTCTGTGGAGACGGGCCGGATGGCCCGGCCCCTTATGGAGGAGTTGCTTCATGCCACGGGAATTCGTCGTATCACGCTGTTCCTCGCGCTGCTTGAACTGCTTGTGCAGGACGGGCAGCGCCGGCAACTGGCCAGCCACCGCTTCTCGCTTGATCCCAGCGCATACATGTCCTCGACCATCAATCAGATTCTTTCGTATATTGACCAGAACCTGACCAGCGATCTGCGCGAAGCGGAAGTGGCTGATCTGGCCAAGCAGAGCGTGACCACTTTTTCCCGCTATTTCCGCAAGCACACCGGAATGTCCTTCGTGCAGCATGTGAACCGCATGCGGATCCACCGCGCATGCGAACTGTTGGTCGACACCGACCTTTCCGTGGCGGACATCTGCTTTCGTGTCGGCTACAACAACGTCTCGAACTTCAACCGCCACTTCCTGACGCAGAAAGGTGTGCCGCCAAGCCGGTTCCGGGCGTTGCACCAGATGAACATTTTCTCCCGCGTGGCTTGAGCCTGAAGGAGACGAGGCGATGTCCGGTTTCTTTCTCGGAATCAATCTGGGGATTGCAGGAGTGCGTGCAATCCTTGTCGATTCTTCCGGCCGGGTCGTTGCCGACATGGAAATGAGCGTAGCCTGCAATGCGCCGCAATCGTCCTGGTGCGAGCAAAGCCCTCTGGAGTGGTGGCATGCCACGCAGGATGTCGTCGCCGGAATTCGTGCCGAAGCGCCCAAAGCCTTCCGGCAACTGCGCGGGATCGGCGTGGCCGGCCAGACGCAGGGAGTCGTGCTGCTCGACAAGCATGACCGCGTATTGCGCCCCGCCATTCTGTGCGACGACGACCGCGCTCGCGCCGAATGCGTGGAGTTCGAGGCGCTGGTCGTCGATTCGCGCGATATTACCGGCAATGTCGCCTTGCCCCGCTATAGCGCGCCGAAGTTGCTCTGGCTGCAGAAGCAGGAGCGCTCGGTCTTCGACAGCATTGCCCGGATGCTGATGCCGAAGGACTTTATCGTCCATTGCCTTACCGGCGAATTCGTTACCGATATGTCGGATGCTTCGTCGACACTGTGCTTTGACGTGACGCATCGCGACTGGTCGGATCGGGTGATCGAGGCGATCGGCCTGAAGCGCGGGACTCTCCCGCGTCTGCAGGAAGGCTCGACGGCAGCCGCATCGCTGCGGCCGTCCTTGCAACGGGAGTGGGGCATCGATTGCCCGGTGACGGTCGCAGCAGGCGCCAGCCGCCCGGCGGCGATGGCAGTCGGTCTTGGGGCGTTGAAGGCCGGCGAGGCATTCGTCAGGCTCGGTCACACGACCCTGGCCTGTGTCACGACACAGGCTCCCCGGAGTGTTGCCGACGGCGCAGTGCGCAACCTGTGCCATTGTCTCCCGGGGCTGTGGCATCAGCAGAGCGGACTCCCTGCGGGGATGCGGAGCCTCGAATGGTGTGCCGGCCTGATGAGGGTCGATGAGCCGCAAGAGTTGTTCGACGCCGCGCGGCAGAGCGAGATGCATGCCGCGCCGATTTTCCTTCCCGGCCTGAGCGAGGCACGGGTGCGCTGTAGCGATGAGCGGGCTTCGGGAGCGTTTTTCGGTCTGACTGAAAAAACGGACGCCGGTGCGCTCGCCTATTCGATCCTTGAAGGAATCGCCTTCAGTGTCGCCGATCGGCTGCAAATCATCGCCGAGACCAGCAAGCTCGATGGCCCGCCGTCGCTGATCGGCGCCGGTAGCCGCCACCGTTTCTGGTGCGAACTGCTCGCCACTGTTTGCGACATGCCGATGGTAGTTCACGCGGAGGATTTCGATGCCGCGTGCACCGGTGCGGCGCATCTTGCCCGTCTCGCGAGCGGAAATCTTGACGTCGCAGAGTTGGGTGGGGCCCCACCCATCGCCGCGACCATTCTCCCGCGTCGGGATTGGGCTGAAGAGATTCATTCCCGCCAGGCCCGTTTCCGGCGCCTGAATCGCGCTCTTGAGTCCGAATTCTCCGAAGAAGGAGTGCTTTCTTGAGATTCATGATCCGTCCGCCACCGGCGACATAGGGCATCACCACGTCAGCCGGCTCCCGAGCCCGTCCCGGAATTTCCAGAGCCTTCGGGTAGCGCGCCAACAAACGCGTCTGCCCCTGGGAGCGCTTTTGCCGGAATTTTGTGCAGGTGTTTTTCAGTAGTTCGTTTTTGCAGTAGGTCGTTGAGGTCAAACTTTTTTTCCAACAACAGATGAGGGATTCACCATGAAAGCCATGAAAAAGGTTCTTCCGTTGGTCGTAGGTGCTTTGCTCTGCGCCGGTGGCGCAATGTCGGCATCTGCCGCGCCGCTGAAGATCGGTATGTCGTTCCAGGAACTCAACAATCCCTACTTCGTCACGATGAAGCAGGCTCTGGAAGAAGCCGCTGCTTCGGTCGGCGCAACGGTCATCATCACCGACGCACGTCACGATGTTGCCAAGCAGATCAGCGACGTTGAAGACATGATCCAGAAGAAGATCGACATTCTTCTGCTCAACCCGACCGACTCCACCGGCGTTGAAGGCGCGGTGAAATCCGCCAAGGCCACCGGCCTCGTCGTCGCCGCCGTCGATGCGAACGCCAAGGGCCCGGTCGACACCTTCGTCGGCTCGAAGAACTACGACGCCGGGGTGATGGCCTGCGAATACATGGGCAAGGCGCTGGGCGGCAAGGGCGATGTCGCCATTCTCGACGGTATCCCGGTTGTGCCGATTCTCGAGCGCGTCCGCGGCTGTAAGGATGCGCTCAAGAAATACCCCGGCATCAAGATCGTGACGACGCAAAACGGCAAGCAAGAGCGTGACCAGGCGCTCACCGTGACGGAAAACATGATCCAGGCCAACCCGGGCCTGAAGGGCATCTTCAGCGTGAACGACGGTGGTGCGATGGGCTCCCTGGCCGCAATCGAAGCGTCCGGCAAGGACATCAAGCTGACCAGCGTCGACGGCGCCCCGGAAGCGATCAAGGCCATGCAGAAGCCGGGCTCAAAATTCATCGCCACATCGGCTCAATATCCGCGTGACCAGATCCGCATCGCCATCGGCATGGCGCTCGCCAAGAAATGGGGTGCCAACGTTCCGGCTCACATTCCGGTTGAAGTCAAGCTGATCGACGCCGAAGGCGCCAAGACCTTCGCGTGGTAATTGCGCCGTACTGACAAGCGCTTCTCTGCGCACCGTCGAGCCTCAAGCCCGACGGTGCAGGCAAGGCGGTTGCGGTGATGGTTGTCTCCCCTGGCGCCCCGGCGTCGGGGAGTCCCCGGGAAATTCTTGAATATGGAACACGTATGAGCATGAACGCGGTTTTGCGACTGGAACAGATATCGAAGCGCTTTCCGGGAGTTAACGCGCTGACGAATATCGATTTGTCAGTAGGCAAAGGTGAGATTCATGCCCTGCTCGGTGAAAACGGTGCGGGCAAATCGACCTTGATGAAGATCCTCAGCGGCATTTATCAGCCGGATGAAGGACGCATCCTCCTGGATGGAACGGAGCACAAATTCGCCAGCTACAACGAAGCCGTTTCCGCGGGAGTCTCGATCATCTTTCAGGAATTCAGCCTGATTCCCTATCTCAATGCGGTCGAGAACATCTATCTTGGGCGCGAGTACACGAATTCGCTCGGCTTCCTGACCCGAGGCGCGATGCGCAAGGAAGCGCTTGCGCTCTTCGAAAAACTGGGCATCAACATCGACATGGATGTGCCGGTCTGCCAGCTAAGCGTGGCTCAACAGCAATTCGTCGAGATCGCCAAAGCCCTTTCGCTTAACGCGCGCATCCTGATTCTCGACGAGCCGACCGCGACGCTGACGCCGTCGGAAGCCGAACACCTCTTCAGCATCATGCGCGACCTGAAGGCCCATGGCGTGACGATGGTTTTCATCTCGCATCACCTCGAAGAAATCTTTGAGATCTGCGACCGTATCACGGTGCTGCGCGACGGCAACTACGTCGGCACGACCGACGTGAAGGATACCGACGTCGACAAGCTCGTCGAATGGATGGTCGGCCGCCGTCTGGAACAAGCCTTTCCGCCCAAGCCCGTGCCGCAGGAGAACCCGCGCAAGGTGCTTGAGGCGCGTAATGTCCAACTCTCGGAAGGTGCGCCGGTCAACAGTTTTGCCTTGAACGAGGGTGAGATTCTCGGTTTCGCGGGACTCGTCGGCTCGGGGCGTTCAGAGCTGGCGCGCGCGGTGATCGGCGCCGATCCAGCCTACCGGAAGGAAGTCTTTTTCCGCGACAACAAGGTCGCGCTGAAGGACACGGCGGAAGCGCTCGAAGCCGGCATCGGCCTCTTGCCCGAGAGCCGCAAGACAGAAGGCCTGGTCGTCGACTTTGCGATCCGCGACAACATCTCGATCAACAACCTGAAAAAATATCTCGGCCCCGGCCCCTTCATCAACCAGCGGGCTGAGTACAGCACCACGGAAGAGATGATGAAGCAAGTCGGCGTCAAGGCACCTAACCCGATGACGATCGTCGGCCAACTCTCCGGCGGCAACCAGCAGAAGGTCGTCATCGCGCGCTGGCTCAACCACCACTGCAAGGTGCTGATTTTCGACGAGCCGACACGCGGCATCGACGTCGGCGCCAAGGCAGAAATCTACATGCTGATGCGCCGGCTGACCAACGAGGGGTACGCAATCATTTTCATATCGTCGGAGTTGCCCGAGATCGTCGGTTTGTGCGATCGCGTGGCAGTTTTCCGGCAAGGGGCCATCGTCGCGACGCTGGCTGGCGATGAAATCAATTCCAATGAGGTAATGCGCTATGCAACAACAGGCAACTAATGTGATGAATCCCAAGCCGAGCATCTCGTCGACTGCTCCCGCCAACTGGCTGACACGGATGAAGCGCTCGACGTACCTCTTCCCGCTCGCCGGCCTGGTGGCCGTGTGCCTGGTGATGATCGTCACGACGGACAACTTCTTCTCGGCGGACAACTTTCTCAACATCGCCCGGCAAGTCTCGATCAACGCCATCATCGCCATCGGCATGACCTGCGCGATTCTCTCCGGCGGTATCGATCTCTCCGTCGGAGCGGTCATGGCGCTCTCGGGAACGCTGATGGCCGGTTCAATGGTCGCCGGAGTGCCGCCCTACGCGGCTATCGCACTGGGTCTCGGTGTCGGCCTCGCCTTTGGCATGTTCAACGGCTTCTTCGTGGCCTATGCCGGCATGCCGCCGATCATCGTCACGCTGGCGACGATGGGGATTGCCCGCGGTATCGGCCTCATCTACACCGGCGGCTACCCGATCGACGGCCTGCCGGAGGTGTTCGCGTTCTTCGGTCGTGGCAAGGTGTTCGGCATCCAGACACCGGTCGTCATCATGCTGATCGCCTTCTTCCTCGCCTACCTCCTGCTCGACAAGACACCGATCGGACGCTACATCTACGCCATCGGCGGCAACGAAGAAGCAACTCGCCTTTCCGGCGTTCGCGTCGCCCGCTACAAGCTGTTCATCTATGCGCTGAGCGGCTTCACCTGTGCGCTGGCCGGCCTGGTGCTCAGCTCGCGTCTGATGAGCGGCCAGCCGAATTCAGGCGTTGGTTTCGAGATGGATGCCATCGCGGCGGTGGTCATGGGCGGTACGTCGATCGCCGGCGGCCGTGGCTCGATCATCGGCACCTTCATCGGCGCTTTGATGCTCGGCGTACTGAACAACGGCCTGAACATGATGGGGGTGTCGCCTTACGTCCAGAACATCATCAAGGGCTTGATCATCCTCTTCGCGATCTACATCAGCCGCGAACGGAACAAGCGTCGCTAACCCTGATTTGCAGTCACCGCGCCGTAACCCCCCACGGAGCGGTGCCATGCCACGAACGCCCCGACACATTCACGACTTACCCAATTGACTAGGAGAAACCTCATGGGTGCCAACAACGACCAAATGCGTGCACTGATCAACCACGGTCCGCAGGACTATCGCCTCGAAACCGTCGCCCGCCCGAAACCCAAGGCCAACGAAATCCTCATCTCGATCGGCGCCTGCGGCATCTGCGCCGGTGACGACAAGTGTCACGCCGGTGCCGCGATGTTCTGGGGCGGGCCGGAAGGCATCGATCCGTGGGTCAAGACCCCGGTCGTGCCGGGTCACGAATTCTTCGGCACGGTCGTCGAAGCCGGTGAAGGCGCGCTCGAACACTTCGACGTCAAGCTCGGCGACCGCGTCATCGCCGAACAGATCGTTCCCTGCGGCAAGTGCCGCTTCTGCAAGAGCGGCAAGTACTGGATGTGCGAAGTGCATAACATCTTCGGTTTCCAGAACACGGTTGCCGAGGGCGGCATGTCCGAATACATGCTCTTCCCGCCCACCTCGCTCGTGCACAAGATCCCGGACAGCCTCTCCGCTGAAGATGCAGCGATCATCGAGCCGCTGGCCTGCGCGATCCACACGGTCAATCGTGGCGATATCGGTCTCGAGGACGTCGTCGTCATCGCCGGCGCCGGCCCGCTCGGCCTGTTCATGGTGCAGGTCGCTCACCTCAAGACGCCGAAGAAGCTGATCGTCGTCGATCCGGTCGATGAGCGTCTTGAACTCGCCAAGAGCTACGGTGCCGACATCGTCATCAACCCGGCCAAGGAAGACGCCATCGCCAAGGTCAAGGCGCTCACCGGCGGCTACGGCTGCGACGTGTATATCGAAGCCACCGGCAACCCGGTCGGCGTCACGCAGGGCCTGGAAATGATCCGCAAGCTCGGCCGCTTCGTCGAGTTCTCCGTCTTCGGCAAGGAAACGACGACCGACTGGTCTGTCGTCGGCGACCGCAAGGAACTCGACATCCGGGGCGCGCACCTCTCGCCCTACACCTACCCGGTGGCGATCGACCTCCTCGAGCGCGGCCTGGCGACGTCCAAGGGCATCGTGACGAACAGCTATAAACTCTCCGACTGGAAGGCTGCGTTTGAATGCGCGCATTCAGTCGAGTCGATCAAGGTGTTGATCGTGCCGGATGCGGAGTGATCCGGAACTGGAACAGGAGAAGTTTGTGGCACATTTCATCGGGGTGGATATCGGCGGCACGGTCATCAAGAGCGGGCTGTACGATGAGCATGGACAGGAGAAGGCAGTCGCGGCACAGTCCGAGGCGGCGATCGTGCCGCAGATCGGCTGGAGCGAGCGCGACATGCGGGCGATGTGGCAGTCCGTGTGCGCCACCGTGCGCAAGGTGCTGGCCGACAGCGGTGTTTCACCGGCGGATGTGCGCGGAGTCAGCTTCTCCGCGCACGGCAAGGGGCTCTACGCCGTCGACCGGGACGGCGAGCCGGTGCGCAACGGGATCATTTCGTCGGACAATCGGGCGTTGCCGATCGTCCGACGCTGGAAGGAGGCAGGGAACGACAAGGCCGCGTATCCGTACGCCTTCCAGCAAGTGTGGGCCGGGCACCCGGTCTCCCTGCTGGCCTGGCTGAAGGAGAACGAGGCCGAGTCCTATGGCCGGATCCATCGCGTCCTGATGGCGCATGACTGGATTCGCTACAAATTTACCGGCGAGTTCGGCGCCGAGGTGACCAACATTTCCGGCAGCAATCTCTTCAACGTCGACCGCGGCGCGTACGAGCCCGAGTTGCTCCGCCTGTTCGGCATCGAGGAAATGTCCGCCTGCACGGCGCCGGTGATCGGTTCCACCGAAAGCATCGCTGGCGTCTCTCCGCGTGCCGCGGAGGAAACCGGCCTGTTGCCGGGGACGCCGGTCTATGGCGGCTTCTTCGACGTGGTCTCGGCGGCGGTCTGCGCCGGACTGGCCGATTCGCGCCAGATCAACGTGGTGATGGGCACCTGGACCATTTCGACCTGGGTAACCGAGCAGATCGTCGGGGACAACTACCCGTATACGTGGGGGCGCTACTGCATCCCGGAGCGCTACTTCGTGCATGAGGGCAGTCCGACGTCGGCGTCGAACCTCGACTGGTTCGTGCGCAATTTCATGGCCGGGACCGAGCAACCCTTCCGCCGTTGCGACGAGATGGTGGCGTCGCTGAAGAAGGGCGGGAGTGCCGTCCAGTTCCTGCCGTATCTGTTCGCCTCGAATCTCGGCGATAACCTTTCTTCGGGGTTCTATGGCCTGGCCAACGCGCATGGCCTGCCGGATCTCGTGCAGGCGGTCTATGAGGGCATCTGTTTCGCACAGCATGCGCATCTCGAACGCATCCTGGCCCTGTCCGGACGCGACCGGGTGTTGCGCCTGACCGGCGGGCCGGCGCGCTCCAAGGTGTGGATGCAGATGGTTGCCGACATCAGCGAGATGCCGGTCGAGGTGATGAACGTCAAGGAATCCGGTTGTCTTGGGGCTGCTGTGGCGGCGGCGGTCGGCTCGGGCGTCTATCCGACCTTCGTGGACGCCATGGCGGCGATGTGCCCGAGCGGCGATCGGCTTGAGCCCGATCGTCATGCCGCGCCACGCTATCGCGAGAAATATGCGACCTTCCGCGAACTGGCCCGGAGGCTGGATACAATGCCGGCGGTGGCATGAACTGGCAGATGACGACGATGAAAAATCCGATCGGTATTTACGAAAAGGCGCTGCCGAAAGCGCTGGGCTGGCGGGAGCGGTTCGAGGCGGCACGGGCAGCCGGTTACGACTTCCTGGAACTCTCCGTCGATGAAACGCCCGAGCGCATGGCGCGTCTTGACTGGAGCCTCGCCGAGCGGCTCGACTTTTTCCGTGTCTCGCGCGAATGCGGCGTACCCGTGCCGACGATGTGCCTTTCCGGCCACCGCAAGATACCCTTCGGCAGCGCCGACCCGGCGATCCGCGCCCAGGCCGCCGAGTTCATGGCCAAAGCCATCCGCTTCGCCAGCGACACGGGTATCCGGGTGATCCAGCTGGCCGGCTATGACGTGTATTACGAACCGACGACGCGAGACTCGCGCGAGCGCTATTACGAGGGAATGGAATGCGCGCTGGAGGAGGCCGCGCGCCTTCAGGTGACCTTGGCGCTGGAGATCATGGACACGCCGTTCATGAACTCGATCACCCGGTACATGGCACTCAAGGAGCGCCTGCCCTCGCCGTGGCTGCAGGTCTACCCTGATCTCGGCAACCTTACCGCCTGGGGCAACGATGTCGAGCACGAACTGCGTCTCGGCATTCACGACATCGTCGGCATCCATGTCAAGGAAACGCTGCCGGTCGGCCCGAACTCTCCCGGTGCCTTCCGCGACATTCCCTTCGGGCAGGGCACCGTCGATTTCGTGCACTGCTTCAAGACCCTGCGCGACCTCAATTACGCGGGGCCGTTCCTGATCGAAATGTGGACCGAGAAAGCCGCCGACCCCCTCGCGGAAATCGCCCACGCAAGGCAATGGGTCGGTGAGCGACTCAAACAAGGAGGCTATGCCTGATGCTGGAAAACCTGAAAAGAGAAGTCCTCGAAGCCAATCTCGATTTGCCGAAGCTCGGCCTCGTCGATTTCACCTGGGGCAACGTCAGCGGCAAGGACGCGGAAACCGGCGCCATCGTCATCAAGCCGAGCGGCGTTCCCTACGAAACCATGAAAGTCGAAGACATGGTTGTTGTCGACGCCGACGGGCGGGTCATCGAAGGCAGCCTGAGGCCGTCGTCGGATCTGCCGACCCACGTCGAGTTGTACCGGCACTTCCCGTCGCTCGGCGGCATCGTGCACACCCACTCGTCGTGGGCGACGGTGTGGGCACAGGCCTGCCGGGGCATCCCCGCGCTGGGCACGACGCATGCCGACTATTTCTATGGCGAGGTGCCCTGTACGCGGCAACTGACCGAACGGCAGACCGCCGGGGCGTACGAAGCCGAAACCGGACTGGCCATCGTCGAGTGTTTCCGCGAGCGCGGGATCGATCCCAAGAACATGCCGGTGGTGCTGGTGGCCAACCACGGGCCGTTCGCCTGGGGGCCGACGCCGCATGACGCCGTGCACAACGCCGCGGTGCTCGAACTCGTCGCGCGCATGGCGCTGCTCAGCCTGCAGATGGCGCCGGGGCTGCCGCCGATGCCGCAGCATCTCCTCGACAAGCACTTCCTGCGCAAGCACGGCCCCGGGGCGTATTACGGCCAAGGCTGACAGGCCAGGTGGCGAGAAGGGGTGAGGAGGGGGCGTGCTAGAATCCGCGCGCTTCCCTACCGCACATCAGGATGTCGCCGTGGTCCGTTCGCCTTCTGCTCCCTTACGCATCGTCATCGCCACGCGCGAGTCCCGTCTGGCCATGTGGCAGGCGCTGCATGTCCAGTCGCGGCTGCAGGGACTCTACCCTGACGCTGAAATCGCGATCCTCGGAATGACGACCCGCGGCGACCAGATCCTTGACCGGCCGCTGTCGCAGATCGGCGGCAAGGGGCTGTTCATCAAGGAACTCGAGGTCGCCATGCAGGAAGGGCGGGCGGATCTGGCGGTGCATTCGCTGAAGGACGTGCCGATGGAGATGCCGGAGGGCTTCGCGCTGACGGCGATCACCGCGCGCGAGAATCCGTGCGACGCCTTCGTCTCCAACCGTTTCGCCGGCCTCGATGCACTGCCGGCTGGGGCCGTCGTCGGGACCTCCAGTCTGCGCCGCGAGGCGACACTGCGGGCGCGCTACCCGCATCTGACGATCCAGCCGCTGCGCGGCAACCTCGACACACGCCTGCGCAAGCTCGACGAGGGGCTGTACGACGCGATCATTCTGGCGGCGGCCGGGCTGATCCGTCTCGGACTCACGGAGCGGGTCCGTACCGTGCTTACGCCGGAGCAGTCGCTGCCGGCGCCGGGGCAGGGCGCGCTGGGCATCGAGATTCTGGCCGGACGCGACGACCTCGCCGCCTGGATCGCGCCGCTGCACGATCCGCGCACCGCGCATTGCGTGCGCGCTGAACGGGCTTTCTCGCGGGCGCTGGGCGGCAGTTGCCAGGTGCCGCTGGGCGGCCACGCGTTGATCGATGGTGGCGAACTCTGGCTCCGTGGTTTCGTTGCCGCGGCCGACGGCAGCGCGGTTGTCAGTGGCGAACTGCGCGGCCCGGCGGGCGACGATGAGGCCATCGGCCGCGAGCTGGCGGCGCAGTTGTGCGCCCGGGGTGCCGACAAGTTGCTGCCGGGCAACACCCACCAATGACTCTGCCGCTCGCCGGACGCCGGATTCTGGTCACCCGGCCGGAGGCGCAGGCCGCCGGCCTGGCGGCGCAACTCGCTGCGCATGGTGGCGAGGCGGTGTGTTTTCCGCTGATCGGGATTTCTCCGGTCGATGACTGGTCGGCCTTCGATGCCGCAATGGCACGGCTTGATGACGTGGCGCTGGTCGTCTTCATCAGCCCGAACGCCGTCGATTTTTCCCTGCCGCGGCTGCTGGCCGCTCGCCCGTGGCCTCAAGCGCTGCAAGCGGCGGCGATCGGGCCGGGCACGGTGTGCCGGGTGGCCGATTTCGGCATTTCCGGCGTCATCGTGCCCGCCGCCCGCTTCGATTCCGAGGCGCTGCTGGCGCTGTCGCCGCTTCAGACAGCTGCCGTCGCCGGCAAGCGCGTGCTGATCCTGCGCGGCAACGGCGGTCGTGAACTGCTCGCTGAAACCCTGCGCGCGCGCGGAGCGGTGGTCGATTGCGTGACCTGCTACCGCCGTTCGGCGCCGCGCGATGCTGCGCCGGTAGTGTCGCTGTTGCGCGACGCTGCCTTGGACGCAATAACCGTTTCGTCCAGCGAGGGTTTGCGCAACCTGCTGGAACTGCTCGATACTGACAGCCTCGACAGGCTCCGCGCCCTGCCGCTGTTCGTCCCGCACCCGCGCATCGCCGAAGAGGCGGAACGTCTGGGATTGCCCTGCGTGGTGCTGACCGGCCCCGCCGATGCCGGACTCGTCGAGGGCTTGTGCAATTACCATTGGCCTGAACATGAACGATAACGTTGATACCTCACCGCCGAACGCGGCGGCTGTTTCCGACTCCGAAGCGAAGGAGGCGAACACCATGTCGCCGCCCTCGTCGTCACCTGACAACCCGAACCGGGGACACTGGTTCAGCCCGTGGTTGATCGTCGCCGTGCTGGCGCTTGGCCTTGCCGGCTGGCAATGGTTCGAGACCCGCGCGCGCCTGGCTGAAACGCAGCAGGAACTGGCCCGGCGGCTGTCCGAGAGCGACGCCACCGCCAACGAGAGCCGCTCCTTGGCGAAACAGGCCCAAGAGCAACTGGCGTCCGTGCATGCCAAGTTGGGCGAACTCGAGGGGCGATTGGCTGATTCGAAGAGCCAGCAGGAAGTCCTGGAGGCGCTGTATCAGAATCTGGCGCGCAACAGCGAGGAATCGGCGCTGGCCGAGATCGAGCACAGCGTGACCCTCGCTTCGCAGCAGCTGCAGCTGGCGGGTAATGTCCAGGGCGCGGTGCTGGCGCTGCAGGCGGCCGAAGCGCGCCTCGCTGCCAGCAGCCGGCCGCAGTTCATCGGCCTGCGCAAGGTGCTGGTGCGTGACCTCGACCGCCTGCGCGCCGTTCCGGAACTCGATCTGCCGGGCATGTACCTGCGCATCGAAAACGTCATCACCTCGGTCGACACGCTCCCGCTGGCCGTGGACGGGCGGCTGCGGGAAGAACGGCCCCCGGCGCCGGCGGAGGCGGCAGCGTCGTCGGCATTTACTTTCGGCTATTGGGAACTGCTCGCCCGCGACCTCTGGCGGGAAGTCCGCAGTCTGGTGCGGATACAGCGTTTTGACCGTGAGGAACCTGCACTGCTCGCGCCCAGCCAGATTTTCTTCCTGCGCGAAAACCTCAAGCTGCGCCTGCTGACGGCCCGGCTGGCGCTGCTCTCGCGGGATCAATGGACCTATCGCAACGAGCTCAAGCAATGTCTGGCCCTGATCGGGCGCTACTTCGACGGTCAGGCCCCCGCCGTCCGGCGGGGCATGGACGTGCTCGGGCAGTTGTCGGCCACCGAACTCAACATCGCGTTGCCGAGCCTCAACGACAGCCTCTCGGCGATCAAGGCCGCCCGTTCGGAGAAGGAACGGCCATGAGAGGGCTGCTCTGGGTGCTCGGACTGTTCGCGCTGGCGGTGGGCATTTCATTGGCCGCCAACGTCAACGACGGTTACCTCCTGCTGATCGTGCCGCCTTATCGCGGGGAAGTTTCGCTGAATCTGGCGATCGTTGTCCTGTTCCTGGCCTTCTTCGTCATTTATGCGCTGGTTCGCGCTGCCGCAGTGACCCTGTCGTTGCCCCGGAAAGTCGGTGAGTTCAGGGCGCGAAGGGCGCGTGACAAGGCGCTGGCGCTCCTCGGCGACAGTGTTCGCCTGTTGTTCGAGGGCCGCTATGAGCGAGCCATCAAATCTGCTGCGAGGGCTCACGCCGCGTCGTCTGCGGTCGAAATGCCTGCGGCGCTGGTCGCGGCCCGTGCCGCCTTCGCGCTGGGTGATTCCGCGCGCATGCGCGAGTGGCTCGATCGGGCGGTGCAGGGGAAGAAGGGGCAGGACGCCCGCGCGGCGAGCCTGATGCTTGAGGCCGAACTGCTGCTGGATACGTCCTGTTTTGCCGAGGCGGCCGAGGTGCTGAAGCGCTTGCGTGAATCGTCCCGCGAGAATGCCGCCGCCTTGCGGCTGGAACTGCGTGCGCAGCAGGGCTGCGGGAATCAGGACGAGGTCGACCGGGTCGTGCGTCGGCTAAAGAAACACGGTGTTGCGGTAGAACTGCCGCCGGCCATAGTGCCTGCCGACGTTTCGGACGAAGCGCCGGCCCGTTGACGAATCGATGCGACTGCCCGACCGGCAGTCGCATCGTAGCCTGTTACCGTGAAATGGCGCGGTGGCCGATGTCGCGGCGGAACTGCATGCCGTCGAAGTGGATGCCGGTGATCGTGTCGTAGGCGAGCTTCTGCGCCTGCTTGACGTTGTCGCCGAGCGCGGTGACGCAGAGTACGCGGCCGCCGGCCGTGACCACCTTGCCGTCCTGTTCCGCCGTACCGGCGTGGAAGACGCAAACGCTGTCCGTTTCCTTGGGCAGACCGCTGATCACGTCGCCTTTCCTTGGCGAATCAGGGTAGTTGGCGGCGGCGAGTACGACACCCAGGGCCACGCGGCGGTCCCATTCGGCCTCGATCTGATCGAGTTTTCCGTCGATGGCGTGCTCGATCAGCGTCACGAGATCGGACTTCAGGCGCATCATGATCGGCTGCGTTTCCGGGTCGCCCATGCGGCAGTTGAATTCGACGACCTTGACCGAGCCGTCCTTGCCGATCATCAGGCCGGCGTAGAGGAAGCCGGTGTAGGGCATGCCATCGGCGGCCATGCCGCGCACTGTCGGCAGGATCACCTCGCGCATCGCCTTGGCGTGGATTTCCGGCGTGACCACCGGCGCCGGCGAGTAGGCGCCCATGCCGCCGGTGTTCGGCCCGGTGTCGCCGTCGAAGATGCGCTTGTGGTCCTGGCTGGACGCGAGCGGCAGGACGTTCTTGCCGTCGACCATGACGATGAAGCTGGCTTCCTCGCCGTCGAGGAAGTCTTCGATGACCACGCGGGCGCCGGCATCACCGAGCTTGTTGCCGGAGAGCATGTCGTCGATGGCGCTGTGCGCTTCGTCGAGCGACATGGCGACGACGACGCCCTTGCCGGCCGCCAGGCCGTCGGCCTTGATGACGATCGGCGCGCCCCTCTGGTCGACGTAGGCGTGCGCGGCGGCGGTGTCGGAGAAAGTCTCGAACGCGGCGGTCGGGATCTTGTGTCGGGCCATGAAGCGCTTGGCGAAGTCCTTCGAGCTTTCCAGCTGCGCGGCCTCCTTGGTCGGTCCGAAGACTTTCAGTCCGCGTGCGCGGAAGACATTGACCACGCCAGCAGCAAGCGGCGCTTCCGGGCCGACGACGGTCAGGTGGATCTTTTCCTTTTCCGCGAAGTCGGCGAGCGCTTCGGGGTCGGTGATGGGCAGGTTTTCCATCTCGATCTGGTGGGCCGTGCCGGCGTTGCCGGGGGCGACGTAGATCTTCTGCAGGCCGGCCGATTTGGCGAGGCGCCAGGCCAGCGCATGTTCGCGGCCGCCAGAGCCAATGACAAGTAGGTTCATAAGCAAGTGAAATGGATGAGAAAGAGGGGAGGAGGAGAATGCTGG
The DNA here is from genome assembly GCF_059569095.1 of Propionivibrio pelophilus DSM 12018. Lineage (NCBI taxonomy): Bacteria > Pseudomonadati > Pseudomonadota > Betaproteobacteria > Rhodocyclales > Rhodocyclaceae > Propionivibrio > Propionivibrio pelophilus. The sequence goes on along the minus strand of NZ_JCANUT010000001.1, from coordinate 223,755 downwards.
GATTCTACTCCTCGCGGTGGGGCGATATCAGTGGCGGAAGTGGCGGGCGCCGGTGAACACCATGGCGATGCCGTGTTCGTCGGCCGCGGCGATCACTTCGTCGTCCCGCATCGAGCCGCCCGGCTGGATGACTGCCTTGGCGCCGGCTTCGGCGAGGACATCCAGCCCGTCGCGGAACGGGAAGAAGGCGTCGGAGGCGACGACCGAGCCGTTCAGGTCGAGACCGGCGGCCTGGGCCTTGATGCTGGCGATCTTGGTCGAATCGACGCGGCTCATCTGGCCGGCGCCGACGCCGAGCGTCATGCCGCCGCCGCAGAAGACGATGGCGTTCGACTTGACGAACTTGCCGACGCGTTCGGCGAAGAGCAGGTCTTCGATCTGTTGCGCGGTCGGCTGCACCTTGGTGACGACCTTCAGGCCACTGGCTTGCGCGGTGAAATCGTCGGCTGTCTGCACCAGCAGGCCGCCGCCGACGCGCTTGAATTCGAGCTTGTTGAGGTCGCGCGCCATTGGCACGACGAGCACGCGCAGGTTTTGCTTGGCAGCCAGCGCGGCCTTGGCTTCGGCGGTGTAGGACGGGGCGATCAGCACTTCGACGAAGTGCTTGCGCGCGTTCAGTGCCTCGACGATGTCCATGCCGACCTCGCCGTTGAAGGCGATGATGCCGCCGAAGGCCGAGGTTGAGTCGGTCTTGAAGGCTTTTTCGTAGGCGCCGAGCAGGTTGGCGTCGATGGCCACCCCGCACGGGTTGGCGTGCTTGATGATGACACAGGCCGGTGCGTCGAAGGTCTTGACGCATTCCCACGCCGCATCGGAGTCGGCGATGTTGTTGTACGAGAGCTCCTTGCCCTGCAGCTGGGTGTAGGCGGCGATGCTGCCGGCGATCGGAGCGATGTCGCGGTAGAACGCAGCCGACTGATGCGAGTTCTCGCCGTAGCGCAGCACCTCGACGCGGTCGAAGGCGAGCTGCAGCCTGGCCGGGAAGATGGCCGGCGTCGGCGCGGCTTCTTCCGCCTTGGCTTCGACGCCGTCGTCGAGGCCGGTCAGCCAGTTGGCGATCATGCCGTCGTAGCGGGCGGTGTGGGTGAAGGCCTTCTTCGCGAGGTTGAAGCGGGTGGCCAGCGAGAGGGCGCCATCGCTGGCTTTCATCTCGTCGAGCAGCGCGGCGTAGTCTTCCGGATCGGTGACGATGGCGACGCCGGTGTAGTTCTTGGCCGACGAGCGGACCATCGTCGGCCCGCCGATGTCGATGTTCTCGATCGCGTCTTCGAGCGTCACGCCGTCCTTGGCGATCGTCGCGGCGAACGGATAGAGATTCACGCAGACGAGGTCGATGGTCGGAATGCCGTGCTGTTCGAGCGTCGCCATGTGCTCAGGCAGGTCGCGGCGGGCGAGGATGCCGCCATGCACTTTCGGATGCAGCGTCTTGACGCGGCCGTCGAGCATTTCCGGGAAGCCGGTGTAGTCGCCGATTTCGGTGACGGCAAGACCGGCGTCGCGCAGCAGCTTGGCGGTGCCGCCGGTGGACAGCAGCTTGACGCCTTGGGCGGCGAGGCCCTGGGCGAATTCGAGCGCACCGCGTTTGTCGGAAAGGCTGATCAGAGCTTGGCGAATCTTCATGACGAGAGCTTTCTCATGGTTTGGATTTTGGATTCCACCGCAAAGGTTCGCAAAGAAAAACAGAACTGCTACAGAACTGCGTTGTAGTTCTTTGCGTCGCCTTTGTTCCTTCGCGTCTTTGCGGTGGGTGTTAGGTTATGGCTGGCTTCAGAACAACTGGTGTTCGGTGATCTTCTTGCGCAGGGTATTGCGGTTGATGCCGAGCATCTCGGCCGCCAGCGTCTGGTTGCCGCCGGCCTGGTGCAGGATGACTTCGAGCATCGGACGCTCGACGCTCTTCAGCACCATGTTGTAAACATTGGTCGGTGCTTCGCCGTCGAGATCGCGGAAATACGTTTCCAGGGCGCCGCGGATGCAGGCGGCGATGTCGTTCGTCTTGTTCATGCGGCGAGTTCCCCCATGTTATTGTTTTCGGCCGTGTCGTTAATCTCGTAATTCAGGTGGTCGCTGTGCTCGGCGAGGCCGAGGAAGAAAGCGTTGACGGCTTCGCGCTGTTCCTCGACGGTGGGCAGCTGGTTCATGCGATGGCGGAAGGCCGCCGAGCCGACCAGCCCCTTGGTGTACCAGGAGATGTGCTTGCGCGCGACGCGCACGCCGGTCTCGATGCCGTAGAAGTCGTACAGGTCTTCGAGATGGGCGAGGAGGATGGCGTGGATTTCACTGACGCGCGGCGGCGGCAGGTGCGTGCCGGTCGCCAGGTAGTGTTCGATCTCGCGGAACAGCCAGGGGCGGCCCTGGGCGGCGCGGCCGACCATCAGCGCGTCGACGCCGGTGGCGTCAAGCACCTGCCTGGCCTTCTCCGGCGAAGTGATGTCGCCGTTGGCGATGACCGGGATGCGCGCGGCGGCCTTCACCGCGGCGATCGTCTCGTATTCGGCGTGACCGGTATAGCCGCAGGCGCGGGTGCGCCCGTGCACGGCCAGCGCGCGGATGCCCGACTGCTCGGCGATTCTCAGGATGGCCAGCGCATTGCGGTTGCCCTTGTCCCAGCCGGTGCGGATTTTCAGGGTTACCGGCGTATCCGGCACTGCCTTTACCACCGCGTCGAGAATCCGCCCGACCAGCGGTTCGTCCTTCAGCAGGGCGGAGCCGGCCATCACGTTGCAGATCTTCTTGGCCGGGCAGCCCATGTTGATGTCGATGATCTGTGCGCCACGGTCGACGTTGTGGCGCGCCGCGTCGGCCATCATCTCCGGGATCGAGCCGGCGATCTGCACCGAAATCGGTTCAACCTCGCCGTCGTGGTTGGCCCGTCGCTGCGTCTTGGCGCTGCCGTAGAGCAGCGAGTTCGAGGTGACCATCTCCGAAACGGCCAGCCCGGCGCCCATCTTCTTGCACAACTGGCGGAACGGACGGTCCGTCACCCCGGCCATGGGCGCGACGAAGAGATTATTCCGGAGCGAATAGCCGACGAATTGCATGGGAGTAGTAGCGGGCGAACAGCGAAGGGAGCGGATTTTACTCTCGTTGCTGCCTAAAAAATAGACAAAATAGTCATTTGGGAAAGCAAAAAAACGCTTGATTTTTCAATTTTTTGTGCGTTGATGTGGCCGATCCGGTCGGCGATTTCCAAGGAAACAGGGCGTTAGTCCGGGAAAATTCAGGTAAAGATCGAAGTTCTGTAATGCACGTACAGGCGCCCGCGATGCGGAAAACCGAACGAGGCACGCCGGCGAGAGCCGGCGTGCCTCGTGGGTGCTGCAAGTCTGCGGGAGTCAGCCTTGTCAGTGCTCGCCGTCGGGCTCGGGCAGGACGATATTGACTTCCAGAACTTCGTAATTTCCCTGCTTTTCCAGCGAGACCTTGATGTCGTCCGGGTTGATCGCCACGTATTTGGAAATGACCGCGATCAGTTCCTTCTGCATCTCGGGCAGGAATTCCTTCTTGCCCGACAGGCCGCTGCGCTCGTGGGCGATGATCAGCTGCAGGCGTTCCTTGGCCAGCGCGGCGGATTTCGGTTTGCTGCCGAAGAGAAGAGAGAGCAGGGACATCTATTTCCCTCCGAAGAGTCGCTTGAACAGTCCGGGTTTCTCGTAATCGACGAAACGCAGCGGCTTGGTCTGGCCGAGGAAGCGGTCGACGACGTCGAAGTAGGCTTCGGAGACGTCGCTGTCCTTGAGGTGGATGGCCGGCGTGCCCTGGTTGGACGACTGCAGCACCGATTCCGACTCGGGAATCACGCCGATGATCGGCACGCGCAGGATTTCCTGCACGTCCTTGTAGGAAAGCATTTCGCCTTCCTCGACGCGCTTGGGCGAGTAGCGGGTGATCAGCAGGTGCTCCTTGACCGGTTCGTCGCCCTTGATGGCGCGCCGCGACTTGGCCTGGATGATGCCGAGGATGCGGTCGGAGTCGCGCACCGACGAGACTTCCGGGTTGGTGACGATCAGCGCCTCGTCGGCGAAGGTCAGGGCCATCACAGCGCCGCGCTCGATGCCGGCCGGCGAATCGCAGACGACGTAGTCGAAGCCCATGTGTTCGAGCTCCTTCAGCACCTTCTCGACGCCTTCCTCGGTCAGCGCGTCCTTGTCGCGCGTCTGCGAGGCGGGCAGGACGTAGAGGTTGTCGTTGCCGCAGTGCTTGTCCTTGATCAGCGCCTGCGTCAGCGTCGCTTCGCCGTTGAGGACGTTGATCAGGTCATAGACCACGCGGCGTTCGCAGCCCATGATCAGGTCGAGGTTGCGCAGGCCGACGTCGAAGTCGATCACGGCGGCCTTGAAGCCGCGCAGCGCCAGGCCGGAGGCGAAGCTGGCACTGGTGGTGGTCTTGCCCACGCCACCCTTGCCGGAGGTCACGACGATGATTCTTGTCACGGCGGTCTTTCGTCAAAAAAACAGAATTTTACCTGCTGAATGCGCTTTTCCGAATGGCATCAATCGGTTTTCAGCGCCTTGATGAGCAACGGGCTGGCGCCGCCTTCCGTTGCCTCGCCCAGTTGCACCTGCACCGGCTTCCCGGCGAGGGCGTCGGGGATGCCGGCCTCGAAGGTGCGATAGACGCCGGCGATCGACACCAGTTCCGCCTCGAAGCGGGTGGTGAGGATGCGCGCGCTGGCTTCGCCGCTGGCGCCGGCCAGCGCCCGGCCGCGCAGCGGGGCGTAGATGTGGATGCTGCCGTCGGCGATGACTTCCGCGCCGGCATTGACCGCGGCCAGGACGACGAGGTCGCCGCCGCGGGCGTAGACCTGCTGACCGGACCGCAGGGGGCGGTCGATGATCACGGTTGGAGCGGCGGCGGGCGGTGGTGGCGCTGGCGAAGGTTCAGCCGGTGCCGGGGGCGGCACGACCTGAGTTTCGGGTTGCTTGGCCGTTGCGGGTTCCGCCACGGGGCGGGATGGCCGCTTGAGCGCGGTGATGCCCGGCAGTCCCGCGGCGGCAGCGGAAGCGCTCAGCGCCTCGCCGGCGCCGCGCACGCCGACGACGTGCAGGCCGTGCTGCAAAAAAATAGAGCGGATCGCCGTCCAGTCCGGCGCATCCCGTACCACCGGGTCGATCTGTTCCAGTTCGAGCACCGCCGCGTCGCCGTCGAAAAAGGCCGCGTCGCCGAAGAGTTCGTTGGCTGTTATTGCCAGTTGTTCCGGGCTCAGTGTGTGCAGGGTGACGCTGACGACGGGAAGTGTCGTTCCCTTGAATTCGATCAGTTGCGGCTTCTTGTTTGTGCGGGCCATGGGGCGTTGGAGTGGTTGATTGGGGGCGAAAATCGCAGCAGTCTAGCCGACTCCGTCCGGGGGCGAAAGCTTAGCGATGGGCGTAGGCCTCGAAATCCTCGAGCGGCATCGGGCGGCCGAACAGATAGCCCTGATAGTGATTGCAGCCCTGTTCTGCGAGTTTGAGCAACTGCGCTTCCGTCTCGACGCCTTCGGCGATGATGTTCAACCCGAAATTTTCCCCGAGCGCAATGATCATCCGGGCGATTGCGGCGTCGTCCGGGTCGGTGAGGATGTCGCGAATGAAGCCCTGGTCGATCTTCAACTGATCGAGGGGCAGCCGCTTGACGTAGCTGAGCGAAGAGTAGCCAGTGCCGAAATCGTCGAGGGAGAGACCGATCCCGCGTGCCTTGATCGCGTCCATCTTGGCGACGACGTCGTCGATGTCCTTGACCATGATGCCCTCGGTCAGCTCCAGCTTGAGACGCCGGGGGTCGGCTCCGCTCCGCTCGATGATGTCGAAAAGGCGATCGACGAAGGCCTTCTGCTGGAACTGTCGGGGGCTGATGTTCACGGAGACGGTCAGTTGCGCCAGGGCCGGGTCGGATTCCCATTTCGCCAGCTGGGCGCATACGGTCGATAGCACCCATTCGCCGATCGGGATGATCAGCCCCGACTCCTCCGCGACATCGATGAAAATCCGTGCCGGTACCGAAGCGTAGCGCGGGTCGTGCCAGCGCAGGAGAACTTCCGCGCCGGTCAGCCGGCAGGCAGAATCGACCTGCGGCTGAAAGTGGAGGACGAAGTGTCCACGCTGCAGCGCCTCGCGCAGTCCGGCTTCGAGCGATGCGCGGGCGGAGACGACCGCCTGCATTTCGGGGTCGAAGAAGCGCAGCGTGTTGCGGCCGGCCGACTTGGCCTGGTACATGGCCATGTCGGCGCGCTTCAGGAGTTCATCGGCGACTTCGTCGCAGCCGGAGAACATGGCGATGCCGATGCTGGCCGAGCTGTGATGTTCATAGCCGGGGAAGTGGTAGGGCTGGCTGAGGCTGGCAATGATCTTTTCGCCAACCCGTTCGGCGTGATTGGCCGCGTCGGGCTGCGATTCGCCGAGCGCCTCGAGCATGATCACGAACTCGTCGCCCCCCAGGCGCGCGACGGTGTCGCATTCGCGGACGCAGAGCGAGAGCCGCTGCGCCACCTGGCGCAGGAGGACGTCGCCCTGCTCGTGTCCGAGCGTGTCGTTGAGCGTCTTGAAGTTGTCGAGATCGATGAACAGCACCGCACCACACTGGTGGTGGCGGCAGCTTGACGCCAGCGCCTGCTGCAATCGGTCGGCGAGGAGCTGGCGGTTGGGCAGGTCGGTGAGTTGGTCGAAGTAGGCGAGGTGCCGTATTTCCTCTTCCGCGAGTTTCCGCTCGGTGATGTCCTCGATTCCTGAGACGTAGTGGGTCGTGACCCGGGTACCATCGCGGACCGCGGTGACGCTGAGTCTGGCGGGGAACTCCTCGCCGTTTTTGCGTCGCGCCCAGAATTCGCCCTGCCAAGTACCTTCGCTTTCGATGCTGTGTAACATGTCAGCGAGGAGTCCGGGCGGGTTGCGCTCGGAATGGATGACCCCCGGGGGGTGTGGCTGCAGTTCATCAAAGGTGTAACCGACCATTTGCAGGAAAGCGCGGTTGGCGCGCACGAATTGGTGCTCGGCGTCGGTGATGAACATCCCTTCCCGCGATTCGAAGGCCGTGGCGGCAATGCGCTGCTGTTGCTCGGCTCGTTTCTGGTCGCTGATGTCACGAAACTCGGTGACCCGTACGGTGTTGCCCTTGTAGGGGATGTTCTTGCCGCGGATCGCCAACGGGTAGACCGAGCCATCCTTGCGCAAGCCTTCTGCCTCGTAAGGGCGGTCATGGCCGCTCTTGATGTTGCCCCTAACCCAGTCGCGCCAGGCTGGCGCGATGAGCTGGAGGCCGTCCATGCCGACGAGTTCGTCGAGGGAAAAAGCGGACATCTCGGCCAGCGCCTGGTTGCAGTCCAGGATGGTGCCCTTGTCGTGGATCGAAATTCCACCGAACGAGCCGTCGTGCAGGGCCCTGAAGCGCTCTTCGCTTTCGCTCAGCGCCAGCTCTCGTTGCTGGAACTGCCCAAGCAACTCGTTGAAAGCCGTAATGAGGATGCCGATTTCGTCGTTGCGGGTTACCGGCAAGGGAGGGAGCGCATCTCCGGTTCTCTTGACTTTGTCGAGTGTCCTGGCGGCCTCGTCGAGAGGATTCAGTTGCCGATTCAGGAGCCACCATATGATGCCTCCCGCCACCAGGCTCGCCAGCGCTGCCGCGAGGAGGATGCTCCGATGAATATCGTTGATCGGCGCGAAGGCTTCTTCCGTAGTTAACGTCGCCGCCGCGACCCACCCAGCGGAGGGAATTGCGTGGCTCGAAACGAGAATTTCAACGCCATGAGCATTTTTCTGGATCTGCGTCATTGGGGGGCGTTCCAGCCCCCGGTCCGTGCTCGGGTTGACGCCCTGTGGCGGGAGTTCCTCCATGTCGCGGCGGCTGTCCGTCGCTTTGATGATCAGTCGGGTCTTCGGCGAGATGACGAGGAACCCGCCGGTCCTTCCATAGCGAGTTTCGGTAATCGGTTCAAAAAACCTGGCTTGATCGAGGCGGGTGCCGCCGCACAGTGTTCCGATAGCGTTCCCCCGGGCGTCGCGGATGGGGACAGAAATCACGATAACGGTTGCGTTTACGATGCGCCCTTTAATCGGGTCCGAGACGGTTGGCCGGTTATTTCGAATTGTCTTTGAAAAATACTCCCGGTCACGGTAATTGACACCAAGACGCCCTGTGGAAAGCGGGACATCGGCGATGGTTGTGCCTTCGGCATCGGTTAGCCAGATTCCGGTGTTGAACAGACTCAAGAGAGCGAGCTGTTGCTCAAGACGGCTTTGTAGCGCCTGGTGCTGCGAAAGAAGTGCAGGCCCCAGATTGGCGGCTGTCAGCTCCAGAGCCTTGATTTGATTGTTGATGTTGAAATCGATCTCTTTCGCGACAAAGGCCACTGTCGAGCGCTGTTGTTCGCCGAGGAGATGAGCGATGCCTTCGCGCAACAATCGGCTGGCGTAGAACGACAACGACCAGACCGAGGCAACGATCAGGCAGAGTGTGACGACGAGGATGCGCGTCTTCAGTGAATGGCGGCGGAATGCCTGGAAATCCATCATCTGTTCTTCCTTCGCGCTCCCGGCTACGGATGCGACGTAACCGTTTTGCCCTCTGGCTTTGTTGTGGATTCAGTATAAGCAACACCTGCCGGTTCGACCAGAAAGCGATTGTTTGTCACCCGACGGCCGAATTCAGAACCAGGCGCGGGCGCCCCAGATCATCCGGCGGGCGACGAAGTGCCGGAGCGGCGGTGCGAGATCGAGCGCGAGCAGGCCCAGCCCGCGCAGCGCCTTGAGCGGCGGAATGTCGTTGGAGAAGAGGCGGACGATTCCGTCGGTGAACACGGCGCTGCCCAGTCGGTCCGGCTGCCGGCGCAGCGCGTAGGCGGCGAGCGGCGCCGCCTGGCCGGGGTCGCCCGGGGCGGTGTCGAGCAGCGTTTCGGCCAGTTCCCAGGCGTCGCGCAGGCCGAGATTGAAGCCCTGGCCGGAAACCGGGTGCAGCGTCTGCGCGGTGTTGCCGAGCCAGACCTGGCGTTCGGTGGTCAGCCGCCGGCGCAGCCGCAGGGCGAGGGGGAACGCGGCGCGCGGGCCGGTGGCGACCAGTTCGAGGCGGCCGCCGAACTGGCCGTTGAGCGTGGCGAGGAAATCGCCGTCGGAAAGTTCGAGGATGCGTGCCGCCTTGTCCGGCGCCACGGTCAGTACCACCGCGTAACCCTTGTCGACCGGAAGCAGCGCCAGCGGACCGTCCGGGGTGAAGCGTTCCCAGGCGCGGTTTTCGTGCGGGGCGGCCGGGGTGACTTCGCAGACGATCGCGTGCTGATCGTAGTCGCGGACCGCCACGTCGGGGTCGTCCGACGGCGTGCCTTCGGCGTGTACTACGAGGCGGGCCTCGATGCGCTGTCGTTTCCCTGAAGCATCGATCGTGACCGTGGCTGTTTCCGCCGCTGTCTCGATGCGGGTAACCGTGGCGGGCGCGATGAGCCGGTCTGGCGGCAGCTGCGCATAGAGTCCGGCGAGCAGGTCGCGGTAGCGCATGACGTAGCCGAGCGCCGGGATGGCGTAGTCGGCGGCCTCGATCTGCGTACTGCCGAAACCGCCGCGTTGCGAGACGTGGATGTGCCGGATGGGAGTGCCGGCGGGGGTGTTCCAGGCGCCGAGGCGCTCGAGCAGTTGCCGGCTGCCGTGCGACAAGGCCAGCGCGCGCGGGTCCTTCTGCCAGGCGCCGTCGGCCTGGCGGTCGACCAGCAATACGCGCAGGGCGCTTTTCTCCAGCGCCAGCGCGAGGGTCACGCCGACCGGGCCGGCGCCGACGATGAGCACGTCGGTGTGGATTGTTTCCAGTGCGTCACTCATGGCGCATGACATCCTCGATCTCGGCGACCGTCTTCGGCGCACTGGTATAAACCTCGGCGCCGTCCGGGGTGACGAGTATGTCGTCCTCGATGCGGATGCCGATGCCGTGCAGGTGTTCCGGAATGTTCTCGCCGGGACGGATGTACAGGCCGGGCTCGACTGTCAGCGTCATTCCGGGAGCAAGGGCGATCCACTCGTCGCCGGACTTGTACTCGCCGGCGTCGTGCACGTCGAGCCCCAGCCAGTGACCGGTGCGGTGCATGTAGAACGGCTTGTAGGCTTCGTTCTCGATCAGGTCGTCGATCGTGCCGGCGAGCAGGCCGAGATCGGCCATGCCCTGCACCAGCACGCGCAGGGCGGCGTCGTGATACGCGGAGAAGGGCGCGCCGGGGCGGATCGCAGCGACGGCAGCGGCTTGCGCGGCGAGGACGATTTCGTAGGCGTCGCGCTGCGGGCCGGTGAAGTGCCCGTTGACCGGGAAGGTGCGCGTGATGTCGGCAGCGTAGCCGGCGAGTTCGCAGCCGGCGTCGATCAGCACCAGCGTGTTGTCGGCGAGCAGTTTGTCGTTCTCGACGTAGTGAAGCACGCAGGCGTTGGTGCCGCCGGCGACGATCGGCGCGTAGGAGTGGCCGTCGGCGCCGCGCTTCCTGAACTCGTAGGAGAGTTCGGCTTCGAGTTCGTATTCGGCAAGCCCCGGCCGGCTGGCGCGCATGGCGCGCACGTGGCCGGCGGCGGTGATCGTGGCGGCGCGACGCATGATGTCGAGTTCGTGTGTGTCCTTGATCAGGCGCATGCGGTCGAGCGGCTGGCGCAGGTCGCGGAGCTGCGCGGGCGCGCGCTTGCCGGCGCGCGTCTGCGTGCGCACGGTATTCAGGGCCGCGACGATTTTTGCATCCCAATCCGGGTCGTGGCCGAGCGCATGCCACAAGGTGTCGCGGTCGGAAATCAGGTCGGGCAAGCGTTGCTCGAGTTCGTCGATCGGGAATGCCTCGTCGAAGCCGAAGGCGTCCTGCGCGGCGACGGGGCCGTGGCGGAAACCGTCCCATACTTCGCGCTCTTCGTTCTTCTCGCGGCAGAACAGGATCGCGCGCGGTTCTTTCCCGCCGACCAGCACCGCGACGGCTTCGGGTTCGGGGAAACCGGTGAGGTACCAGAAATAGCTGTCGAAACGGTAGGGATGGTGCGAATCGCGGTTGCGGATGCGTTCCGGCGCGGTCGGGATGATCGCCACGCCGTCGCCGATCGTGGTGAGCAGGGTTTGCCGGCGTGAGGAATACGGTTCGTGTTTCATGCGGGTTGCCTCAGTTCCTGATCGAGTTGGGCCAGCCGTTCCGGCGTGCCGACGTCGACCCAGCGGCCGGCGTGGTGTTCCCCGCTGAGTTCGCGCCGGGCGATCGCCGCGTCGAGCAACGGGCGCAGCTTCATGACGGCGCCGTCGGGTACGTCGGCAAAAAATTCGGGGGCGAAGACGCCCGTTCCGGCGTAGGTGTAGGTCGTGCCGATACGCTCGGCGGCGTAGCGCACTGTTTCGCCGTCGAGGCAGAAGTCGCCGCCGGCGTGCTGCGGCGGGTTGTCGACGAAAACCAGGTGCGCGCGCTTGTGCGCCAAGGCGTGCGCGCGGCGGAAATCCCAGTCGCACCAGACATCGCCGTTGACCACCAGGAACGGGTCGCTGCCTAGCAGCGGCAGGGCATGGGCGATGCCGCCGGCGGTTTCCAGGGCGCCCGGCGGTTCCGGCGAGTAGCGGATGGACTGGCCGAAGGCGCGACCGTCGCCGAGCGCCGCCTCGATCTGGTCGCCGAGGTGGGCGTGGTTGATCACCACCTCGCGGAAACCGCAGGCCGCGAGGCGTTCCAGATGCCAGACGATCAGCGGCTTGCCGCCGGCCATGAGCAGCGGCTTCGGCGTCGTGTCGGTGAGCGGGCGCATGCGTTCGCCGCGTCCGGCGGCGAGAATCATCGCTTTCATCAGAAGGTCAGTCCCGTTTCCACGGCGCGGTTCTCCAGCTGGTCGAGCAGCCGGGCCAGGGGGGCCAGCGCGTTGTAGCGGGTACAGGTGCGGCGCAGGTAGGCCATCACGCGCGGCATGTCCTTGAGATAGCCGTCCTTGCCGTCGCGGTGATACAGGCGGGCAAAGATGCCGAGCACCTTGATCTGGCGCTGGGCGCCCATCCATTCGTAGTCGCGGTAGAAGGCGTCGAAATCCGGGCTGACCGGCAAGCCCGCCTTCTTCGCCATTTCCCAGTAGCGAATGACGAAGTCGAGTTCGCGTTCTTCTTCCCAGGTGATGTACGCGTCGCGGTAGAGCGAGACGAGGTCGTAGGTGATCGGACCGTAGACGGCGTCCTGAAAGTCGATGATGCCGGGGTTGGCAGGGTAGGCGCCGTCGATGACCATCAGGTTGCGCGAGTGGTAGTCGCGGTGCACGAAGACCTGCGGCTGGGCGAGGTTGTTGGCGAGCAGCGTTTCGAAGACGTTGCACAGCGCTGCCGTCTGCGGCGCGTCGAGCGTCAGGCCGAGGTGCTGGGCCACGTACCAGTCGGGAAACAGGTTGAGTTCGCGTTCGAGCAGGGCGCGGTCGTAGGCGGGCAGGACGCCGGCCCGGCTGGCGCGCTGGATGTCCACCAGCGCGGCGTTGGCGTCGCGATAGAGCGCCGGCGCCGTCGTTGCGTCGAGCACGTTCAGGTAGGTGGTGTTGCCGAGGTCGGAGAGCAGCAGGAAGCCTTGCTCCAGATCCTGGGCGAAGACCTCCGGGGCATGCACGCCGGCATCGCGGAACAGTGTGGCAACGTGCAGGAACGGCCGGCAATCCTCATGCTCGGGCGGGGCATCCATGACGATGCGCGTGTCGCCGTTCTCCAGCGTCACGCGGAAATAGCGGCGGAAGCTGGCGTCGGCCGACGCCGGTTCGATCCGCAGCTCCTGTTCGTGATGCTGGCGCGGGAACAAGCGGTTGAGCCACTCGCGCAGCAGGATGGTACGCGGCATGCCGCTTCTCCTCGGGCTAAATGCTAGAATGCGGCGATTTTACCATTCGCCCCCTTACGCGCTGCGCGGGCGGCCCCGTGAGCACTGTGTGACTTTATCGACGTTTCGGATGACTCGGACTGCCCGACGCAAACAACTCGTGCTGATTCTGTGCTGCAGCTTCGCCGGCACGCTGGCTGCCGTGCACGCGGGCGATGCCGTGGCTCAAGCGCCGGCCCCGTTACGTGTTGACCCGGTGCTGCTCGGGTTGCCGCCGGTCAAGAAGGTCGAGCCAAAGGAAGAAACTGCTCCCGTTTCTGCCCAGCCGGAGGCATCGAAGGAGCGGGTCGAGGTCGTCCCGGTGGAACCAGCGGCCGTCGAGGTCAGGACAGTCGTTGCCGAGCCTGAGTCAACCCGCAGTGAGCAAGGGGATGCCGCTCCGGCTGCCGGGGAAAAAGCCCCTGTGGTTCCGGCCCGTCCTGCGGAGTCTTCTCCGGCGACAGTCGCGCCGCAGCGACCCTCCGCCAGCGTTGTTGCGACCCCTGCGGAAAAACCAGCGGTTCCGCTGACTGCCCCGAAACCGGTTTCGGCGCCGGCTTTGCCCGCGGCGAAGGTCTCCACGCTCGAACCGCTGCGCGTCGATCCGGCGCTGCTCGGCTTGCCGCCGATGGCGCCGGTGGCACAGACAGGCGTCGCGGCTACGGGCGTTGCCCCGACACGTCGGGTCGGGGCGGCTGGGGTATCCAGAGAATTCGCGCCGGGACAGTTCCAGTCCGACGTAATCGACGTGGTCGACGATGGTCAGCCGGCACTGGCACTGCGCGCGGTGCGCAAGATGGAAACGCCACCGAAGGACGAAACAGCGCCACGACCGGCCTTCCTCAGCGCGCAGCGCATGTCCGGCGAAGTGAACCGTGAATTCAATGCCGAGGGCGAGGCCGAACTGCGCAAGATCGGTACGGTGGTCAACGCGGATCGTCTGACGTACTGGCCGCTTGACGACGAAATGGAGGCCGAAGGCAGCGTTCGGCTGCAGCAGGGCGAGGATGTCGTGACCGGCCCCAAGATGCGCTTGCGCATCGAGGATCAGGTGGGTTATTTCGAGCAGCCGTCCTATCAGCTCAAGCGGCAGTTGATGGGCGGGGCAACCGCCGACGACCGGGCGAATTCCAGCCAGCAACTCGAAGAACTTGGCCGGCAGTCCTGGTGGAATTCCGGGTTTGCCTCGCCGCAGGCAACGGACATCGCCCCCGGACAGACCCGCGTCGGCGAGAAGCAGGGCCTGGCGCAGGTGACCGAAACACGCGGCGAAGCGGACCGGATGGAGTTCGAGGGAGAAAACCACTATCGCTTGCTGAACAACACCTTCACGACCTGCCCGATCGACAACAACGACTGGTACGTGCGAACGTCCGAGATGCGTCTCGACTACGACCGCGAGGTTGGCGAAGGCGACGACGCGACGGTCTACTTCAAGGACGTGCCGTTCCTCTACTCGCCGTGGATTTCCTTCTCGCTCAGCGGCGAGCGCAAGTCCGGTTTCCTCCGGCCTTCGTTTGGTACCAGCAGCGACAACGGCTTCGAGTTCGAACTGCCGTACTACTGGAACATCGCGCCGAACATGGACGCCACCTTCACGCCGCGGCTGATGAGCAAGCGGGGCATCCAGCTGAACAACGAGTTCCGCTATCTCAATACGGCTTTCGGCGGCGCCTACACCGGCAAGCTGCAGGCGGAGTTGCTGCCGGACGACAAACTGCGCGATGGTGATCGTCGCTACGGGATTTCGTTGCTGCATAATCAGACCACGAATAAAGGCTTTACCGGCCTGATCAACTACAACAAGGTATCCGACGACGATTACTACACGGACCTGTCGTCCGACATCGCGTCGACGTCGCAGACGCAGTTGCTGCAACAGGGGATGTTGACCTACAGCGGCGGCGGCTGGTGGAACACGTCGATCAACTTCCAGCAGTACCAGACCCTGCAGCCGGACGAGGATAATCCGGTTCTCGAACAGTACCGGATGTTGCCGCAAATCACCTTCAACGCGCGCAAACCCGATTTCCACCACACCGATCTGAGTTTCCTCGGGCAGTACACCAGCTTCTCGATTCGTGAACACGAGCAGTCCGGGAAAATCTACCCGGACGGCAACCGGCTGGTGCTTTATCCGCAGATCGCTGTGCCCTACGTGACTCCCGGCTGGTACGTCACGCCCAAATTCGGTGTTAATTACCGGAGCTATTCGCTCTCTGGTGAAATTGGTGATTTCGCTAAATCCACCTCGGTCACGCTTCCGGTGTTCAGCCTGGATTCGGGGATGACCTTCGAGCGTTCAAGTAATTGGTTCGGACGGGACTATACGCAGACCCTTGAGCCGCGCCTTTACTATCTGAATATCCCGTACAAGGATCAGAGTGCAATCAAGGATTTCGATACTGATTTGGCAGATTTCAACTTCGCTCAGATTTTTTCCGAGAATCAGTTCTCCGGTTGGGATAAGCTGAACAACGCGAACCAATTGACAGCAGCGCTGACCAGCCGTCTGATTGAGCCGGATACCGGCAACGAAGTCATCCGTGCGCTGATCGGGCAGCGCTTCTACTTTACCAAGAGCAGAGTCGCGCTCAATAATTCGGCGACGACGACCAGCGACAGCGACAAGTGGGACCGCTCCGACTTCCTCGCGGCGTTCAGTGGCCAGATTCTCCCGCGGGTTTATGCCGACACCGCCTGGCAGTACGACCTCGCCGACCAGGAAACCGAGCGCTATTCGGTCGGTCTTCGCTACCAGCCCGAGCCGGGCAAGGTGCTGAATGCCGCTTATCGTTACAACCGCGTTGAAACGGCGCCGATCAACCAGGTCGATCTTTCCGGACAGTGGCCGATATCCGGCCCGTGGTATGCCGTCGGCCGCTTCAACTACGCGTTCAAGGATGACGGGACTGTTACGTCAACGGGATCGACCAGTGGCCGGGTCATTCAATCGGTTGCCGGCCTGGAATACAACGGCGGCTGCTGGGTGCTGCGCGGCGTGTTGCGTCGTCAGGCGCTTACCTCCGAGGACGCGTCGACCTCCTTCTTCGTCCAGCTCGAACTGGGCGGCCTGGGGCGGATCGGCTCCAATCCGCTCGGCGTGCTGAAAGACAATATTCAGGGCTACAGCCTGATCGGTGGCTCCGGCGAGAGCGCCGCTTTTGAAAACTGAGGTGTTCAAGATGATGCGATTGCTGCGTGTTGCCTTGCTGCTGGTTCTTTTGCAGAGTGCCGTCGCCTCTGCACAGGCGCCGCAGCGTCCCGCCGCCGAGCCGATTCCCGTCGACCGGATCGTCGCCGTGGTCAACGACGAGGTGATTACCCTGCATGAATTGAACCGCGGCCTGGAGCGGGCCGTTGGTCAGCTGCGCCGGCAGGGTACCCCGTTGCCGCCGCGCGACGTGCTCGAGCGGCAGATGCTCGAACGTCTGATAATGGACAAGATCCAGTTGCAGCACGCGCGCGAAACCGGCCTGCGCGTCGATGACACGCAGCTCGACCAGGCGCTGCAGCGCATCGCCGCCGGGAACAAGATGTCGATGGAGCAGTTCCGTGAGGTCTTGCAGCGCGACGGCATTGCCTTCCCGAAGTTCCGCGAGGACATCCGCAACGAAATGCTCATCGCCCGCGTGCGCGAGCGAGAGGTGGAGAACAAGATCGCCGTTTCCGACAGCGAGATCGAGAATTACCTCGAAGGGCAGTCTGCCGCCGGCGCCGGCGAGGAATACGAGGTGGCGCACATTCTCCTGCGCGCGCCGGAATCGGCTGCGCCTGAACAGCTTGCCACACTCAAGGCCAAGGCCGACGAGGTGCTGGAGCGTGCGCGCAAAGGCGAGAACTTTGCGCAGCTGGCGGCGGCGTACTCCGACGCGCCCGACGGGTTGCAGGGCGGAAGCTTGGGAATGCGGCCCATCGACCGGTTGCCGAGTATCTTTTCCGACGTCGTGGCTAGGATGAACGCGGGCGATGTCGGTCCGCTGCTGCGCAGCCCGAACGGGTTCCATATCGTCAAGCTGCTAAACAAGAAGGGCGGCGCGGCGTTGCCGCCGGTGCAGCAGACGCACGTCCGGCATATCCTGGTCCGGGTCAACGAACTGGTTTCCGAAAGCGAGGCGCGGCACAAGCTGGAGGGGCTGTACGACCGGATTATCCACGGCGAGAAGTTCGCCGAACTGGCCAAGCTGCATTCGCAGGACGGCTCGGCGCCCAAGGGTGGCGATCTGGGCTGGATCTATCCGGGCGATACGGTGCCGGAGTTCGAGCGCGCGATGAACAATCTGAAGCCCGGTGAAGTCAGTCGCCCGGTCAAGTCCCCGTTCGGCTTCCATCTGATCGAGGTGCTGGAGCGTCGCGTTCAGGACGTATCGGCCGACCGGCAAAAGGCCGCGGCGCGCCAGGTGCTGCGCGAGCGCAAGCTGGACGAGGCGTATCAGGACTGGTTGCGGCAGGCACGTGACCGTGCCTACGTCGACCTGCGGCTGGAGGAACGCTGACCGTGGCGCCGGTCATCGCCGTCACCTCGGGCGAGCCGGCCGGCATCGGCCCTGAACTCTGCCTGCGCCTCGCGGAGAAGGATTTCGCTGCACGCCTCGTTGTCCTGGCAGACCGGGACATGATGCGTGCGCGTGCGGCGCAGACCGGTTCAACCGTGCGGTTGCGCGAATGGGGCCCGGCGGTGTTGCCGGAACCAGGTGTCCTCGACCTGATCCATGTGCCGCTGGGCGTTGCGTCCGTGGCAGGAAAGCTCGATCCAGCCAACTCGCCGTACGTTCTTGGCCTGCTCGACCGGGCGCTGGAAGGCTGCTGCTCCAGAGAGTTCGCGGCGATGGTAACGGCGCCGGTTAACAAGGCAGTGATCAACGATGCCGGCATTCCCTTCACCGGGCACACCGAGTACCTCGCCGAAAAGACGCATACGCCGCAGGTGGTGATGATGCTCGCGGGCGGCAATCTGCGCGTGGCGCTGGCGACGACGCACCTGCCGCTGAAGGACGTGCCGGCGGCGATCACGGCGGAGTCGCTGGAAACGACACTGCGCATCCTGCACGCTGACATGCGCGGCAAATTCGGGATCGACCGGCCGCGTATCCTCGTTGCCGGCCTCAATCCGCACGCTGGTGAGGGCGGCTACCTCGGCGACGAGGAAATCCGGGTGATCGCGCCGGTGCTGGAAAAATTGCGCGCCGAAGGCATCACGCTGCTCGGTCCGCTCCCGGCAGACACGATGTTCACCCCGCCGTTGCTGGCGCAGGGCGACTGCGTGCTGGCCATGTACCACGACCAGGGGCTGACGGTGCTCAAGTACGCCACTTTCGGCAACGGCATCAACGTGACGCTCGGCCTGCCGATCATCCGTACCTCGGTTGACCACGGCACGGCGCTGGAACTCGCCGGTAGCGGTCGCGCCGACCCGGGCAGCCTCTTCGTCGCCGTCGAACAGGCCATCGCCATGGCCCGCCTCGCCGGATCGCGCCGATGAGCAAGCACGTCGCCCGCAAGCGGTTTGGGCAGAACTTCCTGGTCGATGCACAGGTCATCGGCGAGATTGTCGCCGCGGTTGCACCGAAGCGCGACGATCTGGTCGTCGAAATCGGTCCCGGACTCGGCGCGTTGACCGGGCCGCTACTCGCGCGGCTTGATCATCTGCACGTGGTCGAAATCGACCGCGACATCGTCGCCCGCTTGCGGCAACGCTATTCGCCCGAGCGCCTGACGATCCATGAGGGCGACGCCCTGGCGTTCGATTTCGGCACCCTCGCCGACGGCGCCGGCAAGAAACTGAGCGTGGTCGGCAATCTGCCCTACAACATTTCGACGCCGTTGCTGTTCCACCTCGCGCAGTTCGCCGATCGCACCCGCGAAATGCACTTCATGCTGCAGAAGGAAGTCGTCGAGCGGATGGTCGCGGAGCCGGGAACGGCCGATTACGGGCGGCTTTCGGTGATGCTCCAGTATCGTTTCGTGATGGACTGGCTGCTCGACGTGCCGCCGGAATCCTTCGATCCGGCACCGAAGGTCGATTCCGCGGTCGTCCGCCTGATTCCACGGGCACAGGACGACCTGACGGTGCGCGACGAGGCGCGTTTCGCCGCGCTGGTCGCGGCGGCCTTCGGGCAGCGGCGCAAGATGCTGCGCAACAATCTCAAGGGCCTGGTTGACGACGGCCTGCTCGAGCGCCTGGGCATCGCGCCGACCGCCCGTGCCGAGGAATTGCCCCTTTCCGATTACATCGCCCTGGCCAACGCAGTAAAATAAAACGCTGTTTCAAAACAACGTTGGCAAAGGAGTGATCGATGGCAAATGGCGTCTCGGCGGCTGGCGATAGCCGCGTCTGGTTCATTACCGGGTGTTCCACCGGATTCGGCCGGGAACTTGCCCGGCATCTACTGGCGAACGGCTGCCGTGTGGTGGTTACCGCGCGCAAGCCCGAAGACCTCAAGGAGTTTGCCGATTCGGCGCAGGCGCTCGTGCTGAAGCTCGACGTGACCGACAACGCGCAGGTCGACGCCGTGGTCAAGGCGGCGCAGGAACGCTTCGGGCGGATCGACGTGCTGGTCAACAACGCCGGCCTCGGCTACTTCGGCGCGGTCGAGGAGAGCGAGGAAGACAAGGTCCGCTGGATGTTCGACGTCAACGTGTTCGGCCTCGGGCGCATGACGAAAGCCGTTCTGCCCGGGATGCGTGAGCAGCGCAGCGGCTGCATCATCAACATCGCCTCGCTGGCCGGCCTCCATCCGTTCGCGGGCCTCGGCTACTACTGCGCGACCAAGTTCGCCGTGGAAGGGCTTTCCGGGGCGCTGGCGCAGGAGGTCGAGCCGCTGGGCATCAAGGTCATCGTTGTCGAGCCGAGCGGTTTCCGCACCGACTGGGCCGGACGTTCGGCGGACGAGAGCCCGGTCGTGATCGACGATTACGCGTCGACTGCCGGCGCCAAGCGCGCCCAGTTGCGCGCCGTCTCGGGCAATCAGCCGGGCGATCCGGTGCGCGCGGTCAAGGCGATCATTGCCGCCGTCGAGTCGGGGAATCCGCCGCGTCATCTGCCGCTTGGCAATGCCGCCTTCGACGTGTCGACGGCCTATCTGGAGTCTTTGCTCGGGCAGCTGCGCGCCGGCGAGGCGGTGGCGCGTGCCGCGGATTTCCCGAAAGAGTAGGCTCGAAAGGCTGCCCTAATCGGAGATGTCCGCCGTTACCGGGGCATGATCGGACGGGCGTTCCCGTTTGCGCATCTCGCGGTCGATGCCGGCCGCGACGCAGCGCCCGGCCAGCGGAGGCGACAGGAGGATGTGATCGATGCGCAGGCCGCGGTTCTTCTGGAAGCCGAGCATCCGGTAATCCCACCAAGAGAAGCTTTTTTCCGGCTGCTCGAACAAGCGGAAACTGTCCTTCAGGCCCATCGATTCAAGCCGCCGGAAGGCAGCGCGCTCCGGCTCGGAGCAGAGCACCTGCCCGGCCCAGGCCGCCGGATCATGCACGTCCCGGTCGTCCGGCGCGATGTTGAAGTCGCCGGCCAGCACGAGGTTCGGGTGCGATGCCAGTTCGTCGCCGAGCCATTGGCCGAGCGCGTCGAGCCAGGCCAGCTTGTAGGCGTACTTTTCGCTGCCGACTTCCTGACCGTTGGGGACGTAGGCGCAAATGATCCGCGTCGATCCGACCGTCGCGCTGATCAGGCGCTTTTGTTCATCCAGGAAGCGTGGATTGCCGAACGCCACGTCCTGCAGCGTCTGCCGCGACAGCAGGGCGACGCCGTTGTAGGTCTTCTGTCCGGAAAAGGCGACGTCATAGCCGGCGGCTTCGAGTTCGAGGCGTGGGAAATTCGCATCCTCCAGCTTCGTTTCCTGCAGGCAGACCACGTCGGGCTGGCGGTTCGCCAGCCAGTCGAGCAATTGCGGCAGACGGACCTTGAGCGAGTTGACGTTCCAACTCGCCAGCTTCATTGCGCGAAAACGCCGGAGGGTTTTGCTCCGTACGGTGCCGTCTTCGGGTAGCCGGCCAGGTCGAGCAGGTTGTTCCAGGCGCCCGACTCGAAGCCGGGGAAATGTTGCGTACCGACCGTCAGCCCGGGAAGGAACGACTCGTTGCCCATCAGCTTGGCCGCTTCGGCGAATTCTTCCTCGCTCTTCAGCAGCTTTTCGGTGAAGGGCACGCCGCGACCGTTGAGCAGCGCGCGGGCATTGGCGCATACCTCGGTGCAGTTGGCGGCGGTGTAGAGGGTGACCGGGTACTTCTGAATGGCCTGGCGGGTGGCGAAGGGCAGTTGCCGCTCGTCACCGGCGGCCGGGCCTTCACGCGTTTCGATCAGCTTCGCCCCCGGAGGTGGCGGCTGGTCGGAATACACCGTCCGTCCCGTCGTCTTGTCGATCCACCGGTAGGTGGTCTGCGCCGTGGCCAGTGACGAGAATGCCAGCGCGATGGCCAGCACGACGAAACGGTAGGTGTTCATGACGTTATCCCCCTGAACGGCAATCAGGCGGCGATCATACCACTATGCCGAAGCAATGCATCGACCTGCGGATCGCGGCCGCGGAAGGCGCGGAAATTCTCCAGCGCGGGGCGCGCTCCCCCCGCCGCGATGATTTCGTCGAGGAAACGCTTGCCGACCGCCGGGTCGAACGGGTCGCCAGCTTCTTCGAAAGCGGCGTAGCTGTCGGCCGAGAGGACTTCCGCCCACTTGTAGCTGTAGTAGCCCGCCGCGTAACCGCCGGCGAAGATGTGGGAGAAGCTGTTGGGGAAGCGATTCCATTCGGGCGGAAACGTTACCGCGACCTCCTTGCGGACCGCGTCGAGCAGGTCGAGCACGCTGCGCGATCGAGCCGGTTCGAAGTCGCTATGCAGCAACATGTCGAACAGCGCGAACTCGATCTGGCGCACCGTCAGCATGCCGCTCTGGAAGTTGCGTGCGGCGAGCATCTTGTCGAACAGCTCGCGCGGCAGCGGCTCGCCGCTGTCGACGTGGCCGGAGATCTGGCGCAGCACGTCCCATTCCCAGCAGTAGTTCTCCATGAACTGCGACGGCAGCTCGACGGCATCCCATTCGACGCCGTGGATGCCCGAGACGCCGAGTTCCTCGACGCGTGTGAGCAGGTGGTGCAGGCCGTGACCGGCTTCATGGAACAGCGTCTCGACGTCGCCGTGGGAGAACGTAGCTGGCTTGCCACCGACCGGGCGCGGGAAGTTGCAGGCCAGGTAGGCGACCGGTTTCTGGATGCCTGAGTTGTCGTTGTTGCCGACGCGCCGCCGCGAGATTGCTTCGTCCATCCAGGCGCCGCCGCGCTTGGTTTCGCGCGCGTAGGGGTCGAGGTAGAACTGGCCGACCAGTTCGCCGTCCTTCTCGATGCGGAAGAAGCGCACATCCTCGTGCCAGACCGGCGCGCTGTCCGGCCGGATCTGCACGCCGTACAGCGCCTCCACGACGTGGAACAGGCCGGCCAGCACCTTGGGTTCGGTGAAGTAGGGTTTGACGTCCTGTTCCGAGAAGGCGTAGCGCGCCTGGCGCAATTTCTCCGAGGCGTAGCCCATGTCCCACGATTCGAGCGTTTCCAGCCCGAGTTCGCGCCGCGCAAAGTCGCGTAGTTCCGCGACGTCCTTCTCGGCGAACGGCTTGGCCTTTTTCGCCAGGTCGTGCAGGAAGGCGAGCACCTGCTGCACCGATTCGGCCATCTTGGGGACGAGCGACACTTCGGCAAAGTTGCGATAGCCGAGCATTTTCGCTTCCTCCTGGCGCAGTTCCAGGATGCGCTTGATCAGCGGCGTGTTGTCGAGGTTTTCCGGCCCGAATTCCGAGGCGCGGGTGGCCGAGGCGCGGTAGAGGACTTCGCGCAGGCGGCGGCTGTCGGCGAATTGCTGCACCGGCCAGTAGGAGGGCATGTGCAGGGTGAATTTCCAACCCTCCTTGCCGTCCTTCTCGGCGGCTTCGCGGGCGGCATGGATCACGTCGGGCGGCAGCCCGGCGAGTTCGGCCTCGTCGGTGACGAATTCGGCGAAGGCATTGGTCGCGTCGAGCAGGTTTTCCGAGAACTTGGCGGCCAGCGAGGCGAGTTCCTCCTGGATGGCCTGGAAGCGCGGCTTTTGCGCGTCCGCCAACTCGGCGCCGGAGAGGCGGAAGTCGCGCACTTCGTTGTCGATGATCCGGCGCCGGGCCGGCGACAGCGTGGGGTATTCCGCGCTGTCGCGCAGGGCCTTGTACTTGGCAAACAGCTTGAGGTTGTGCCCGAGTTCGGCATAGAAGCGGCTGACGTCCGGCAGCATCTGGTTGTACGCCTCGCGCCATTCGGGGATGTCGTTGACCGAATGCAGATGCCCGACGATGCCCCAGGCGCGCGAGAGGCGCTCGATACCGTCGGTCAGCGGGCCGGCGAAGTTGTCCCAGGTGGCGGGCTGCGGGTCGTCGGCCAGGCGGTCGATCAGCACACGGTTCTCGGCGAGCAGGTCGTTGATCGCCGATTCGACGTGGGTCGGCCGGATGGCGTCGAAGCGGGGCAGTCCGGAAAAGTCGAGGAGGGGATTGGTGTCGGTCATGGTCTGTGTGTTCCGGAAATAAAGCGGGCGGCCGCAGCCGCCCGACTCGGGAAAAAGATCGGGACGATGCTTAACCGACCAGCTTCTTGCCGGTTAGTTGCTCGTACGCCTCGATGTACTTGGCGCTGGTGCGGGCGACGACGTCGGCCGGCAGCGTGGGGCCGGGGGCCTTCTTGTTCCAGTCGAGCGTTTCCAGGTGGTCGCGCACGTATTGCTTGTCGTACGACGGCGGGTTGCTGCCGAGCTGGTACGAGTCGGCGGGCCAGAAGCGCGACGAATCGGGCGTCAGCGCCTCGTCGATCAGGTGCAGCGTGCCGCAGGCGTCAACGCCAAACTCGAACTTGGTGTCGGCGATGATGATGCCGCGCGTCAGCGCGTAGTCGGCGGCCGTGCTGTAGAGAGAGATGGCGGCGTCGCGGGCTTCGGTGGCGATCTGTGCGCCATTCTTGCCAGTTCCCTTGAGCACCTCGGCAAGGGCGGCACCGCAGTTGACCTGCGCCTGCTCGAAGGAAATGTTCTCGTCATGTTCGCCCAGTTCGGCCTTGGTCGCCGGGGTGAAGATCGGCTCCGGGAGCTTGGCGGCGAGTTGCAGGCCGGCCGGCAGCTTGATGCCGCAGACGGCGCCGGTCTGCTGGTAATCCTTCCAGCCCGAACCGATCAGGTAGCCGCGTACCACGGCCTCGATCGGCAGCGGCTTCAGGCGCTTGACGACCAGCCCGCGTCCGCGCACCTGCGCCCGCTCGTCCTCGGCGACGACGCTTTCCGGATCGATGCCGGTGAGCTGGTTCGGCAGGATGGTCGCCAGCTTGTCGAACCAGAAATTGGCCAGTTGCGTGAGCACGATGCCCTTGGCCGGGATCGGGTTCGGCAGAACGACGTCAAACGCGGAAAGGCGGTCGCTGGTGACGATCAGCAGCTTGTCGTCGCCCACGGCGTAGATGTCGCGCACCTTGCCGCGGCCGAGCAGCGGCAGGCTCTTGATGGAGGATTCGTACAGGGCTTGAGTCATGGCGTGGGTCCCGAAAGAGATTCGCAAAAACAACGGATTATAAAATAGTTTCAGTGTTCGGCATCGGAACCTGCTTCTTCGGCGGCAAGGGCTTTGCGCATCCGCTTGATGCCGAACAGCGCGAGAGCCGCGATGACGGGGATCGAGCAGGCGACGACGATTTCCGGCGAGAGCGAGTGGAAGACTGACTTGGCGCCCTTCGAAAGGTAATACACCAGCTGCGAAGAATAGTAGGTGATGGCGGCGATCGAAAGGCCTTCGACTGTCTCCTGCAGGCGGAGTTGCACCTTGGCGCGCCGGTTCATCTGCGCCAGCAGTTCCTGGTTCTGGCGTTCCAGTTCGATGTCGACGCGGGTGCGCAGCAACTGGCTGTTGCGTGCCACCCGGCTGGAGAGATCCTGTTGCCGGCTGGCCATCGCGGCGCAGGTGCTCATCGCCGACTGGAAGCGGCGCTGCATGAATTCGTGCAGCGTCGGATAACCGGGAACGCGGATTTCGCGCAACTCGTCGATGCGCTGCAGCACGAGGTTGCCGTAGGCGCGCGAGGCGGTGAAGCGGAAGGTGGTGCGGGCGACCGAGTGCTCGACCTCCGCGGCGATCTTCGAAAGATCTTCGAGAACGGCGCGTTCTTCTTCCGGGCAGTCGGCTTTCCCGATATGGTCCATCAGTTCGGCCAGACGCCGCTCCGCACCGGTCAGCCAGCGCCCGACCTCGTTGGCGACCGGCAGGCCGAGCAGGGCCAGCATGCGGTAGGTCTCGATGTCGAAAAGGCGCTGGACCGCGCGTCCCGGCTGCCGACCGACCATGCTGTCGTCAAGGACCAGGAAGCGGGAAAACCGGTTGTCGAGCATGAAATCGGTGAACACCCACGCCGCGCCGTTGGCGATGCGCGAAACGACCATTTGCCGGTCGGCGGTCGGCGAGAGCCCTTCCAGCACCTTTTCCGGCGACATTTCCTTCGTCGAGCGCAGTTCGACGTGGGTGGCTACCAGCAACTTGCCGGGAATGCCGACAAGCCAGCCGGGAAAGACCGCGTCGAGGGCGGTCGTGGCGGGATCGAGCGGCTCGCCTTCGGTCAGCGGCTGGAAAAACGTGTAGCTCGAATACTCAGTGTGCAGTTCCCAGCGCAGCAGAAAATTTCCGGCGTCCACCAGCATGTGCGTCGCCGAGTTTTCCAGAAACTTGCAGGCACTGGTCTGGCAGAGGCGCAGCACGTTCTCGCGCTCCGCTTCGACGGAGGTCACGTCATGGTGAAAGGCGAGGTGCGAGACCAGCGTCGGGCTGGATAACGGAATCGGCGAGCGGGCGTGGAATTCCCGGTTGAGATGCTCGCGTAGCGGGTGTTCTTCGACACTGCTCAGGTTGAATCCGGGAAGCATGCAGGCTCCAGAAAAGAAAAGCCGCGACACGATACAGAGCAAGGGTCGCGGCGTTGCGCCAACGCTATCTGGCTGTTCAGCCCTCTTACTTGTCACCGACGCGCACGATGGTCATTGTGTTGGTTCCGCCCGCGAGACCCATGCGGTCGCCGTAGGAGATGACAATGAGATCGCCTTTCTTCACCACGCCGGCCTCGATGAGCCGTTGCTCGGCGTTGCGGCGCAGAACGTCGCGGTCCGCATTCATGTTGGTCATCAGGAGGGGGAAGACCTCCCGGAAGAGCGTCATGCGCGTTTGGGCGACCGCGTTCTCGGTCAGGGCGAAAATGGGAATCCCGCAGTTCAGACGGCTCATCCAGAGCGCGGTCGAGCCGGTCGAGGTCAGCGCAGCGACGGCCTTTACTTCCAGATGGTAGGCGGCGAAGAGCGAGGCCATGGCAATCGACTGGTCGATACGCGTGAACGAGCGATCGAGGAAACCGCGATCAAGCGTCACCGGCAGCGATTTCTCGGCCTCCTCGCAGATTCGGACCATCGATTCGACCGTCTGCACCGGGAACTCGCCCGCGGCCGTTTCGCCGGAGAGCATGACCGCGTCGGTGCCGTCGAGCACGGCGTTGGCGACATCGGAGACTTCCGCCCGCGTCGGCGCCGGCGAATGCGTCATCGATTCCATCATCTGCGTCGCGGTGATGGCCAGCTTGTTCTTCTCGCGGGCGCGCCGGATCATGCGCTTCTGCAATGCGGGGACCGCGGCATCGCCGACTTCGACGGCGAGATCGCCGCGGGCCACCATCAATCCGTCGGAGGCGTCGAGAATCTCGTCCAGCGCGGCGACCGCTTCGACCCGTTCGATCTTGGCGATGGTCAGTGCGTGGCCGCCGGTGGCCAGCATCAGCTGGCGCGCCATGTACATGTCGGAAGCGCTCTTGGGGAAGGAGACGGCGAGGAAGTCGGCGCCGATCTGCGCGGCCGTCTTGATGTCGTCCATGTCCTTCGCCGTCAGTGCCGGCGCGGAGAGTCCGCCACCCTGGCGGTTGATGCCCTTGTTGTTGGACAGCGGGCCGCCGTGGCGCACCACGGTGAAGATCTCATGTCCGATGACCTTTTCGACTTCCAGGACGACGCGGCCGTCGTCGAGCAGCAGGATGTTGCCGCTCGCGACGTCGCCCGGCAACGCCTTGTAGTCGAGGCCGACCCGCTCGCGATTGCCCAATTCGCACTGCGCATCAAGAACGAACTTGTCACCGGTCTCCAGAAAAATCTTGCTTTCCTCGAACTTGCCGATCCGGATCTTCGGGCCCTGCAGGTCGGCGAGGATGCCGATCGAGCGCCCCAGCTTCGCGGCGATCCGGCGGACTTCGGTCGCTGCCTGGATGTGGTCTTCCGCCTTGCCGTGCGAGAAGTTCAGGCGCACGACGTCGACGCCGGTGCGAATCAGGGTTTCGAGGATCTGCGGGTCTCGCGACGCCGGGCCGAGGGTGGCAACTATTTTTGTATGGCGGGCCATGGAAGTCCTTGTGCTAAATGACGGGAGGTGTCAGTGATTTGATCGTCCCAGAATCCAATAATCGTGTTTCGCGTTGATGAACGCCCTTTTTGGCACGCAGTCCGGGCGAATAATTCAGGATGATGCCCCAATTCTTTTCCGGATACCACGCGAAAAGGTATCCGGATCGTTGGACGGTTTCTACAGGCCGGCCGAGCGCCACCACTGGGCGTGCTTGTCGCGCAGTTCCTTGTGCGAAAGCATCGGGTAGAACGCGACGTCGGGACCGTTGCCGACGTAGAAGCCCTTCCGGACCATGCGGTAAGGGAAGTCCAGCGAATGCACGCGATGGACCATCTTGCTGTCCTTCGGGCTGGGCTGCTCGCCGGTGGCGGGCTTGAGCGTCATCAGCGCCTCGCGCAGATGGTGGATGAACGGGTAGGGCAGGTCGCCGACTTTCCCGTTTTCCGGGTCGGTCGCCAGTTCGCCCAGTTCCAGTTCGACAAAAAACAGCGCCGGAAACTGGATGAATTTCGCCGGATTGACCGTGACGCTGCGATAGAAGGCATTCGGTTCAAGGTTGCTGACGACCAGGCTGTTGACCGGAACGAGATCCTGGTAAAGGTGCAGGTCCTGATCCGTTTCGCCGGGCAGTTCGCCCCGTTCCAAGCCCAGCGTGTGCCCGTAGGACGTTGTCAGGTAGAGCTTGCCCAGCGCAGTGATCGGCAGGTGCTCCAGCACGCGGTAGACCGCGATATAGACCGAGTGCTTGGGCGTTCCGTCGTCGGCGGGCACGCAACGGGCAATGGCTGTTTCGATTTCGAAGTGCTCGCTGCGAAAGGCGGGATCGACCTCGAAAAACAGGCTCTGGCCCTTGGATTTATAGCCGCTGCCGGTCGCGTAATACTGGCCGAATTTCTCCGGGGGAAGATTCGAGGCAATCAATGCTTCGGGGATCAGCGAGAAATACAGATGGACGTCCATGCGGGCGAATCCTCGAGAAAAATGCAGTTTGGGGCGGATCGGCGGAAGAGCAGCGGCACCGGTATCGTCAGCGATAGCGGTGCCGCCTCACGAATCGGCGCCGCCGGAGCCAGGCTCAGGCGGCGCAGGTCGCCAGGAATCAGTCCTTGGCGCGCGATTCGAGAATATCCACAGCCGGGAGACGCTTGCCTTCCAGGAACTCCAGGAAGGCGCCGCCGGCGGTGGAGATGTAACCGACCTTGTCCTCGATCTTGAAGACATTGATCGCCAGGACGGTATCGCCGCCGCCAGCCAGGGTGAAAGCCTTGGATTCGGCGACGGCCTTCGCCAGTTCCTTGGTGCCGTTGGCGAAGGCATCCATCTCGAACACGCCGACCGGGCCGTTCCATACGACAGTTCCGGCCTTGGTGATGATCTCGGCCAGCGCCTTGGCGGACTGCGGGCCGATGTCGAGGATCATGTCGTCGTCGGCAACGTCGTCGACGCTCTTGATCGTGGCTTCGGCCGTGGCGGAGAACTCCTTGGCGCAGACGACATCGGTCGGCAGCGGCACGGCGACCTTGGCCATTACGGCCTTGGCCTGGTCAACGAGGTCCTTCTCGGCCAGCGACTTGCCGATCTTCTTGCCCGAGGCGAGCAGGAAGGTGTTGGCGATGCCGCCGCCGACGACCAGCTGGTCGACCTTGGCGGACAGGCTTTCGAGCACAGTCAGCTTGGTCGAAACCTTCGAGCCGCCAACGATGGCGACCATCGGACGGGCCGGTTGGGCCAGCGCCTTGGTCAGCGCTTCGAGCTCGGAGGCGACGCAGGGGCCGGCGCAGGCGATCTTGGCGTACTTGCCCATGCCGTAGGTGGTGGCTTCCGCGCGGTGCGCGGTGCCGAAGGCGTCCATCACCCAGACGTCGCACAGGGAGGCCATCTTTTGCGACAGTTCGTCGTTGCACTTCTTCTCGCCCTTGTTGCAGCGGCTGTTTTCCAGCATGACGATTTCGCCGGGCTTGACTTCGAAGCCGCCATCAACCCAGTTCTGGATCAGGCGGACGTCCTTGCCGAGCAATTCGGACATGCGCTTGGCTACGGGCGCGAGCGAGTCTTCGGGCTTGAATTCGCCTTCGGTCGGGCGGCCGAGGTGCGAAGTGACCATCACGGCGGCGCCCTTGGAGAGCGCGTACTGGATGCCGGGGAGGGCGGCGCGGACGCGGGTGTCGTCGGTGATCGCCAGGTTGTCGTCCTGAGGGACGTTCAGGTCGGCGCGGATGAAGACGCGCTTGCCGGCGACGTCGAGGTCGGTGAGGCGTTTGAAAGTCATGGCAGTACTCTCTTTTTGCAGGAATTCAAGACAAAAAAAGGGCACCTTGCAGTGCCCTTTTTTCCGGGTCTTACATTACTTCGAGGAGATTACGCGGACCATCTCGAGAACCTTGTTCGAGTAGCCCCATTCGTTGTCGTACCAGGAGACCAGCTTGACGAAGGTCTTGTCCAGCGCGATGCCGGCCTCGGCGTCGAAGACGGAGGTCATCGACTCGCCGCGGAAGTCGGTCGACACAACCTTCTGGTCGGTGTAGCCGAGAACACCCTTCATCGGGCCTTCCGACGCGGCCTTGAGGGCAGCGCAGATTTCTTCGTAGCTGGCTTCCTTGTTCAGCTCGACGGTCAGGTCGACCACGGAAACGTCGGAGGTCGGCACGCGGAAGGCCATGCCGGTGAGCTTCTTGTTCAGCTCGGGAATGACGACGCCAACGGCCTTGGCAGCACCGGTCGAGGACGGGATGATGTTCTCGAGGATGCCACGGCCACCACGCCAGTCCTTGTTGGACGGGCCGTCAACGGTCTTCTGGGTGGCGGTGGCAGCGTGCACCGTGGTCATCAGGCCGCGCTTGATGCCGAAGGTGTCGTTGATGACCTTGGCGAGAGGGGCCAGGCAGTTGGTGGTGCAGGAGGCGTTGGAGATGATGTCCTGGCCGGCGTAGGTCTTGTCGTTCACGCCGTAGACGAACATCGGGGTGTCATCCTTGGAAGGAGCGGACATGATGACCTTCTTCGCGCCAGCGGCGATGTGCTTGGCAGCGGTTTCCTTGGTCAGGAAGAGGCCGGTGGATTCGACGACGACGTCGGCGCCGACTTCGTTCCACTTCAGTTCGGCCGGGTCCTTGACGGCGGTCAGGCGGATCTTCTTGCCATTGACGATCAGGTCGTTACCCTCGACCTTGACGTCGCCCTTGAAACGACCATGCACGGAGTCATAGGTCAGCATGTAGGCAAGGTAGTCAGGCTCGAGCAGGTCGTTGATGCCGACGATCTCGATGTCGCTGAAATTCTGCACGGCGGCACGGAAAACCATGCGTCCGATACGGCCAAAACCATTGATACCTACTTTGATAGTCATGATTCACTTTCCTCGTTAAAAAAACAGACTTCAAAATGGGCGATTATGCTTGTGGTATGGTCTTGGCGACCCCTTGGGGACTGGGGGCCAGACTGCTCTCGTTGCGCGCCAACGTGCGAAAACCCGGTTGGCACGCGAACCACAAAGACACGATATCCCCCGGCAGCGGGGGTACTGCGAATCACCTATTAGGGGCCGATATTATCCGACAACTGGCGTCAGATTTCCAGTCGCGACCGTTACATTTTTGTTGCATGGGAATCAAATGTCCGGCTCGGCTGCCCGGAAGGCGGTTCACTCGTGCGGGAACCTGGCGGGAGGCGCTGAATCAGAGGGATTCTGACGCAAACATTTTTATGATTCAAGAGTCGCTGAACGACGATCATTAGGCATAGAATAGGTTCGGATTCGTTGTTTAGAGCGGCTTGCGGCCGGTGGCCGGAAAACCATCAAGAACAAGTGGAGGTTGCCTCAATGACAATTACGGCCACGCGGACATGGGCGGATCTTTGCGCCCATCGTCTGAAAACAGAGAATGCGCATCTCCGCGAACTGTTCGCCGGCGACCCGCAGCGTACTGAAAAGCTCAGCCTCGCGTTCGACGACATTCTTTTTGATTTTTCGAAGCAGCGTGTGACGCCCGAGACGCTGGCGTTGCTCGTCAAGCTGGCGGAAGAAGCGTTCCTCCCTGAGTGGATCGGGCGGATGTTCGCCGGCGATCACATCAATGTCACCGAAGATCGTGCCGTGCTGCATGTCGCGTTACGCCACTCTCTTGCTCCGTTTCCCGATGCGCAGGGCGACGTGATGCCCGAGGTGCGGCATACCCGGCAGCGGATGGCGGAGTTCGCGGAAGCGCTGCGCGCCGGCAAGTGCGTGGGGCATCAGGGCATGGCGATCCACGACGTCGTTAATATCGGCATTGGCGGCTCTGATCTGGGGCCGAAGATGGTGAACCAGGCGTTGCGATCCATCAGCCACCCGGCGCTCGGTGTGCATTACGTGTCGAATCTCGACGGGGCGCAGTTGGCCCCGTTGCTGCAGACGCTCGATCCCCGGACCACCCTGTTCATCCTGGTCAGCAAGACCTTCACCACCCAGGAGACGATGCTGAACGCCGAGACGGCGCGCAACTGGCTGAAGGCCAATCTCGGCGATGATGTCGATCTGGCGAATCACTTCGCCGCCGTGTCGAGTCGTCCGGAGCGGGCGGTGCAGTTCGGTGTCAGCAGCGAGCGCGTGTTCCCGATCTGGGACTGGGTCGGCGGGCGCTATTCCCTGTGGTCGGCCGTCGGGCTGGCGCTGATGATTTCCGTGGGGCCGCATGCCTTCGGCGAATTGTTGCGGGGTGCGGAACGCATGGACGAGCATTTCCGTTCAGCACCGTTGGCGCAGAACCTGCCGGTGATCATGGCGCTGATCGGCATCTGGAATACCAATTTCCTCGGTGCGACAAGCAACGCCGTGCTGCCGTACAACGAATCGCTGAAATATTTCCCGTCGTTCCTGCAGCAACTCGAGATGGAGAGCAACGGCAAATCGGTGAGCATCAGCGGTGATCCGGTTGATTGCGCGACGTCACCGATCGTCTGGGGCGAACTCGGCAACAACGGCCAGCACGCCTTCTTCCAGTTGCTGCATCAGGGCGGAAGACTGGTTCCGTGTGATTTCATTGCCTCGGTACGTTCGGACTATCCGCTTCCGGGGCATCAGGAGGCGTTGCTGTCGAACTGTTTTGCGCAGAGTGCCGCGCTGGCGTTCGGCAAGACGGAGAGCGAAGTGCGCGAGAGCTTGGAGAAAGAAGCGCTGACGCCGGAGCAGATGGTCGATTTGTTGCCGCATCGCGTTTTTGCCGGGAATCAGCCTTCTTCGACCTTGCTGCTGAAAAGCCTCAGCCCCGGCACGCTCGGCGCGCTCGTCGCGCTCTACGAGCACAAGGTTTTTGTCCAGGGCGCCATCTGGGGCATCAATTCGTTCGATCAATGGGGTGTTGAACTCGGCAAGGCAATGGCGAGCCAGATTCTGCCGGCCTTTGCCGATCCGTCGCTGGCCTCCGGGTTCGATACGTCGACGCAGGGATTGCTGGCCTATTGCCGCAGGTAAATCTGATTGCTGACAAATACAGGGAGAGCTTTGAGATGCATGTCGTGACAGTTCCAACCACTCCGTTCGCCGGACAAAAGCCCGGCACATCGGGTTTGCGAAAGAAAGTCAAGGTGTTTGCCCAGTCGGGGTATCTGGAGAATTTCGTCCAGTCGATCTTCGACACGCTGTCCGGGCAGCAGGGAAAGACGCTGGTGCTTGGCGGCGACGGGCGTTATTTCAATGACGTGGCGATCCAGATCATCCTGCGCATGGCGGCCGCGGCGGGGTTCGGGCGTGTCCTCGTGGGCCAGAATGGGATCTTGTCGACGCCGGCGGCGAGCGCGGTCATCCGCAAGCATCAGGCCTTCGGCGGGATCATCCTGTCGGCCAGTCATAACTCGGGCGGGCCGGACGGCGACTTCGGCATCAAGTACAACCTTGGCAACGGGGGACCGGCCAACGAGACATTTACCGAGGAGGTATATCGGCGGACTCAGGAAATCTCCTGTTATAAACGGGTCGAGTCGGATGATGTCGACCTTGGTCATCTCGGTGAAACGCGTGTCGGCGACATGACGGTGCAGGTCATCGATTCCGTCGCGGACTACGCCGAATTGCTTGAAACGCTGTTCGATTTCGAACGGATTTCCAACCTGCTGATGCGCCCCGAATTCCGGATGCGCTTTGACGCGATGCACGCGGTTACGGGGCCGTACGCGCGGGCGATCATCGAGCAGCGGCTTGGTGCGCCAGTCGGGACGGTGGTCAATGGGCTCCCATTACCCGATTTCGGCGGCGGGCATCCTGATCCGAACCCCGTTTATGCGGCGGATCTGGTCGCTGCGCTGGCTGATCCGCGTTCCGGCCTGTCGTTCGGCGCCGCTTCCGACGGGGATGGCGATCGCAACATGATCGTCGGGCGTGATTTCGTGGTCAGTCCAAGCGACAGTCTGGCTGTTCTGGCCGCCAATTACATGCATGTGCCAGCCTATGCGGCCGGCCTGGCCGGCGTGGCGCGATCCATGCCGACGAGTTGCGCGGTCGATCGCGTCGCCGAATCGTTGGGTATCCCCTGTTTCGAGACGCCGACCGGCTGGAAATTCTTCGGCAGCCTGCTGGATGCCGGCAAGGTCACCTTGTGCGGCGAGGAGAGCGCCGGGACGGGGTCGAACCACGTCCGCGAAAAGGATGGGCTTTGGGCGGTACTTTTCTGGCTGAACATCCTGGCAGCCCGGAATGAACCAGTCGCGCAGATCGTGCGCGAGCACTGGAAGACCTACGGACGCAACGTTTACTCCCGTCATGATTACGAAGGGATCGAGACGGAAAAGGCGGACCGGCTTTTTGCTGAACTGCGCGCGAAACTGCCGGAATTGCCGGGGCGCGAGATTGCAGGCTTGCGCATTGCTGCCGCGGACGACTTCGCCTACACCGATCCCATCGATGGCTCTCGCAGCGAGAAGCAGGGCGTGCGTGTGCTTCTGGATGGAGGCTCACGCGTGGTGTTCCGTCTGTCGGGAACGGGAACGGAAGGCGCCACTCTGCGCGTCTATCTCGAGCGCTATGTCGCCGATGCCTCTCTGCACGAAGTGCCGACGCAGACGTCGCTGGCGCCGCTCATCGCGCTGGCGGAACAGTTAGCCAATATCAACGGGATTACTGGAAGAAGTGCACCGGATGTGATCAGTTAAGTTGCACGGCGATCACGTGTTTGATGATTGGATCAGGGAATAAAAGGAGCGGCGACATGATCGAAAGAAGAACTTTTCAATTGCCCGGAAGAACGGTGGCGCTGGTGCTGGCCGGCGGGCGTGGGAGCCGGTTGTACGAGTTGACGGACCGTCGCGCCAAGCCGGCGGTTTACTTCGGGGGGAAATACCGGATCGTAGACTTCGCCATGTCCAACTGCGTCAATTCGGGCATCCGGCGTATCGGGGTCGTCACCCAGTACAAGTCGCACAGCCTGCTGCGGCATATTCAGCGCGGGTGGGGGTTCCTGCGCGGCGAGAACAACGAGTTCGTCGATCTCCTGCCGGCGCAGCAGCGTGTTGACGAAGAATCCTGGTACCGCGGGACGGCAGATGCCGTGTATCAGAACATTGACATCCTTGAGACCTACCATCCGTCTCCGCAGTACGTACTCATTCTGGCGGGCGACCACGTTTACAAGATGAACTACGCGGCGATGCTGGTCGACCATGTCGAAAGTGGTGCGGAGTGTTCGGTCGCCTGCATCGAAGTGCCCCGCAAGGAAGCGTCAGGGTTTGGCATCATCGCGGTGGACAACAGTAGCCGTGTTACCGACTTCATCGAGAAGCCTGCCGATCCTCCACCGATGCCCGGCAAACCCGATGTTTCTCTTTGCAGCATGGGAATTTACATTTTCAATGCGAAATACCTGTACGAGCAATTGAGCCGCGATATTGCCGATCCGACATCGAATCACGATTTCGGCAAGGACATCCTTCCCTACGCTGTGAAGGCCGGATGCGTCTATGCGCACTCCTTCTCCCGGAGTTGTGTGCATGCACCGGAAGAGGGGCCGGGCAAGGAAGATTACTGGCGGGATGCCGGTACGGTCGATGCCTACTGGGAGGCCAACATCGATCTGACGGCAACCGATCCGGCGTTGAATCTCTACGATTCAAGTTGGCCGGTGTGGACCTACCAGCAGCAACTGCCGGCGGCCAAGTTCGTGCATAACCAGATCGATCGGCACGGCGTGGCCATCGAGTCGACGGTTTCCGGTGGTTGCATAATCTCAGGCGAGTTGAATCGATCCCTGTTGTTCTCCGCCTGCCGGGTGCATTCCTATTCCAAGATCAACTGGTCGGTATTGTTGCCGGAAGTCGAAATCGGGCGGGGGGCGCGTCTGAACCGCTGCATCATCGATCACGGTGTAAGCATTCCGGCGGGGATGGTCATCGGCGAGGACCCCGCGGAAGATGCGCGTCGTTTCCGCCGGACCGACAACGGCGTTACTCTCGTTACGCGGCAGATGATCGAGCGGCTGCGGTGACTTTTCCGGATATTGGTTCGTAGATTACATGCGCATACTACACGTTGCTTCGGAGCTTTTTCCTCTCGTCAAGACCGGCGGTCTGGCCGACGTCATGGGTTCTTTGCCGCCGGCGTTGGCGAATCGGGGACTGGACGTTCGTGTCCTGCTCCCCGGACTGCCCGGTGTTCTCGCGGGCGTCGTCGGCCTGAAGCCGGTGCTTCAAATCGGGCCGGTATTTGGTGCGGCAGTCGTGACGCTCAGTTTCGGTCGCTTGCCCGACAGTGGTTTGCCTGCCTACGTGATCGAGGCCCCCTTCCTGTATCGGCGTGAGGGAAATCCCTATGTCGGGCCGGATGGCCATGACTGGAGTGACAACCATCGCCGGTTCGGCTTGCTGGGCTGGGTGGCGGCCCATCTGGCGTCCGGGGAGTTGGACAGCCAGTGGGTTCCGGAAGTTGTGCATGCGCACGACTGGCATGCAGGCCTCGCGTCTGCCTATATCGTCCAGAATCCCGGCCTCAAAACGCCGACCGTGTTTACCATCCATAACCTCGCATTCCGCGGTATCTTCCCGATGGAGTGTCACCTCGACCTCGGCTTGCCGATGCGCAAGCTGACACCTTATGGGATGGAGTTTCACGGCAAGATTTCCTTCCTGAAAGCTGGCCTGGTGTACTCGAGCAAGATCACCACGGTCAGTCCGAACTATGCCCGCGAAATTTGTACCCCGGAGTTCGGCTGTGGTCTTGACGGCGTCCTGCGTGATCGGGGCAGTGACCTGTCCGGGATTCTCAACGGGGTGGATTATTCGGTCTGGAATCCGTCCGATGCAAAGATTGCCGCCTCCTATACGGCTGACAATCCGGAGGGGAAAAAAGCCTGCAAGGCGGCCTTGCAGGCCGAATTCGGGTTGTCCCCCGACGCGCGTGGGCCGTTGTTCGCCGTGGTCAGTCGCTTGACCTCGCAAAAGGGAATGGATCTGCTGCTCGCCGCATTGCCGGAACTGCTTCGGGAAGGCGCGCAACTGGTTGTCCTCGGAACAGGCGAGGGCGACCTTGAAGCCGGCTTCCGTTATGCGGCCTCGGTCAATCCGGGTAATGTCGCCGTGTACATCGGTTATGACGAGGAGATGTCACACCGGTTCATGGCCGGAGCGGACGTCCTGCTGGTTCCGTCGCGTTTTGAACCGTGCGGGCTGACGCAGTTGTATGCGCTGCGCTACGGGACGCTACCCCTTGTGCGGCGGGTGGGCGGTCTGGCGGATACGGTGGTCGACGTAAATGACGATAACTTGGCGGCAGATCGGGCGACAGGGTTCGTTTTCGACGATGCCGCGCGTCATGCCCTCGGTGCACGCATTCGTAATGCCTGCGAGTTCTACCAGAACCAGGAAGCGTGGGGGAAGGTACAGCGGCGAGGAATGCGCCAGAACTTCTCATGGGACGATGCGGCGGCTCACTACGAGGAGCTTTACCGGGGTTTCTGAGTCGTTCCGTTCCGCGCGATCACCGTTTTGGCGAGGCGCGACAGATGCTCTATAAGGGGAGTCCTGAACGCCGGACTCCCTTCTTTTTTCTGCCTCAAAGCCGCACGAGCCTTTGGCCGTGCGCTTTAGGTGATTACTCTGCAGTTCCGCTGAGCAGGATCGCGATATCGCGCTCGGCTTCGATCCAGTCGCGTAGCGGGTCGCTCATGAATTGGCAGCTTTCGGCCCGGTAGTAGGCGGCTTCGGCGATCATCCTGTAGCGCTGCTCGGCGGTGATTCCTGCCACCTGGGTGGGCGCCTTTTTCTCGGCAGTCTTGCGCGGTGCAACGGTCCTGGTCGCAGCGGGTTTCTTCGCGACAGCCTTCTTCTCTACGACTGGATTGTCGGCAGCCGCTGCTGCCGCTGCCTTTTTTGTAGCCGTCTTCGCTGCTGCGGGTTTCTTGGCTTTGACTTCAACGGTTGTAGCGGCGGCGGTATCCGCCTTCTTCGTCCGTGTCGTCGATTTTTTGGTGGGGGTTTTCGCGGTTTCTTCAGCCATGATCATTCCTTTTGCAAAGGTGGATGAAAGTCTTTCCATCGATCAAACCTACGCTTCAATCCTACTACATCTGAGGGGTAGAGAATGTCATGCGGCTACCTTGGTGCCGCTTCGCGACGAAAGACTGTGGTTAATGTGCCGAAACGGCATGCTCATCGGTTCTCCTGCGTGGCGTGCGGCCATGAAGACGTCCCAGTTCGGCGAGGCGCTCGGCATGCCACGGGGCGACCTGATCCCATGTAAAACGCCATTCCCAGGAACCCTCGTCGGTGCCGGGGAGGTTCATGCGTGCCGAGGCATCGAGACCAAGCACATCCTGCATGGGGACGATGGAAATGGCGGCGACCGATGCCGAAGCGGCTCGAATCAGGTCCCAGTGGATCGACTCGCCACTGACACCGAGATAGCGGCGAACGTAGTGCCGGTCCTGCTCGGGAAGCGACCGCCACCAGCCGGGGGTTGTGTCATTGTCATGTGTTCCGGTGTACACGACGGTGTGCGGCTCGAAATTGTGTGGTAGATACAGGTTGTCGCTGTGACCATCGAAGGCAAACTGCAGGATGCGCATGCCGGGAAAACCAACGGCCTTGCGCAACGCAGTCACCTCCGGGGTTATGACGCCGAGATCCTCGGCGATGATCCTGATATCGCCCCGGTCTTTTGTGTTTTTGATTCCCAGTGCCTTGCGCATCTCGGCGAAAAGCGCCTGTCCCGGACCAGGAAGCCAGCGTCCGTCGATGGCTGTCGGGGCGGTGGCGGGTATTTCCCAATACGATTCGAAGCCGCGGAAATGGTCGATGCGCACGATGTCGGTCAGCTTGAGCGCACGGCGCAGCCGTTCCGTCCACCAGGTGTAGCCGTCTTTCGCGTGTTCTTCCCAGCGGTAGAGCGGGTTGCCCCAGCGCTGGCCGGTGGCGCTGAAATAGTCGGGCGGGACACCGGCAATGACGCGCGGGTGTCCGCCGGCATCGAGGTCGAACAGTCGTTGATGTGCCCACACGTCGGCGCTGTGCGCCGAGACGAAGATCGGCATGTCGCCGACAATGCGGATGCTTCGTTCGTTGGCGTAACGCTTGAGCGCCATCCACTGCTCGTCGAAACACCATTGGCAGAAACGCCAGAAGTTGCACTCATCGGCCAGCGATTTCGCGGCTTCACGCAGTGCCTTGGTCTTGCGCTGGACGAGTTCGCCAGGCAGATCCTGCCAGACCTTGCCGTACGGATTCAACCTGCCGTCGAGCGCCATGAACAGCGCATAGTCTTCGAGCCAGTCGCACTCCCTCTGGCAAAACGCCAGAAAAGCCTTGTGGGCATCCTGACGCGGGTCGGTGAAGAATCGCTCCGCGGCCAGTCGCAGGCGGGACATGCGGAAAGGTTTGACGGCCGGGTAGTTGATCCGGTCATTCCTGAACAGCGGATCAGGAGCGATGTCGGCGTCGGTCAGCCAGCCGCAGTCGCGCAGGTGTTCCAGATCGATCAGCAGTTCGTTGCCGGCGAATGCCGATGGGCTCATATACGGCGAGTTGCCGGGGCCGACGCCACCCAGCGGGAGGATCTGCCAAAGTGTCTGACCGCCGGCGACCAGCCAGTCGACGAAGTGATAGGCGGCCGGTCCGAGATCACCGGAACCGAAACGGCCCGGGAGCGAGGTCGGGTGGAGCAGGATGCCACTGTGTCGGTTGTAGGTCATGGCCTTATCCTTGCGAAAGAAGTTGCACGCTGCAGGCAGCAAGGGATGCATGCGTATGCCGCGAATCTGCGGCGAAAGGTCGGTCCGTTCCGGTGTCGCAACAAAGCCGCCAGTCGCCGGCCGGAAGTGCCGCCGTGTGCGGAAGGGCGGTGCGGTTGAACAGGAGGAGAAGCGTTTCGCAGCCGGGGCCGGAGGGCGCCAGGATGGCGCCGAGCGTTCCGGCGTGGGGAGCGTTCCAGTCCTCGGCGCGGATTTCCCGTCCGTCGAAGTGCCACCAGATGACGTCACGCTGCCCTTTCTGGTCCGGCGTGCCGGTGAGCCAGTCGTGCCGCCGCAGTTGCGCAAAGCGTTGTCGCAGGCGGATCAGGTTGGCGCAGAATTCGGCGAGGCTTTTGTCGGCGTGTTGCCAGTCGAGCCAGGCCAAGGCATTGTCCTGGCAGTAGGCGTTGTTGTTGCCCGACTGGGTGCGGCCGATCTCGTCGCCGCCCTGAAGCATCGGAATGCCTTGGGAAACGAACAGCGTCGCCAGCAGTGCGCGTTGCAAACGCGTTCGCCGTTCAAGCACTGCCGGATTGTCGGTTTCGCCCTCTACCCCGCAGTTGCAGGAGAGGTTGTGGCCGTGGCCATCGCGGTTGTTCTCGCCGTTGGCCTGATTGTGCTTGTGCTTGTAGCTGACCAGGTCGCGCAGCGTGAAGCCGTCGTGCGCGGTGATGAAGTTGACGCCGGCGAACGGCGAGCGGCCGTTGTGGCGGAAAATCTCGCTCGACCCGGAAATCCGCTGGGCCAACGCGCCGATGCTGGCTTCTCCCGTCAGCCAGAAGCCGCGGATGTCGTCGCGGAAACGATCGTTCCATTCGCTCCAGCCCGGGGGGAAGCGACCGAGGCGGTAGCCGTCCGGGCCGAGATCCCACGGTTCCGCGATCAGCTTGACGCGCGACAGTACCGGGTCCTGGCCGAGCGTCGCGAGGAACGCACTGTCGCGGGTAAGCGCGGCTGCCAGGTCGAAACGGAAGCCGTCGACGTGCATTTCGCT
Source organism: Propionivibrio pelophilus DSM 12018 (assembly GCF_059569095.1). Lineage (NCBI taxonomy): Bacteria > Pseudomonadati > Pseudomonadota > Betaproteobacteria > Rhodocyclales > Rhodocyclaceae > Propionivibrio > Propionivibrio pelophilus. The sequence continues at coordinate 183,373 of NZ_JCANUT010000001.1, read as the reverse complement.
GACCCAGTAGCGGAGGGCGTCCATGACTAGCTGCAGCACGCGCGGGTGGGCCAAGTTGAAGGTGTTGCCGCAGCCCGAATGGTTTTCGTACAGGCGCGGGTTGTCGGACCGGAGCCGGTAATAGCTGGCGTTGTCGAGGCCGCGGAAGGACAGCGTCGGGCCGAATTCGTCCGTTTCCGCCGTGTGGTTGAACACCACGTCGAGGATGACCTCGATCCCTTCCGCGTGCAGGGTACGGACCATCGCACGGAACTCGTTGATGACGGACGGCGAGTCGGCCGTGGCGTAGCGCGGCTCCGGGGCGAAAAAGGCCAGCGTGTTGTAGCCCCAGTAGTTTTTCAGTCCGACGTGCAGCAGGCGCTTCTCGTCGAGGAAGGCATGCACCGGAAGCAATTTGACGGCGGTGACGCCGAGTCGCTTGAGGTGCGCCAGCATGGCCGGGGAGGTCAGCCCGGCGTAGGTGCCGCGCTGTGCTTGCGGGACGTCGGGATGATCCTGAGTCGCGCCCTTGACGTGGATTTCGTAGAGCACCGTGTCGCACCAGGGCGTCGCCGGCGGCGCATCGTTGCCCCAGTCGAACGGCTCGTGGACGACGCAGGACTTCAGTTGCTGCTCGGGAGGGACGAAGGAGTCATAGGCAAAGCGGCCGGCCAGCCCGCGGCAATAGGGGTCAATCAGCAAGTGCTGCGGATCGAAACGGTGGCCGTCGGTATTCGGACCGTAGGCGCGGAAGGCATAGCACAGGCCGGGAGTTGCGCCTGACAGATAGCCATGCCAGATCTGGTTGGTACAACGCGGCAGGGGGAGCGTGGAGATTCGCCCCTGTTCAACGATGCACAGCTCGATGCGTTCCGCATGGGCGGAGAAGACGGCGAAGTTGACGCCTTCTCCGTCCCAGTGTGCTCCGAGCGGCCAGGGTCGCCCTTCCTGCAAACCGGCGTGCGTGATCAGGCTTCCCATTCAAGAAACACCGTGGCCAGCGGCGGCAGGGTCAGCGAAATCGACCACTCGCGCCCGTGCGCTGGCGTCGGCTCGGCCTCTACGCGGCCGAACGGGTTGCCGACGTTGCTGCCGCCGTAGTACTGCGAATCGGTGTTCAACCGCTCGTGGTAGGTGCCCCGTCCCGGTGCGCCGACGCGATACCCTTCGCGCACCACCGGCGTGAAATTGCAGACACAGAGCATGACGCGCGAGGAATCCTTCCCGCGGCGCAGGAAGGCGATGATCGAATTGTCGGAGTCGTTGGCCGAGATCCATTCGAAGCCGTGATGGTCGAAGTCGATCTCGTAAAGCGCCGGGGTCTTGCGGTAAAGCGTGTTGAGATCGCGGATCAGCGCGCGGATGCCGTCGTGTTGCGGGAACTCGAGCAGGTTCCAGTCGAGCGAGCCGGCGTCGTTCCACTCGTTCCACTGGGCAAACTCGCCGCCCATGAACAGCAGCTTCTTGCCCGGATGCGCCCACATGAAGCCGTAGAGCGCGCGCAGGTTGGCGAACTTCTGCCAGTAGTCGCCCGGCATCTTGGCGATCATCGAGCCCTTGCCGTGCACCACTTCGTCGTGCGAGAGCGGCAGGACGAAATTCTCGGTGAAGGCGTAGAGCAGGCCGAACGTCAGTTGATGGTGGTGGTAGCGGCGGTGCACCGGATCGTGGCGAATGTAATCGAGCACGTCGTGCATCCAGCCCATGTTCCACTTGAAGTGGAAGCCCAGTCCGCCCATCGACGGCGGCCGGCTGACCCCCGGCCAGGCGGTCGATTCCTCGGCGTAGGTCGCGGCGCCCGGACATTCCGTGCCGAGCACCTCGTTCATCCGGCGCAGGAAATGCACGGCTTCCAGATTCTCACGGCCACCGTAGATGTTGGGAACCCACTCGCCGTGCTTGCGGCTGTAGTCGCGGTAGAGCATCGAGGCGACGGCATCCACGCGCAGACCGTCAACGCCATATTGCTCGATCCAGTACAGGGCGTTGCCGACGAGGTAGTTGAATACCTCGCGTCGCCCGAAGTTGTAGATCAGCGTCCCCCAGTCCTGGTGCATGCCCTCGCGCGGGTCGGCGTGCTCGTAGAGGCATTGCCCGTCGAAGCGGCCGAGTCCGTGCTCGTCGGTCGGGAAGTGGGCGGGGACCCAGTCGACGATGACGTCCAGGCCGGCGCGATGACAGGCGGCGACGAAGTCGCGGAACCCGTCGGGTGAGCCGAAACGCGCCGTCGGCGCATAGAGGCCGAGCGGCTGGTAGCCCCAGGAGCCGTCGAACGGGTGTTCGGAGACCGGCAGGAGTTCGAGGTGCGTGAAGCCGAGATCGACGGCGTACGGGATCAGGGTTTCGGTCAGGCGCTTCCAGTCGAGGAAACCGCCGTCCGCGTCACGCTGCCACGAGCCGAGATGGACTTCATAAATGGAGATCGGTGAATCGAGGCGGCTGCTGGCGCCGATTGCCCGGCGCTTTTCGGTGACCGGCAGGCCGTGGACGATCGAGGCCGTGGACGGGCGCAGCTCGGCGGCAAATCCGTACGGGTCGGCCTTGTGCGGCAGGACCCGGCCGTCCTTGGCGCGAATCTCGTACTTGTAGCAGGTACCTGCCTCCAGGCGGGGGATGAACAATTCCCAGACGCCGCATTCGCGGCGCAGACGCATCGGGTGGCGGCGCCCGTCCCAGGTGTTGTAGTCGCCGATGACGCTGACGCGTTGCGCGTCAGGTGCCCAGACGGCGAAGGTGACGCCCTTGATTCCGTCGATTTCGCGCAGATGCGCGCCGAGGCGCTCGAACGGCCGCAGATGCGAGCCTTCGGCGAGCAGCCAGGCGTCGAGGTCGCCGATGATCGTCGGGAAGCTGTAGGGGTCTTCAGTTTCCTGCACGCCGCCGGACCAGGTGATCTTCAGGCGATATTTGAAGGGCTTCGAGCGTCCGAGCAGCGAACCTTCGAAAAGGCCTGAAGCGCCTGGTATGCCGTCGAGCTTCCGCTCGGGGAGATCCAGCACCTGTTCGCCGCTCGTCGCGTCGATGACCGACACGGCGAGCGCGCCGGGCTGCATGGTACGGATCCACAGCCGCCCCTTGCTGTCGGCATGCATGCCGAGGACGGCGAACGGGTCGCCGTGTTCGGCACGGCACAAGGCCAGCGCTTCCGCTTTTCTTAACATGTCAGACCTTCTTTCTTAGTGACGTGCCGAGATTCCAGGTGTCCTCCGCGTATTCGCGAATCGTGCGGTCGGAAGAGAACTGACCCATGCCGGCGACGTTGAGGATGGCCTTGCGCAGCCATGCCTCCGGTGTCTTGTACACGCTGTCGACGTACTTTTGCTTCTCGATGTAGTCGGCATAGTCCGCCAGCAACATGTAATGGTCGCCGTAATTGACCAGGCTGTTGAACACGTCGTGATAACGGCGCCGGTCGTTCGGCGAGAAGAAGCCGCCATCGATCTTGTTCAGCGTTTCGTTGAGCAGCGGGTCGTTCTGGTAAATCGAACGCGGATCGTAGCCGGCGTTTCGCAGCGCTTCGACCTGTTGCGCGTTCTTGCCGAAGATGAAGATGTTGTCGGTCCCGACGTTGTCGCGAATTTCGATGTTGGCGCCGTCCTCGGTGCCGATGGTCAGCGCCCCGTTGAGCGCGAACTTCATGTTGCCGGTTCCCGACGCTTCCGTGCCGGCTGTCGAGATCTGCTCCGAGAGGTCGGCGGCGGGCATGATCAGTTCGGCGACCGAGACGCCGTAGTTCGGCACGAAGACGACCTTCAGGCGATCCTGGATACGGGGGTCGTTGTTGATCACGTTGGCGACGTCGTTGATCAGGTGAATGATCTGCTTGGCCATGTGGTACGAGGAGGCGGCCTTGCCGGCGAAAATAACGCAGCGCGGCGCCGCATCATCTGCCTGCCCGTGCAGGATGGCGTTGTAGTGGGTGATGACGTGCAGCACGTTGAGCAGTTGCCGCTTGTACTCGTGGATGCGCTTGACCTGGACGTCGAACAGACTGTCCGGATTGAGCACGATGCCCGTTTCGCGCCGGATGTAGTCGGCCAGGCGGACCTTGTTGCTGCGCTTGGCGGCGGCGAACCCGGTGCGGAAGCTCTCGTTGTCGGCCAACGGGCGAATCTTCTGCAATTTGTCCAGATCGATGCGCCAGTCACGCCCGATGTGTGCATCGAGCAGCGACGACAGTCCCGGATTGGCCTGGGCCAGCCAGCGGCGTGGCGTGACGCCGTTGGTCTTGTTGTGGAAGCGGTCGGGATAGAGCTTGGCAAAACCCGAGAAGATCGTCTTGATCATCAGGTCCGAATGCAGCTGCGAGACGCCATTGATTCGGTGGCTGCCGACGATGCACAGATGCGCCATGCGGACGCGCTTGCTTTCCTCGCTGCCATCGCCGTCGTCGATCAGCGAGACGCGGCGGATCAGGTCGATGTCGCCGGGGAAGCGCTGCTCGACTTCGGCCAGGAACTCCTGATTGATCCGGTAGATGATGCGCATGTGCCGCGGCAACAGGTAATGCACCAGGCTGACCGGCCAGGTCTCCAGCGCTTCGGGCATCAGCGTGTGGTTGGTGTACGAGAATATCCGCTTGCACTGGCTCCAGGCCGTTGCCCAGAGCATGCCGTATTCGTCGCAGAGCAGACGCATCAATTCGGCGACGGCGATCGCCGGGTGGGTGTCGTTCAGGTGGATGGCGACCTGATCGGCGAGGTTGTTGAGGTGGCCGTGTTCTTCCAGGTGGTGGAAGATGATGTCCTGCAGCGAGGCGGAAACGAAGAAGTATTCCTGCCGCAGACGCAGTTCACGCCCGGCCGGCGTGCTGTCGTTCGGGTAGAGCACCCACGAGATGTTCTCGAACCGGTTCTTGAATTCGGCTGCGCGCGCGTAATCGCCGGAGTTGAACGCGTTCAGGTCGATATGCGCAGGGGCGCCGGCCTTCCACAGGCGCAGCGTGCTGACCCGGTCGGTGTCGTGGCCCGGGATTACGTAGTCGAAGGCGCGTGCTTCGACGGCCTCGGCGGCATTCCATTCCGCCCATTCGCCGTGGTGCTCGGCCGTGCCGCCGAAGCGTACAGGGAACAGCGTGCCCGGGCGCGGGAATTCCCAGAGCGTGCCATCCTGGAGCCAGGAGTCCGGGTGCTCCACCTGGCCGCCGTTGATGATCGACTGGGCGAACATTCCGTATTCGTAACGCATGCCGTAGCCCCAGGAGGGCAGTTCCAGCGTGGCCATCGAATCGAGGAAGCAGGCGGCCAGACGCCCGAGACCGCCGTTGCCGAGCGCGGCATCCGGTTCGCATTCGATGACATCGGTGAGACTCGGCCCGCCGGCGTCGGAGAATGCCGCCACTGCTTTCTCGCGCAAGTCGAGTGCCGACAAGGCATTGTCCAGCGTGCGTCCGATCAGGAACTCCATCGACATGTAGTAGATGCGGCGAGACTTCTTGCGGCGGTCGTCGATCTGGGTCCGGACCCAACGCTGGGCCAGTTGGTCTCGGGCGACGATGGCCAGCGCCTTGTAAAGCTCCTTGGTGTTGGCCGTGGCTGGTTCGGCGGCGACGGCGTGCAGCAGCTTGTCGTCGATTTCGGCGCGGAACGCAGCGCCTTCGTTGTTCTTGGACGTTTCAGACATCGGTCTGTGTCTCCTGGGAGTGGTTTCGTTGAGCGTCTGTTGGGCAAACGGATGCAGGCACTTCGAGGCCGCGTGGTAGGAGATGGAGGACTAGTACATGGATTCAGGCACCCCGGGGGCGGTTGAAATGGCAACACCTTAAAGACTGGCAGTGGCCGGAAATGTTCCTCTCGTCAGCGTGGTTAATTATATGCGGCTTTGCCAAGGCGGGCGTTAAGCTTATGCTGCAGTCCCTGCAGGGAATTCTCAAAACGGTTATCACGGACGAATCATGCGCTACTTTTCAGGGACCTGGATGCGTTACTCCGGCGATTTCTGGGGCGGGCTCGCGGCGATGCTGGTGGCCTTGCCGGCGGCCATCGCCTTCGGGGTGACCGTCTACTCGACCATTTCCCCGAGCTACGCTGCGTTCGGTGCCTTGACCGGGATTCTCGGGGCCATGGCGCTTGGCCTGGTGGCGCCGACATTCGGCGGTACCGATCGCCTGATCAGCGCGCCTTGCGCCCCGGCGGCCGCGGTGCTGGCCGCTTTTGCCATCTCGATGACGCAGCAAGGCGTTGCCGCGGAAAACATCGTCCTGATGATGACTGTCCTCGGCTTGCTTACCGGGCTGTTGCAGATGCTGATCGGCTTCCTCGGGATCGGCCGGCTGATCAAATACATCCCGTATCCGGTGGTCAGCGGGTATCTCAGCGGCGTTGGGTTGATCATCATCGGCAGCCAGATTCCGAAGTTCGCCGGGGCGCCGCCCGGCTCCGCGTGGGCGGAAGTGCTGCTGGCGCCACATCAGTGGGACTGGCGCGGACTGGTCATTGGCGGAGTGACGGTGCTGGCGATGTCCCTGGCGGGAAAGATCACCAAAAGCGTTCCCTCGACGATCATCGGCATCGGCGCAGGCATTCTGGCGTTTCTTGCCATCGGTATGACGGATCCGGCGCTTTTCCGGCTCGAAGGAAATCCGCTGGTCATCGGTGAATTGGGGCGGGTCGGCCGCGGCTACCTCGGTGTGATCACCGATCGCTGGGACCAGATCGGTGCGCTGCAGCTGGCCCAGGTGGGCGGGCTGGTGGGCAGCGCCCTGACGCTGGCGGCGCTGCTGTCGATCGATACGCTGAAAACCTGCGTGGTCCTCGATCAATTGACGCGAACGCAGCACGATTCGGACCGTGAGCTGGTTGCCCAGGGACTGGCCAATGTCGTCTCCTGCGGGATCGGCGGCATGCCGGGTGCCGGAACGATGGGCGCCAGCATGATCAACCTGAACAGCGGCGCGCAGACGCGCCTGTCCGGGGTGGTGGAGGGCGTGCTGACCGTGCTCGCCGCGCTCGCCCTCGGCATGTTCGTCGCATGGGTGCCGGTCGCGGCGCTGAGCGGGGTGCTGATTGTCGTCGGCATTCGCATGATCGACTCCGATCCCCTGCGTTTCCTCGAGTCGACCTCGACCGTGATCGATTTCTCCGTGGTGCTCGTCGTTGTCGGCGTTGCCTTGAGCGTGGGTCTGATCGCGGCCTCGGCGACGGGGGTGGTGCTGTCGATCATGCTGTTTCTGCGCGAGCAGGTCGGCAATGTGGTGTTGCGGCGCCGGAGTTGCGTGAGCGAGCGGACCTCGACCTGGTACCGGCCGGAGCACGAGATGCGCATCCTTGAAGCCAAGGGGCAGTCGGCGGTCATCTTAGAACTGCAGGGCAGCCTGTTCTTCGGCACGGCGCAGCAACTGTACCGGCTGCTCGAACCCGAACTGCCGACGGCGTCGTTCATGATCCTCGACATGCAGCGGGTCCAGTCGGTCGACGTGACGGCGGCGCACACGCTCAAGCGGGTGAGCGATGCGCTGGCGGAGCGCCACGTACCGCTCCTTCTGTCGACGGTGCGGGAGCGTTTGCCGAACGGCCGCAATCTGCGTGAATTCCTCGAGCTCTCCGGTCTGGAGGGCGACGGCGAGCGGCTGATTTACCTGCCGACGCTGCAGGCGGCGATCGAGTGGGTCGAGGCCCGGATCCTGTCGGCAAGCAGCGACGTGGTCAGGGAGGAAGATGCGCCGCCGCTCGAGCTGCACGAGATCGAACTGTTCCGCGGCAGCAAGCCGGATACGCTGACCGACCTGGAGGCGTGCCTGGAGAAGCGCTCGGTGAAGGCGGGTGAGACGATCTTTGCCCGCGGCGAGCGGGGCGACGAACTGTTCCTGATTCGCAAGGGGCAGGTCAGGGTCATGGGGTACATCGGGCGCAGCAACGCGCTCAAGCACATCGCGACGTACGGGCGGGGTGACTTCGTCGGCGGGCTGGCGTTTCTCGACCGCTATCCGCGGACCAACGACGCCATCGCGATTACCGACTGCGACATGTACGTGCTGTCGATCGAGAAGTTCGATTTCCTGGCCGAGCAGCACAAACGGATCGCTTTCGTGCTGCTCGGCAAGCTGGCCCGGATGCTGGCCATCCGGTTGCGGCATACCAACAACGAGTTGAGCATCCTGCAGGACAACTGAGTCTGTGTCCTCGGGTGGGTGCGTATTTTCTGGATGAAAAGTCCGGAGAGGGAACTGCCATATACTCCTTGCACTCAGAATCGCGTTTGATTCGTTGCCGCCTTCGACAAATTTCTCTGCAGGGACCCCGGATTTTTGATGAGTGAGGATCGCTGTTACCACTGTGGGTTGCCGATCCCGGGCAGCGTGGAACTAGTCGTTGATATCGACGGGCGGCCGCAGCGCATGTGTTGCGGTGGCTGTCAGGCGGTGGCGCAGGCGATCGTCGATAACGGCCTGGGCGACTACTATCGCAATCGCGATGCGCTGCCGGAGTCGCCGCGCGAAGCAATGCCGGCGCAACTCGCGGGGCTGGCACTTTTCGATCATGCGGAGTTCCAGAAAACCTTCGTGCGCGAACGCGGCGAGTCGGAGCGCGAGGCGGCGCTGATCGTCGACGGGATTACCTGCGCCGCCTGCATCTGGCTGATCGAGCAGCATGTCGCGCGGCAACCCGGCGTGCTCGGCATCGAGATCAATTTCGCCTCGCGGCGGGCGCGGGTGCGCTGGGATGAAGCGCAGACGAAACTCTCGGCGGTGCTGGCGGCGATCGTGGCGATCGGCTATTCGGCGCACCCCTACGACGTGGCGCGCAGCGAGGAGCTGGCGCGCAAGGAACGGCGCAAGGCGCTGTGGCGTCTCTTTGTTGCCGGCTTCGGGATGATGCAGGTGATGATGTACGCCGTGCCGGTCTATCTGGCCGGGGCGGGCGACATGAGCGCCGACATCGAATCGCTGATGCGTTGGGCGAGCTTCGTCCTGACCGTGCCGGTGGTGGCGTATTCGGCTGCGCCGTTCTTTCGCGGTGCCTGGCGGGATCTGCGGTTGCGGCGCGTGGGGATGGACGTGCCGGTGGCCCTCGGCGTCGGCGCGGCGTTTGCAGCCAGCGTCTGGGCCACGCTGACGGCGTCCGGCGAGGTCTATTTCGACTCGGTGGCGATGTTCGTCTTTTTTCTGCTTGGCGGACGTTACCTGGAAATGACGGCACGGCAGCGCGCGATCAGCGTGACCGAGGCGCTGGCCAAATTGATGCCGGCCTTCGCTACGCGCGTTGCCGCCTATCCGGACGATCGGGCCGCCACGCAGGTGATGGCTGCCGAGTTGCGGCCCGGCGACGTGGTGCTGGTGCGGCCGGGCGAGACGATTCCAGCCGACGGCGTTGTCGTCGAGGGGCGGAGCTGCGCCAACGAGGCCTTGCTGACCGGGGAGAGTGTTCCCGTGGCCAAGGCACCGGGCGCGCCGGTCATCGGCGGTTGCGTCAATGTCGAGGGGCCGCTCTATCTGCGGGTCGAGCAGGTTGGTGAAACGACGCGGCTGGCGGCGATCATCCAGTTGATGGAACGGGCCGCGCTGGAGCGGCCGTGCATCGTGCAGCTGGCGGACCGTATCGCGGCGCGTTTCCTCCAGGCGTTGCTGCTGGTGGCGGCAGCGGTGGCCGTGACGTGGTGGTTCCTCGACCCCGCCAAGGCGTTGTGGATCACCGTCTCGGTGCTGGTGGTGACCTGCCCGTGCGCGTTGTCGCTGGCGACGCCGGTGGCGCTGACCATCGCCAGCGGTGCGATGGCGCACATCGGCCTGCTGGTGACGCGCAGTCATGCCGTCGAGACCCTGGCGCGGGCGACGCATTTCGTCTTCGACAAGACCGGCACCCTGACGCTTGGGCGCCCCGTGCTGCTGGAGGTGCTACCGCTCGGACGGCTGGACGGACCGGCGTGCACCGATCTGGCGGCGGCGATCGAGCAGACGTCCGAGCATCCTGTCGGTGTTGCCTTGCGGGATGCGGCGAGTGGCTCCGTTTGCGTCGAAGGTGGAAGCAATACGCTGGGCTGCGGGATGCAGGCGGTTTGCGAGGGCAGGCCGGTTCGCGTCGGTCGTCCCGCGTGGGTCGGCGAATTGCACAATCAGCCTCTGCCCCCGGTCGCACAGGTGCTGGTGGATTGCGGCGACACAGTGGTTGCGCTGGCCGACGACACGGGCTGGCTGGCGCTGTTCCGCTTCGGCGATGCGGTTCGCCCCGAGGCGGCGGCAATGATCGCCGAATTGCGCGCGGCTGGGCGCCGCGTGGCTTTGCTTACGGGCGACGCCGCTCCGGTGGCGGCGCGGGTCGCCGAGGCGCTGGGCATCGACGCGGTGCGCGCCGGAGCGACGCCGCAGGAAAAGCATGCGTACGTCGAAGCGCTGCAGGCACGGGGGGCGGTGGTGGCGATGGTCGGCGACGGGGTGAACGATGCGCCGGTGCTCGCCCGCGCGCAGGTCTCGGTGGCCATGGGCGGCGGCTCGCAACTGGCGCGCACGCAAGCCGACATGGTCCTGTTGTCGGAGAATCTGGCGCATCTGTCACACGGCTACCGGCTGGCGCGCCGGACGCTGCGCGTCATCCGGCAGAATCTCGTCTGGGCGTTCTGCTACAACGTCGTGGCACTGCCGCTGGCGATGGTCGGCTGGGTCACGCCGTGGATGGCCGGCATCGGCATGTCCGGCAGTTCGCTGCTGGTGGTGCTCAATTCACTGCGTCTGCAGAAGCCGGGAAAGGGGTGAGCGGCGATGGAAATCCTGTATCTGCTGATCCCGCTGTCCGTGGTTCTGGTGTTTGTCATCGGCGCGGCGTTCTGGTGGTCGTTGCGCAGCGGTCAGTACGACGACCTCGAAGGGCCAGGACATCGCGTCCTGATGGATAACGACAAGGTTCAGCCGGACAAGTCGGAGGAGTGACGGGATTTCAGTTTTCCCGTGCGACCATCTCAAGCCGCACGAGGTCTGCGTCGTAAAAGCCGTCGGCCGGTTCGCGTTTGACCAGCAGGCGTTCGCGCAGGAAGGCGGCGATGATCCGGCTGGCGGTCTCGACCGTCGTGCCGAGCATCAGGCCGAGATCCTCGCGGCTGAAGTTGTAGATGCGGTTGCTTTCGCCGTCGCGCAGGCGGAGCAGCAGGCGCGCCATGCGCACGCGGGCGGTGGCGCCGGTGCTGGTCATGTCCACCAGCCACTGTTCCGCGTCGCGCACCGAGGCGTGCCAGCGCTGCATCAGACTCCACTGGAAACCGGCCTGGGCAAGGCAGAGGCGCTGCACGGCGCGGAGCGGCGTTCGGCACGCGTGAACCTCGCCGACGCTGACCGCGGTGTGTGCGTAGTTACCTGCCAGCAAGCCCTCGATTCCCGCGATGTCGCCCGGTTTCAGCACTCGCACGATGCGTTGCTCGCCGTCGAAGGCCGTGGCCAGCAGCTTGACCGCGCCGGTGCGCAGTACCCAGAGATGGTCGGCCCGCGTGCCGGCCGGGTAGAGCGTTTCGCCGGACGAAAAGGCAACGTTGTGCACGTCGACGTCCAGGCCCGCGACGGCGTCGGGCGGCAGCCCGGCGAAGAAGGCGTTTTCGTGGCCGTCGCAGGCCAGGCAGTCGGCGTTGCCGCGCCAGGCGGTGCAGATTCTCAGTTCTTTCACGGACAGGTTGTCAAAAAACCACAGGTGGTGGATGGAATTGCATTCTATGTTGCCAATTGCAATTGATGTATGTCAATTTTTATCGCAAATTGCGATAATTGCCGACGGCAACGAGCTCTAACAACGAAAACGCTGCTGGCGGGTGAGTTGACGGTTTGATTCAGGTCAATCAAGATTCGCCAATGGCACTTCTGGTGGAGTGGTTTTTCACGTCCGGGAATGCAGAAGTCAAAAAAACAACAGCGGGCGGGCTATAGTTTCTCAAGGCGGGTGTCGTGCGCGGCATACGCCGGTTCCTTCGATACTGATGAGGTGGGTCCATGGCGGATACTCAGTCGGCGTACAACTACAAGGTGGTGAGGCAATTCACCGTGATGGCGGTGATCTGGGGCATCGTCGGGATGCTCGTGGGCGTGATCATCGCGGCCCAGCTGGTCTGGCCGGATCTCAATCTCGGCTTCCTGCACTTCGGGCGGCTGCGCCCGTTGCATACCAACGCCGTCATTTTTGCCTTTGGCGGTTGTGCCTTGATGGGGACGTCGTATTACGTGGTGCAGCGTACCTGCCATACCCGCATTTTCTGCGACAAGCTGGCGGCCTTCACCTTCTGGGGGTGGCAGCTGGTGATTGTCCTGGCGGCCATCACCTTGCCGCTCGGGATGACGCAGGGCAAGGAATACGCGGAACTGGAGTGGCCGATCGACATCCTCATCGCCGCCGTCTGGATCGCCTACGCGGTCGTCTTCTTCGGCACGATCTTCAAGCGCAAGGTGTCGCATATCTACGTCGCCAACTGGTTCTACGGCGGTTTCATTCTCGCTGTCGCGCTGCTGCACATCGTCAACAGCGCGGCGATACCGGTGTCGCTGACCAAGTCCTACTCCGCCTACGCCGGGGTGCAGGACGCGATGATCCAGTGGTGGTACGGGCACAACGCGGTCGGCTTCTTCCTGACTGCCGGCTTCCTCGGGATGATGTACTACTTCGTGCCGAAACAGGCCGAGCGCCCCGTCTATTCCTACCGCCTCTCGGTGGTGCACTTCTGGGCGCTGATCTTCACCTACATGTGGGCCGGCCCGCACCATCTGCACTACACGGCGCTGCCGGACTGGACGCAGTCGCTGGGCATGATTTTCTCTCTGATCCTGCTGGCGCCGTCGTGGGGCGGGATGATCAACGGCATCATGACGCTCTCCGGCGCCTGGCATAAGCTGCGCGACGACCCGATCCTGAAGTTCCTGATCACCTCGCTGTCGTTCTACGGGATGTCCACGTTCGAAGGGCCGATGATGTCGATCAAGACGGTCAACGCCCTCTCGCACTACACCGACTGGACGATCGGCCACGTGCATTCCGGCGCGCTCGGCTGGGTGGCGATGATCTCCATCGGCTCGATCTACTACCTGCTGCCGCGCCTGTTCGGCAAGCCGGAGATGTTCAGCGTCAAGCTGATCACCGTGCATTTCTGGGTGTCGACGATCGGCATCGTGCTGTACATCGCCTCGATGTGGATTTCGGGCGTGATGCAAGGCCTGATGTGGCGCACGGTCAATGCCGACGGCACGCTGGCCTACAGCTTCGTCGAATCGGTCAAGGTGTCCTACCCGTTCTGGGGTATCCGCCTGATGGGCGGCGTGCTGTTCCTGTCCGGGATGCTGATCATGGCCTACAACATGGTCAAGACGATGGCCGGCGGCAAGATCGAGGATGCGCCCGTCCTGTTGCCTGCGGGACATCACGCTTGAGAAGGGGAATCGGAAAATGAAACTGACCCACGATTCGATCGAACGCAACCTGGCCCTGCTGATCGTCCTGACCGTCCTGGTGGTCAGCGTCGGCGGTTTACTGGAGATTGTGCCGCTGTTTTTCCAGAAATCGACGACGACGCCGGTCGAGGGCTTGAAGCCTTACAGTCCCTTGCGCCTGACCGGGCGCGACATTTACATCCGCGAGGGCTGCTTCCTCTGTCATTCGCAGATGATCCGCCCGTTCCGTGCCGAGACCGAGCGCTACGGCCATTATTCGGTGGCCGGCGAGTTCGTCTATGACCATCCGTTCCAGTGGGGCTCGAAGCGTACCGGGCCCGACCTCGCCCGGGTCGGTGGCCGCTATTCCGACGAGTGGCACCGCGCGCACCTGAACAACCCGCGCGACGTGGTTCCCGAGTCGAACATGCCGGCGTTTGCCTGGCTCGCAAAAACTCCCGCGGATTCGGCTGGAATTGCGGCCAAGATGGAAGCCCTGCGCAAGGTCGGCGTGCCTTACACGGACGAAGAAATCGCCGGCGCCGCCAAGGAGCTGGAAGGCAAGACGGAGATGGACGCGCTGATTGCCTACCTGCAGGGCCTCGGGCTTGAACTGAAGGGCGTTCGCTAGGCCATGGACATCAACATCAACGACTTGCGCTCCGCGGTGACGGTGATCTCGTTCATCACCTTTCTCGGCATCGTCTGGTGGGCCTACGGCTACAGGGGTAGCAAGAAACGCTTCGAGGAAGCCGCCAATCTGCCGTTTTCGGACGTCGAGGCCGAGCGCGCTGAACGCGGGCTTTCTTCCGGTGAGGGACAAAGGAAAACATCATGAGCGACTTTGTGAATGAGTTCTGGAACTGGTACATCGTCCTGATCGTCCTGATCAGCATCGTCGCCTGTGCCGTCTTCCTGTGGACGCAGAGCCTGGCGCGGCGCGGCGGGCCAACCACCGATACCACCGGCCACGTCTGGGACGAGACGCTGCAGGAATACAACAATCCGTTGCCGCGCTGGTGGATGTGGCTGTTTTACGCCACCGTTGTTTTCGCTCTCGTCTATGTTGCGCTCTATCCGGCGCTCGGGCGTTTCCCTGGCGTGTTCAACTGGAGCACGGCCAATGAGCACAAGAAGGAGGTCGAGCGCGTTGAGGCGGAAATCCGGCCGCTGTTCGAGAAATACCTGAAGATGGATCTGGCGACGGTGGCGGCTGACAAGGACGCCATGGAGATGGGCGGGCGCCTCTACCAGACCTACTGCATGCAATGCCACGGTGCGACGGCACAGGGTTCGCGCGACAAGGGGTATCCGAACCTGACCGACAAGGACTGGCAGTGGGGCGGCGAGCCGGAGCAGATCGTCGAAACGATCACCAACGGGCGGATCGGCATGATGCCGCCGTACGGCGGCAACCCCGACGCCGTGGGCGGCGAGGCGGGCGCCAAGGAGATCGCCAGCTACGTCCGTTCGCTCTCGGGCCTTTCGCATAACGCCGAACTGGCGGCCAAGGGCAAGGAGCGCTACGGCGCGGTGTGCATCGCCTGCCACGGGCCGGAAGGCAAGGGCATGGCGGCGCTCGGTGCGCCGAACCTGACCGACAGGGTCTGGCTCTACGGCAGTGCCGAGGCGAAGATCGTCGAGACCATCGTCAACGGGCGAAACAACCAGATGCCGGCGTGGAAGGACTTCCTCGGCGAAGCGAAGATTCACGTGCTGGCGGCCTACGTGCTCGGCCTGAGCTCGGGGGCGGCCGGGAAATAAGCGGCTAACGTTCGGGCGGCTTCACCCTGCCGCCCGAACCTTTTTCGGCAACTCGGTACAGAGCGTCCTCATGAACAAGACGGCTACGCCCCAACCCCAACCGGTCAATACGACCGGTCTCTACGAAAAACGGCGGAAGGTCTATGCCCGCAGCGTCCGCGGGCTGTTCAACAACTGGCGCTGGATCATGGTGTGGGCCACCCAGGCGCTGTTCTACGGGCTGTGCTGGCTCGACTGGGGCGACCGGCAGGCCGTGCTCTTCCATCTGGTCGAGCGCAAGTTCTACATCTTCGGGATGGTCTTCTGGCCGCAGGACGCGATCTACCTCGCCGTCCTGCTGGTGATTTCGGCGTATCTGCTGTTCCTGGTCACGGCCATCGGCGGGCGCCTGTTCTGCGGCTACGCCTGCCCGCAGACGGTTTATACCGAGATCTTCATGTGGATCGAGCGGAAGGTCGAGGGCGATCGACCGGCACGGATGAAGCTCGACGCCCAGCCCCCGTCGGCGCGCAAGTTCCGGCTGAAACTGGTCAAGCACGTGCTCTGGGGCGTGGTCGCGTTGTGGACCGGATTTACCTTCGTCGGCTATTTCACGCCGATCCGCGAACTCGTGGCGTCCGTCGGTGCGTTCACGCTGGGCGGTTGGGAGATCTTCTGGATCTGCTTCTACTCGGGCTTCCTCTACCTGATGGCTGGCTTCATGCGCGAGCAGATGTGCAAGTACCTTTGCCCCTACGCGCGTTTCCAGAGCGTGATGTTCGACCCGGACACGTTGATCATCGGCTACGACCCGGAACGTGGCGAGCCGCGCGGCCCGCGCCGCAAGAACGCCGATCCGGCGATCCGCCAGGGCGACTGCATCGACTGCGGCCTGTGCGTGCAGGTCTGCCCGACCGGCATCGACATCCGCAAGGGGCTGCAGCTTGAATGCATCGCCTGTGCCGCGTGCATCGACGCCTGCGACGAGGTGATGGACAAGGTCAAGCTTCCTCGCGGCCTGATCCGCTATTCGACGGAAAACGCGCTGGCGCGCCATTATTCCGGCCGCGATATCCTCGCCCATCTGCTGCGGCCGCGCACCCTGATCTACGCCGCGATCCTGCTCCTGCTCGTCGGCGCCACGCTATGGAGTCTGGCCACCCGCCTGCCGCTCAAGGTCGATGTCATCCGCGACCGGGCGATGCTGTATCGCGAGGCCGATGACGAGCAGATCGAGAACGTCTTCCGGTTGCATGTGATGAATACCGACGAGACGCCGCATCGCTACGCGGTTGCTGTCGTGGGGATCGACGGAATCAAGATCGTCGGCGAGACGACGCTGGAGGTTCCCGCGGCGTCGAACCGGAACTTCGTCGTGGTGGCGTCGGTCAAGGATGGGGTGGCGCCGAAGGGGTCGAACAAGATCGTCTTCGACGTGCGCGCCCTTGAGAACGACCGTATCGCCGTTCAGGAAAAATCAACCTTCTACATGCCATGACGCCATTGCGTTCACCCATTGCTCCCTCCGCTCCCTGGTACCGGCATCGGTGGCCCTGGCTGCTGATGGCCGGGCCGTTCATCGTGATCGTCGCGGCAGCGATCACCGTCTGGCTGGCGTTGCGCAGCAACGACGGGCTGGTCGCGGACGACTATTACAAGCAGGGTCTGGCGATCAATCAGGTGACGGCGCGCGACCGGCAGGCGGTAGCGCTGAGAATGACGGCGGTGCTCTCGATTGATCCGGTGCGCCGTCTTGTCCGGGTCTCGCTGCAGCCGGGGCGATTGGCGAAAGCGCCGGAGACGTTGCAGTTGACGCTGTCGCACCCGACACGGAGCGGTCTCGACCAGTCGTTCCGGCTGGCGTTGGCAGACGAACGCGGACTCTACTTGGCGCCGCTTACCGTCGACATTGCCGGGCGCTGGCACGCGGTGCTGGAGGACAACTCACGCGCGTGGCGCCTTATTGCGGACTGGGATACTGCGAAGCAGAGCGAGTTGCGCTTCGGCAAGCCGCCCGAGTAGCCGGCCCGTCTCAGCGGCCGTCTCAGTTTTTCTTGCCGAACTTCTGCATCAGTTGGTTCAGCTTCTCGGTGCGCTGTTTCTCCGCCGCTTCGGCTTCCTTCTGCGCCTTGCGCCGGGCGACTTCCTTCTTGAAGCGTTCGCGCAGGATGTCGGCGGCGTGCTTGCGATGCTCTTCCGGAACCTCGGCGCTGGGCGTGCCATCGAGATTAAAACGCTGCGTCGCCTTCTCCATCGACTTCAGGTAGCGGTACGAGTTGGTATGCATGCCGAGCGCGAGGCGAAGAACCTTGCGGTTGAGCCCGGCATCGGCCGCGTGCAGCTGCTTGTCGATGCCGATGGCGAGCGGCTGGAAGTCGCGGAAGACCTGGAAACGCTCCTGCAGCGTTTTCAGCAGAGTGCGGGCGTCGTGTGCCGGTGTCGTGACGGGCGTATCCATTGTGCGTATGAAACTGTTTCAATCTGAAGGGCGGGACAGCTTACCACGATGCAGCGAAGGTTCGCAGCTTTTGCTCGCAGTTCGGGGCATCGAAGTGTTATCGCCCGGTTTCCCGGAAAAGCGTGAGGAAGCTGGCGTAGCGTCCGGCATTGATCTGCCCGGATTCGACGGCCTCGCGGATGACACATCCCGGCTCCTTGTCGTGCCGGCAATTGCGGAAGCGGCACTGGCCGACAAACTCACGGAACTCGCGGAACCCGTGTTCAAGTTCGCCGCCCGACAGGTGGTGCAGGCCGAATTCCTGCAGGCCGGGCGAGTCGATGAGGGCGGACTCTGCGTCGATGCGGTACAGCGTGGCGTGCGTGGTGGTGTGCTTGCCCGAGTCGAGCGCCTCGGAAATCTCGCGGGTGCGGGCGTTGGCGTCGGGGATCAGGGCGTTGACCAGCGTCGACTTACCCATGCCCGACTGGCCGACGAGGACGCTGGTCTGCCCGGCCAGCAGCGGACGCAGCGGCCCGACGCTGGTCTTCGCGCAGAGATGCAGTTGCGGATAACCGAGCCGGGCAAACGGGGTGAGTGTTGCTTCGGCCCGCGGCAGCCGCTCGTTCAGGTCGCACTTGTTCAGCACGATCAGCGCGCGGATGTCCTGGCTCTCGGCGGCGACCAGGCAGCGGGTGATCAGTTCTTCGGAAAACGACGGCTCGGTGGCGACGACGATGACAATCTGCGTGACGTTCGCGGCAATCAGTTTCTGCCGGAACTCGTTCGAGCGGTAGAGCAGCGTCTGCCGCGGCAGCACGCTCTCGATGACGCCCTGCGCATCGCCGCTGCGCGCGACGGTGACGCGGTCGCCGCAGGCCAGATCGCTCTTCTTGCCGCGCGGAAAGCAGGGAAGGGGGCTACCGTCGACCAGTTCGACGAGATAGTGCCGGCCGTGCGCGGCGACGACGGTGCCTTCGAGCTTCACGTGGACGCGGTCAGGCGGGCGATGCGCAGCGCGGCGGGCGGATGCGAGTCGTAGAACAGGGAGTGCAGCGGATCCGGCGTCAGGGTCGCGGCGTTGTCCTCGTACAGCTTGACCAGCGCCTGCACCAGATCGGCGGCGGAGGCGTGTTCGGCGGCGTAGCGGTCGGCCTCGTATTCGTGGCGCCGGGACAGCAGGCTGGCCAGCGGTGTGGCGATGAAGGTGAAGACCGGAACGGTAAGGAAGAAGAGGATCAGCGCCATAGCCGTGTTGTGTGCGGAGGCTTCGGAGACCCCGAGGCCGGCGAAGAACCAGTCGGTGGTCATCAGTTGCCCCAAGGCGTAGAGCAGCAGCAGCGTCATGGCGAAAATCATCACGATGCGCTTGACGATGTGCCGATGGCGGAAATGCCCCAGTTCGTGCGCGAGTACGGCTTCCACTTCCTCGGGCTGCAGGCGCCCGAGCAGGGTGTCGAAGAAGACGATGCGCTTGGTCTTGCCGAAGCCGGTAAAGTAGGCGTTGCCGTGCGCGGAACGCTTCGAGCCATCCATCACGAACAGCCCGGAACTGGCGAAGCCGCAGCGGGTGAGCAAGGCCTCGATGCGCTGCTTCAGCGCGGCGTCCT
Source organism: Propionivibrio pelophilus DSM 12018 (assembly GCF_059569095.1). Classification (NCBI taxonomy): domain Bacteria; kingdom Pseudomonadati; phylum Pseudomonadota; class Betaproteobacteria; order Rhodocyclales; family Rhodocyclaceae; genus Propionivibrio; species Propionivibrio pelophilus. The sequence goes on along the minus strand of NZ_JCANUT010000001.1, from coordinate 164,274 downwards.
CCAGCGGAGTGAACTTGTTGAACAGCGGCGCGATCCACGCCGGGTAGATGAACAGGATCAGCAGGTTGAAGCCGCACCAGAACAGCCAGACGTGAAGCCACCAGTTCGCGCCCATCTGCGCCATCAGCCACAACACGGCGAGCAACACCGGGATGCCGATGATGAGCCCCAGTGCGAGCTGCTTGGCGAGGTCGGCGAAGAACAGGCGCAGGGTCATCCGGTTGAAGCCGAAGCGCTCCTCGATGACGAACTGCGTGTACAACGACAGGGGCAGGTCGATGAGGCCGGAGATCGTCATCACGCTGACGATCAACGCCACGCCGTAGCTGAGCCCGTCGAGCCGTGCCGACCAGAAATCGTGCAGAAGTTGCAGTCCGCCGCCGAAGGTGAAGGCGAGGAGGACGGCGACTTCCACGGCCAGCCCGAGGCGTCCGAAGCGGGTGCGGGTGACGCTGTAATCGGCGGCCTTCTGGTGTGCGTAAATCGAGACGCGCTCGGCGAACTGCGAAGGGACAGCTTCGCGATGCCGGAGGATGTGCGTGATCTGGCGCTGGCCGAGCCAGAGGCGCAGCGTGATCATCAGGGCCAGCGCGGCGAGGAAGACGACGGAAAAAGAGTTGGGGGAGTTGAGCATCAAGCTGTGCCAGAATGCGGGTTTTTCGAGAGGGACCGATTATATGGCACAGAGCGAAAATCATCTCGTCTGGCTGGACATGGAAATGACCGGCCTCGAGCCGGAGCGTGATCGCATCATCGAGATGGCGATGATCGTCACTGACGGTAATCTCGTAACGGTCGCCGAGTCGCCGGTCTGGACGGTGCATCAGCCGGACGACGTTCTCGATGCAATGGATGACTGGAACAAGAACACGCATGGCAAGTCGGGCCTGATCGACCGGGTCCGTGCCTCGACGCTCGACGAGGCGGCGGTCGAAGCGGCTGCGCTGGCGTTCATGCAGGAGTATGTGGCCAAGCGCATCAGCCCGATGTGCGGTAACTCGATCGGCCAAGACCGGCGTTTCATGGCGCGTTACATGCCGGTGTTGGAGGACTGGTTCCACTACCGGAACATCGACGTCAGTACCCTGAAGGAACTATGCCGGCGCTGGACGCCGGAGGTGGCCAAGGGCTTCGAGAAGGAGTCGGCGCATACGGCGCTGGCCGATATCCGCGAGTCGATCGAGGAGTTGAAGTACTACCGCGATCACTTTATCCGCCTGTAAACGCGACGGCGGTTTCAGTCGCGGGGTTGCGAGTTACTCTGCCGGGATGCGGGTCGGTGTCAGCGCGTCGGGCGGTGGAGTTTCCGCTTCGAGGTTGGTCAGGCTGGGTGGCGGGTTGGCCTTGCGGGCGCGCTTGAAGAGGTGAAATTTATCGCTCGAGCGCCGGTCGCTTGGCCGGTTTCCGCTCCACACTTCTTTCCAGCCTGAGGCGGCAAGGCCGTCAGAATCCCGAACGATGCCCTGAAGCAGCAACCACGAGCATTTGGCCGCCTCGTCGCTCTTTTGCGGCAGCGTGCGGATGGCCTCGAAATAATCGAGAGAGGCGCGGAAGGCGAGTGGGAGGTTGGCGCCGGCAACGCAGTCGAGCTTGGCCGGCAGTTCCTTTTTCAGTGATGCTGACACGTCGCGGAAGGTTTTTCCGTAGTCGATCCACGGCATCCACAGGCTGGCCAGGAGAAGCCAGAACAGGGTCAGGCCGGCCATCCAGTGCATGATGCTGCGCATCGGCGAACGTGGCGTCGTGACGATCATCCAGAACCAGACGCCGGTGAATACCAGCGCAAAGCAGAATGCCAGGGCGTCGAATCCGCCGACGAATCCGGCATGCAGGTGGGTGGCCCGTTGCGCCAGTCGTGCCGGCCAGCCGAAGACCAGCGCACTCCAGCCGATCCAGGCAATTGCCGCGAACAGGGTGAAGGTAGTCATCGCGAACCAGTTGAAGGCGTTCGCCGCGCCGCGCCGCAGTGATCCGGAACCGGGAACGGCGAGCAAAACCAGTGGAGGCAGCAGGAGCAAGGCGGTTGCGCTGCGCATGCCGACAAAGCTCACCAGAATGGCCAGGATGGTGAAGAACGATATAGTCGGGATGGCGATCTCGCGCGCTCCCAGCATCTTGCGCTTGCTCCATAGCGCCCACGCGGCAAGCGGCAGCGCGGGCCAGGCGTACCAGGGCAGCACTCCGAGATAACGCGAGAGGTTGGTCGCCGGAGTGACGGGGCGGGAGAGCGCCGTGATTTCCGCCTGGAAGAAGCTGGTCAGATACTCCGGAGAAACGTTATTGACCGCCGCCAGCCAGAGGCCGCAGGGGATCGCGCCGGCGAGCACTCCCGCCAGAAGTGCGCCAGCGTCGGCCTGAGGAGAGTCGGATCTGGCCAGGGCGATGACGGCAACGGGTACGAGCGTCACGATCGGCAGCAGGCCGTTTACCATAAAGCCGAAGGCGAGCGCGCCGCCGAAAATCGCTCCCGCACGCCAGCGGGCGCGGGGCAGCAAGGCGAGTCCCCAATACGCGGCTGCGTGCGCGGTGAGCGCAGCGAGCATCGGCTGGGCCTCGTGCGCATGGAACAGGAAGCCGATGCTGCCGGCGAGAATCAACGGTGCGGCCGCCGCCCGTTCCTTGCCGTGCAGTTCCCGCGCAGCCAGCTGGATGAACTCAAGCGTCAGCAGGGTGAAGATGCCGCTGGCCAGTCGGGCGGCGTCGTGGAACGGCAGCAACCAAGAGAACAGTCGGCCGAGCGTCGCGGCAATCCAGTAGTAGAGCGGCGCGTCGGGATAGGGTCTTCCGGCAAGTTCCAGAGTCAGCCAGTTGCCGTGTTTGGCGATGTCGTAGGCGATGCCGATCGAAATCGCGTCGTCGTGCTTCCAGGGGTCGTGGCCGATCAGGCCGGTGAAGATGTAAACGACGAGCAGCAGGGTCAGCACCCAGCCGCTGGGCGGCAGGGTTATCACGCGAGAACGTTGTTTTTCTTCGAGGAAGGGCATGGCTAGTGCGGTTGGCTGATTTGTCGCTCAAACAAAAAAGGCAGCCCGGGGCTGCCTTTTTTTCGAGTCCGCAAACTCGCCTTGGCGTTGTCTCAGGCCGCTTTGGCCTTGGTGCCGTATTTCTTGTTGAACTTCTCGACGCGGCCGGCGGTGTCGATGATCTTCTGCTTGCCGGTGTAGAACGGATGGCAGGCGGAGCAGACTTCGACGTGAAGTGCTTTCTTCATCGTCGACTTCGTCTTGAAGGTGTTGCCGCAGGAGCAGGTAACGTCGATTTCGTTGTAATCGGGATGGATATCGGATTTCATCTTGAAATTCCTTCTGGTCAAATCTAGCCGGCTCGATACAAACGAATGTTGCGTCGGTGGCCGGCTCCGGAGAACGCGGGATTATCCTTGTTTTTTCGTTGCTTGGCAATCGAAACGACAGGAAACAACAGGAAGCCGTGTGAAATCAGCGACGCATCGAGTCGAAGAATTCGTTGTTGGTCTTCGTGGCCTTGATCTTGTCGAGCAGGAATTCCATCGCCTCGAGATCGTCCATGTTGTACAGCAGCTTGCGCAGGACCCACATCTTTTGCAATACGTCGGGCATCAGCAGCAGTTCCTCGCGACGGGTGCCCGAACGGTTGACGTTGATCGCCGGGTAGACGCGCTTTTCGGCCATGCGGCGATCCAGGTGGATCTCCATGTTGCCGGTGCCCTTGAATTCCTCGTAGATCACGTCGTCCATCCGGCTGCCGGTGTCGATCAGCGCCGTGGCGATGATCGTCAGCGAGCCGCCTTCCTCGATGTTGCGTGCGGCGCCGAAGAAGCGCTTCGGCTTTTGCAGCGCGTTGGCATCGACACCGCCGGTCAGGACCTTGCCGGAGGCCGGCTGCACGGTGTTGTAGGCACGCGCAAGGCGGGTGATCGAGTCGAGCAGGATGACGACGTCCTTCTTGTGCTCGACGAGACGCTTGGCTTTTTCGATGACCATCTCGGCGACCTGGACGTGGCGGGTGGCCGGTTCGTCGAAGGTCGAGGCGACGACTTCGCCGCGCACCGAGCGGGTCATTTCGGTGACTTCCTCGGGGCGCTCGTCGATCAGCAGGACGATCAGGTTGATGTCGGGGTGGTTGGCGGTGATGGCGTGGGCGATATGCTGCATCATCACCGTCTTGCCGCTCTTCGGACTGGAGACCAGCAGGCCGCGCTGGCCCTTGCCGATCGGCGAGATGATGTCGATGATGCGGCTGGTGGTGTTTTCCTCGCCGCGAATTTCCCGCTCCAGCTTGATGTGCTGATCCGGGTGCAGCGGCGTCAGGTTTTCGAACAGGATCTTGTTCTTCGACGCTTCCGGCGGCTCGCCGTTGATCCGGTCGACCTTGACCAGCGCGAAGTAGCGTTCGCCGTCCTTCGGCGTGCGGATCTCGCCCTCTATGGTGTCGCCGGTATGCAGGTTGAAGCGGCGGATCTGGCTCGGGCTGACGTAGATGTCGTCCGTGCTGGCCAGATACGACGTGTCCGGCGAGCGCAGGAAACCGAAGCCGTCGGGCAGGGTTTCCAGCGTGCCGTCGCCGAAGATGGTTTCCCCTTTCTTCGCCTGGTTCTTCAGCAGGGCGAAGATCAGTTCGTGTTTGCGCAGCCGGTTGGCACCTTCGATGTCATTGGCGACGGCCATGTCGAGCAACTGGCTGACATGAAGGGCTTTTAGTTCGGATAAATGCATGAGCGGAGTATGAGTAAGGATAGCCGGGGATGCCGGAGTCGTTGCGCGAACGACGCGAACGGGAATGCGGGTGTGAGGTTTGGGTGATGCCGGGAATTTTGCTGCTGTGTCTCGATCGGGTCGTGACGGAAATCAACGCCTGAAAGCGGGGCCGGGCCTGATTGTCTCTCTGTTATTGGGAGGGGGCCGCGACTTCCAGGCGGAGGTTAGCCAGTTTACAGGTGGCTGTCAATAAAGGCCGTGAGTTGCGACTTGGAGAGTGCGCCGACCTTGGTGGCTTCGACATTTCCGTTCTTGAACAGCATCAGCGTCGGAATGCCGCGCACGGCGAAATTGGCCGGCGTCGTCGGGTTGTCGTCGATGTTCAGCTTGGCGACCTTCAGGCGGCCGGCATACTGGCCGGCGATTTCGTCGAGAATCGGGGCGATCATCTTGCAGGGGCCGCACCATTCGGCCCAGAAGTCGAGCAGGACCGGCTGGGTGGCCTGCAGAACCTCAGCAGCAAAGGTGTCGTCGGTGACGTAATGGATGTGTTCACTCATCGAATGCCTCGTGGGTGTAGTCGTGGGAATGGGTAAAGTAGAGGGGCGTTGCCCGGATGAAGTTCTATCCTAGCTAAAAAAAAATGCCTTTGGAAGCGCCGGAAGCTTTTGGCAGGATTGCGGTCGCGGGCGCTGCATCGCGCGTCAATCCTTCGTTGCCCGCGATTTACAGCCCATTACCGACTCCGTATGATCGGCGGAAATACAACACTTCTGGTGCGGGGAGTCGCGATGAATCTGGAAAAAGTCATCTTCGGGTTTTTTGTCATTTTTGCCTGTACGCTGAATTTCGGTTTTTTCATCGGCGAAATCGACAACGTGAAAGTTCATGACGCCGGCCACCTGTTCGCCGCGGTCGTCGTCAATCTGATCGCCCTGGTCATGAAGTTCGGCGATCGCACCCACATCGGGGCGACCCACCTGGCGACCAGCATGGTGGCCATGCTGCAATTGCTGGCGGCGTCGTGCTTCTGGGCCTGGCAGGTCAACATCAACGACCTGGCGATGACCGGAGAGACGATGTCGACCGTCGTGTCGCTCAGCGGCGGCGCGCTTGTGGCCAATCTCATTTCGGTGATTCTGCTGATCAGCGAGACCTTGCGCCAGACCCGCTGAATCGCGAGGGCGACGCGTGAACGAAGTTCTTTTCGTCATCCTGCGCCGGCTGCGCCGGCCGCTGATCGTCCTGATCATCGCCTACGCGGTGTCGGTGTGGGGGCTGGTGCTGATTCCCGGTGTCGACGAAAACGGGAATGTCGTCCGCATCGGCTTTTTCCACGCGCTCTATTTCATCAGCTATACCGCGACGACGATCGGCTTCGGCGAACTGCCGCACACCTTCTCCGATCCGCAGCGCGCCTGGACGATCGTCTGCATCTACCTGTGCGTGGTGGCCTGGGCCTACGCGCTCGGCAGCATCTTTCACCTTTCGCAGGACCAGACGCTGCGCGACGCGGTGGCGCGCCGGCGCTTCGCCTTGCGCGTGGCGGCGTTGCAGGAACCGTTTGTCCTGATCGTCGGCTACGGGCAGAGCGGCATCATGCTGGCGCGGATGCTCGATCGCATGGGGCAGCGCATGGTGATCGTCGAAATGCGGGCGGAACGGGCCGCGCGCATCGAGATCGAGGAGTTTCATTACACCCCGCTGTTTCTCGCCGCCGACGGGCGTCTGCCGGATGTGCTTGTCGATGCGGGCGTGACCCATCGCCGGTGCATGGCAATGGTGGCGCTTGCCGGGAACGATGACAACAATCAGTCCGTCGCCATCGGCGGGACGGTGCTCAATCCGTCGCTGCGCATCATCGCCCGGGTGCACACCCCGATCGCCCAGGCCAACCTCGAGTCGTTCCGCAACATCGAGCTGATCAACCCGTTCCAGAGTTTTGCCAACAACATCAACCTGGACATGGGGTCGCCCGAGCGCCTGCGGGTGATCGAGTGGCTGTCCGGTTTGCCGGGTGGCGTGCGTCCCGAACCGCTCAACCTGCCGAAGGGGCATTGGGTCGTCTTCGGCTCCGGCAGTTTTGCCGAGTACTTCGTTTCCGCGCTGGGCAGTGCCGGCGTGACTTCGTCGCTGATCGAACTCGACGCGCGCAAGCAGGGCGAGGCGGCGGCGCTGCAGTACCAGGCGGGTGTGACCCGCGAGATGGTCGCCGCCGAGGTCAGGAAGGCGGTAGGCATCGTCGTGTGCACCGAGAGCGATGCGCTGAATCTGGCGACAGTCACGCGCGCGCGTTCGATCAACCCCGAGGTGTACGTCGTCATCCGGCAGGCCAACGTCGCCAACGCCAGCCTGATCGACGCGTCGATGGCCAACCTGCGTTTCGTCAAGGCAGAAGTCGTCTCGCACAAGGCGCGCCAGTTGCTGACCTCGCCGCTGCTGATCCGCTTCCTCAAGTACCTCGACGAGGACACCGGGGACATGGCGCGGCGGACCGGCGAACTGCTCGAACGGCATGTCGGCGAGAAGGTGCCGTTCATGTGGGTGTTCGACTGTTTCGCCTCCTACGCCGGGCTGCGCGAGGCCCTGGCGCCGGAGGTCGATCCGCCGCTGACCATCGGTGACCTGCTGATTAGTCCGGAACAGCCGCCGGAGCGGATCAATGCCGTTCCTTTGCTGCTCCTGCGCAAGAAAAAGGAAATCCCCTTGCCGGCGGAAGATATGCAATTGCTTTCCGGCGACCGGATCCTGTTCGCAGGCCAGCGCGGGGAGGGCGAGCTGCAGCGGCGCTTCCTCCTCGAGCCGAGTCCGCTCGCTTTCGTGCGTACCGGTATCGAGCCGCCACGCAGCTGGCTGTTCCGCCACCTGTTGCAGCGCCGAGATTCCTGAACGGGTGGGGATCCACCGTGTCGAAGCGGTTGTGGGCGCCGTCTCGTGCCCGCGTCGAGGAAGCTGTTGCGCTATAGTCTTCCCCCCGCCATCAGTCAGGAATGGAGAGGTACGTCATGGCCTACGTCGTTACCGAGAATTGCATCAAGTGCAAATACACCGATTGTGTGGATGTGTGTCCGGTGGATTGTTTCCACGAGGGGCCGAACTTCCTGGTCATCGATCCCGAGGAGTGTATCGACTGTACCTTGTGCGTAGCCGAATGCCCGGCCTCGGCAATCTATGCCGAGGATGACGTGCCGGATGCCATGCGCGGTTTCATCGCACTGAACGCCGAGTTGGCCAAGAACTGGCCGGTCATCAGCGAGCGCAAGGAGCCGCTGGATGACGCCGACGCCTGGAACGGCGTGGCCGACAAGCTGGACAAGCTGGAGCGTTGAGTCTGCCGCTGTCGATGGAGCACGATCCCGCAGAACTGACAGCATGCGCCTTGCCGCCCGGCGAGGCGTTCTACGAAGCGGCGGCGCAGCGGCTGCTCGACGGTGCGGCGTCGTGGGCGCGCGACGGTGACCTTTCCGCGCTGCGGGTGCTGGTGCCGGCCTTGCCGATGGCCGTTGAATTGCGCGGGGCGCTGGTCAGGATGGCGGCCGCATCGTCCTCCCCATTGCTGCTGCCCCGTTTCGATACCCTCAAAAACTGGGTGAATGGCGCACCGCTGGCGGACATCCCCGAAACCCTGCCGATCAGCCAGCGCCTCGTGCTGCTCTACGAAGCATTGCGCGGCAAGGGCTGGTTCGACGAGGCGGCGCTGTGGGGCATCGCTGCCGAAATGGCGGCGCTGTTCGACGAACTGACAGCGGCAGCCGTCGCATTGCCGGCCGGTGATGGCGAGCTTGCAGACCAGCTGCAGCAGGCCTACGCCCTGCGCAATTCCTCGCCGCTGGCGTTCGAGGCGCGCGTCGTGCATGAACTCTGGCGCGCCCTGGCGGCGGCCGGCGCGCCCGACGCCGCCGCGGTCTATCGCCTGCGCCTCGCCGAACTGGCGCGGCAGGCTGCCGAGGCCGGATCGCTGCAGCCCCTCTTCGTTTTGCTCGACGCTGCGCCGGGGGAATCGCTCGATGCGGCCGAACGCGAATTCCTGCGCCGTTACGCCGGGGGGCAGCCGCTGCAGATCGTTTATCCCGCGCCACGCGAAACCCGTCCGACGCCGCTGCTGGCAACGCTCGACGCCGCCTGGCCCGCTGCGCTGTCCTCGCCGGTGTACGAGCGCGCCCGCGAGATCACGCAACGTTTTCCCGAAAGTCCGCTGTGTGACCGCGTGCAGTTCGTCCCGACCAGCGGCCGCGAGCACGAGGCACAGGCCGCCGTCGCGCAGGTCGGCGACTGGCTGCAGGCGGGGCTGCGCCGCATCGCCCTGATCGCGCAGGATCGGCTGACTGCCCGGCGGGTGCGCGCGCTGCTCGAACGCGAAGACGTGCTGGTCAGCGACGAAACAGGCTGGTTGTTGTCGACTTCGCGCGCGGCAGCCGTGGTCGATGCGCTGATCGAAACGGCGGCGGGCAATGCCTATCACCGTGATCTGCTGGACTTGTGCAAGTCGCCGTTCGTTTTCTCCGACATCGAGCCGGGCGCACGCCAGGCCGCCGTCTTCGCCCTCGAAGCCGCCATTCGGCGGGCGTCGGTCAAGGCTGGCATCGTGCGCATCCGGCGTTGCCTGCTCGAATCGGCGGACGAGGGGAAACCCGTCGGGCTGGCGCTGCTCGACCGCATCGAAGCGGCGACTACCTTGCTGAATGCCCGGCCGGCGCCCCTGTCGCGCTGGATCGGCCGCCTGACGAAGGCGCTCGATGCGATCGGCGCGCTGGACCCCTTGCGTGATGATATCGCCGGCCAGGCGGTGCTCGATCTGCTGGAAAAGCGCGGGCAGGAACTGGCGGGCAGCACCGCGGAATTCGCCTTCCCGACCTGGCGGGACTGGCTCAATCGCGAGTTCGAGGGCGCCAGCTTCCGCGACAGCAGCATCGCCAGCCCGATCGTCGTGACGCCGCTCAATGCCGTCTGCCTGCGCCGTTTCGACGCCGCGCTGCTGCTCGGCGGCGATGCCCGGCAACTTGCGCCGGGCGGGCATGCGGCCTTCTTCAACCAGTCGGTGCGCCGCGAACTCGGTCTGCGCACGCGCGCGGACGACGAGCGCGAATTGAAGCGCGACCTCGAACTGCTGCTGTCCACCGTGCCGCGCGTGACGGTTACCTGGCAGTCGATGCAGGACGGCGAGGCCAACCTCCTCGCGCCGGAATTGTCGCTGCTGTCGACGCTGCACCAGCTTGCCTGGGGCGACGAACTGCTGCGCCGGCCGTTGCCGGCCCGCAGCGAGGCGACGCCGGACCCCGCCACCGCGGCTGAGCCGACGCGGCCCGCGGCGCCGGTGGCTCCGTCAACGCGAATACCGGTGCGCGTTTCCGTCAGCGCCTACACCAGCCTCGTCGCCTGTCCGTACCGTTTCTTCGCCCGTCATGTGCTCGGCCTTGGGGAAATGGACGAGGTCAGCGAGGAAATGGGCAAGAGCGATTACGGCGAATTGGTGCACCGTGTCTTGGAACGCTTCCATCAACAGCATCCGAGCGTCTCCGCGCTGTCGGAGGATGCCGCGCTGCAGGCATTGCAGGACTGTGTCGCCGAGGTGTTCGCGCCGGCTGTGGCCGACAATTTTCTGGCCACCGGCTGGCGCCAGCGCTGGGAAAAGCGCCTGCCGGGCTATCTGGCCTGGCAGCGCGAGAAAGAGAAGGAAGGTTGGCGCTGGGCGCAGGCAGAGGCGAAGGTCAGCCGTGTCCTGCCGCTGGCCGAGGGCGGCAGCATCGAACTCTACGGGCGCATCGATCGCATCGACGGAGGGGGTGACGGCGCTTCCGCGCTCTACGACTACAAGACGCAGACGGCCAAGGTCATTCGCGACCGGCTCAAGGACGACGTGCAGCTGCCGGCCTACGCACTGATGCACGGTAATGCGGCGCAGGCGGCCTCGCTGGCGGCCTATGTGGCGCTCGACGACGAGCGGGTGGTTGCGGTGTCGAGCGCGGACGAGGCGGAGGAACTGACGGCCGCGGCCGCGGCGCAAGGGCAGCGGCTGGTCGCCGCGTTCGACGCGCTGCATGCCGGTGCATGCTTGCCGGCGCACGGTGTCGAGCGCGTCTGCGCGTGGTGCGAGATGCGCGGGTTGTGTCGCCGGGAGTTCGTCTGATGTTGCGCCGGGGGCGGCGCACATGATGCCGACCCCGGGCAAGGCTCAGTTTTTCGCCGTTGCTGCCTTGGCGTATTCCATCGGCGAAAGGACGCCGTCCTTGTTTGCGTCGGCGAGGCCGAATGCCTTGGCCGCCGGCGCGCTGGCGGCCGCTTCCTTCTTGTCGATGAAGCCGTCCTGGTTGGCGTCCAGCACGGAAAAACTGGCCTGTCCTGCCGGTGTCACGGCGGCGGGGGGATTCTGCGCCTGGGAATGCGGAACGAACGCCAGGAGAACGGCTGCGGCGATCAGGGCGCAGACGATGATCGGGCCGAGTTGCTGTTTGATTTGATTCAGCATGGAAAACCTCCAGTAATGAAAAAATGGAAGGCGGCTGTCCGGTGCAGGATGACGGCCTCCGGCCAGCGTTTCAGCATGTGTCGTGCCAGATTGAATAGTTCCTGTGTAATCAGTCAGTTGGCTGTGACGGACGGATGTTTCCGGGGCCGGCGTGTCGTGTTGCGGCGACGTGGACAAGGCGGCGAGACGGAAGATCGTTGGTTCCCCGCGCGGCGAGGCTGTCGTCTGCCGGCTACACGCACTGCAGCCTTGGCTGCATTGCCCGACGGTCCGGGCTTCGGGGAGAATGGCGGCGAGGTGACGAAGTGAAACAGTGGAGCGATCATCAGTGACAAATTCTTCAAGTCTGGTCCGGCAGGCGCTCGACCCGGCACGTAGCGTCGTCGTCGAGGCCTGCGCCGGCAGCGGCAAGACCTGGCTGCTGGCCTCGCGCATCGTGCGCTTGCTGCTGGCCGGCGTGGCGCCCGGCGAGATCCTCGCGATCACCTTCACGCGCAAGGCCGCGCGCGAGATCGAGGAGCGCGTCGTTGACTGGCTGCATCTGCTGGCGACCGGTAGCGACACGCAGGTGGCGGGCTTCCTCGACGAGCGCGGCGTCGCCCCCCACCGCGATGTGCTGCGTGCGGCGCGCGGGCTGTACGAGCGCGTGCTGGCGGCGCAGCCGGCGCTGACGGTCAACACCTTTCACGGCTGGTTTCTGCAACTCGTCGACGCCGCGCCGCTGTCGGCCAATCTGGCCGGGGCGACGCTGGTCGATGCCGATTCGCGGCGGTTCGACGAGCTCTGGCAGTCGTTCGCCGCCACACTGGCCAAGAAACCGGAGGACGAAGCGACGCAGGCCTTCGTCGGCCTGCTCGACGCCGCCGGGCTCGATTCGACACGGCGGTTGATCCGGCGTGCGCTGGACCGGCGCAGCGAATGGCTGGCCTTCGGCGACGAACCGTCGGAGATAGCGGAACATGTTGTCGCTGCGCTGCGCGAACAACTCGACGCGGGCGATCCGGGCGAGGCGCTCGCCGGGTTTTTTGCCGAGGGGTGGGAACTGGACTTCCACGCCTATCTCGGCTTTCTTGAACAGAGCGACCTGAGGACCGACCAGGATGTCGCCGGGGGCTTGCGCGCCGTGCTGGATTCCGGCGTGCGCCGGAATGACGAGGATGCCTTCGAAGGGCTGCGCGCCGTGCTGTTGACCAAGGACAACACGCTGCGGGCACGCAAGGCGAGCAAGGCGCTCGACAAGCGTTTCACCCCGGCCGGCGCGGAGCGCTTCCTCGAACTGCATGCGCAACTCGGCGAGCGGGTGATCGCCTGCCTGGAGCGGCAGACCGCCGAGCGCATCCTGGCCTTCAACCGGCAGGCGTGCGCCGTGTTCGCCGCCTTCCTCGCGCACGTCGACGCCTTCAAGCAGGCGCGGCGCCAGATCGATTTCGTCGATGCCGAGTGGCGGGTGCTGCAACTGCTGCGCGACGACGAGACGGCGGCGTTCCTGCAGGCGCGACTCGATGCGCGCTACAAGCACGTGCTGCTCGACGAGTTCCAGGACACCAACCCGCTGCAATGGCAGATCCTGCTCGCCTGGCTGGCGGCGTATTCCGACGCGGCGCGGCCGGGCGTCTTCCTCGTCGGCGATCCCAAGCAGTCGATCTACCGCTTTCGCCGCGCCGAACCGCGGCTGTTCGCGGTCGCCGGCGAGTTCCTCGAACGCGAGTTCAACGCCGTGCGCTGCGAGCAGGACGTGACGCGGCGCAACGCCAAGCCGGTGATCGATGTCGTCAATGCACTCTTTCTCGGCGTGCCGGAGTTCGCGCCGTTCCGCGCGCAGGCCTCGCTGGCCGGGAAGCTGCCGGGGCGGGTCGAACTGTTGCCGCTGTTCGGTCACCTCGACGCGGAAGAGTGTGCGGAAGAAGCGCCGGCGCGCGTCGGCTTGCGCGATCCGCTGACCGAGCCCGATATCGAACCGGAAGACCTGCGCCGCGCCCGCGAGGCGGAGGCGCTGGCGGCGAGGATCAACGCGATCGTCGGGCGCGGCGGCGAGGCCTGGCAGATCGACGCCAAGGGGGCGGACGGGAAGAGCGTGCGCCGCCCGGCGCGCTTCGGCGACATCATGTTGCTGGTGCGCTCGCGCACGCATCTCGCCGGCTACGAGCGCGCTCTTTCGGCTGCCGGCATCCCGTTCGACGCCGGCTCGCGCGGCGGCCTGCTGGCGGCGCTGGAAGTGCGCGACATGGTGGCGCTGCTCGAATTCCTCGTCACGCCCGCCGACAACCTGAAACTGGCGCACGCGCTGCGCTCGCCGCTGTTCGCCTGCAGCGACGAGGAGTTGCTGGTTCTCGCCGCCCGTCCGGAGGCGTCCTGGTGGCAGAGGTTGCTCGGCGTGGTGGCCGGTAATGCCGCAACGGCCCGGCTGGCGCGGGCGGCGCGGCTGCTCGGCGAGTGGCTGGCGGTTGCCGGACGCTTGCCGGCGCACGATCTGCTCGACCGCGTCTTTCATCAGGGCGAGGTGCTGGCGCGCTATCGAAGCGCCGTCCCGATGGCGATGGCGGCCGGCGTCGAGGCTAATCTGCGTGCCTTGCTGCAACTGGCGCTCGACATCGACGGCGGGCGCTATCCGAGCCTGCCGCGTTTCATCGACGAGTTGCGCGACCTGCGCGACGCCGATGCCAGCGACGCGCCGGACGAGGGCGAGATCGCCGCGGAGCAGGCCGATGCCGGGCGCGTGCGCATCCTGACCATCCACGGCGCCAAGGGACTGGAGGCGCCGATCGTCTGGTTGCTCGGCGCCAACGAATCGCCGCGTAACGGCGAGGCGTGGGACGTCCTTGTCGACTGGTCGCCGGAAGACGCCTCGCCGCGTTCGCTCTCCTTCTACGGTCGTCAGGCCGATCGCGGCGCGGCGCGGCAGCCGCTGTTCGACGCCGAAGCGGCCGCGGCCCGGCGCGAGGAACTCAATCTCCTCTACGTGGCGATCACCCGCGCGCGGCAGGTATTCATCGCCAGCGGTTGCGAAAGCAGCAAGGAGCGCGGCGAGACGCCGTATCGCCGGCTGCAGGCGGCGCTGGAGAAACTGGACGCGGAGCTCGCTTACGGCGACGAACTGCCGACGGTTGCGGTGGTCGCGGAAGATTTGCCAGGCGCCATCGACGGCGTTGCCTCCGCTACCTTGCCCGCAGTCGGCGAGCGGCGCACGCCTCCGGACGCCGCCGCGCGTTTCGGCATCCTGTTGCACGCCCTGCTGGAGCGCCGCACCGAAGGCGTCGCCGACGATGCCGATTGGTGGGCCGCGCTGGGCTTTGCGGACGCGGAGTATCGGCGCGTGCTGCCGGTCGCCGAGCGACTCCTCGCCGCCGGGCATCTGGCGGCGTTCTTCGATCCGCAACGTTACCGGCGCGCCTGGAACGAGGTAGAGATCGCCGATGGCGCGGGGGCCTTGCAGCGCATCGACCGGCTGGTTGAACTCGACGACGCGGTCTGGGTCCTCGACTACAAGAGTTCGGGCGGCGATACGGCGCGGTTGCCGGACTATCGTGCCCAGGTGTCCGCCTACCGCGCTGCCGTGGCGCGCGTGTTCCCGCAGGTGCCGGTGCGCGCGGCGCTACTGTTCGCCGATGCGACGCTGATCGAGGTCGAGTGATGGAAAAAATCTGGCTGAAGAGCTACCCGACCGGCATCCCCGCGGAAATCGATCCGGGCGAGTATGGGTCGCTGGTCGATCTGCTCGAACGCAGCGTGGCGCGTTTCCGTGAGCGCGTGGCGTACCTCAACATGGGCGCTTCGCTGACCTACGTCCGGCTGGACGAAGCCTCGCGTCAGTTCGCCGCCTACCTGCAATCGGTGCTGCGCCTGCCGCGCGGCGCGCGCGTGGCGATCATGCTGCCGAATCTCCTGCAGTACCCCGTCTGCATGTTCGGCGCCCTGCGTGCCGGCTATGTCGTGGTGAACTGCAACCCGATGTACACCGCCCGCGAGCTGCAGCATCAGCTGGCCGATTCCGGCGCGGAAACCATCGTCATCCTGGAGAATTTCGCCCACACCCTCGAACAGGCCTTGCCGGGGACGGCGATCCGGCACGTGGTGATGGCGCGGCTCGGCGACATGCTCGGTTTTCCCAAGGGGCCGGCAATCAATTTCTTCGTCAAGCACGTCCTGCGCAAGGTGCCGGCGTGGCGATTGGAAGCGTGTACGGATTTTCGCGACTGCCTCGCCGCCGGTTCGCGCCATCGCTTCGAACCGGTGACGGTGACGCGCGACGACGTCGCCTTCCTGCAATACACCGGCGGCACGACGGGCGTCAGCAAGGGGGCGATGCTGACGCACGGCAACATGCTGGCCAACCTGCTGCAGGCGCACGCCTGGGTGCGCTCGGTGGTGAGCGAGGACGGTGAGGTGGTCGTCACGGCGTTGCCGCTGTATCACATCTTCGCCATGACCGCGAACTGCTTCCTGATGATCCGCGTCGGTGCGACCAACCTGCTGATCACCAATCCGCGCGACATCCCGGCGTTCGTCGCCGAACTGGCGCGTCATCCATTCACCATCGTCACCGGGGTCAACACGCTGTTCAATGCCCTGCTCAACGACGCGCGCTTTTGCCGGCTCGACTTCTCGCGCCTGAAAGTCTCGCTAGGCGGCGGGACGGCGGTGCAGAAACCGGTCGCCGAACGCTGGAAGGCGCTGACCGGCAAGGCGCTGATCGAAGCCTACGGCCTCACCGAGACCGCACCGGCGGTGACCGTCAATCCGATCGACCTGCCCGAGTACAACGGCGCGATCGGTCTGCCCGTGCCGTCGACCGAGGTGGCGATCCGCGATGACGACGGCAACGACGTGCCGCTCGGTGAGACGGGCGAACTCTGCGTACGCGGGCCGCAGGTGATGCAGGGCTACTTCAACCAGGCGGCAGAAACAGCCGCTGTTTTCACCCCCGACGGCTTTCTGCGTACCGGCGACCTGGTAGTGATGAACGGCGACGGCTATCTGCGCCTCGTCGACCGCAAGAAGGATCTGATCCTGGTCTCCGGCTTCAACGTCTATCCCAACGAAGTGGAAGAGGTGGCGGCGATGCATCCCGGCGTTGCCGACGTGGCGGCCATCGGCGTGCCCGACGCGAAGACCGGCGAGGCGGTGAAGCTGTTCGTCGTGCGCCGGGATCCGTCGCTGACGGCCGAGCAGTTGATCGCACTGTGCCGGGCGAGCCTGACGCGCTACAAGGTGCCGACGCAGGTCGAGTTCCGCGACGAGTTGCCGAAGACGAACGTTGGCAAGATATTGCGCCGGGCGTTGCGGGAAGGCTGACAGCCGTCGGGCCGGTCATCGGCCTGAGCATACTTCCGATGACCAAAACTCTACTGTCTGGTTGCAGGGGCTCATGCCAGTAAAATAGCGGGAAAAAGCGCCTTTGGCCTCGTGCCTTACCATCAGGAACCTCGAAGTTCATGTTTGAACAAGCCTTCAAGAATATCGACGACGCCCTCTGGAAAGAGAGCGGCTGCACCACCGAGCTCGATTACACCGAGCAGACCTCCTGGCTGCTCTTCCTCAAGTATCTGGACGGGCTGGAGCAGGACAAGGCCGACGAAGCCGCGCTCGAAGGCCGCGCCTACAGCTTCATCCTCGACCCCGCCTACCGCTGGAGTACCTGGGCTGCGCCCAAAGATGCGGCGGGACAGCTCGACCACAACGCGGCGCTCACTGGCGACGACCTCGTCGACTTCGTGGATCGCAAGCTCTTCCCCTACCTGCACGGCTTCAAGCAGCGCGCCAGCGGCCCCGCCACCATCGAGTACAAGATCGGCGAGATCTTCGGCGAGATCAAGAACAAGATCCGCAGCGGCTACACCCTGCGCGACATCATCGACCACATCGACGAGCTGCGCTTCCGCTCGCAGGTCGAGAAGCACGAACTTTCCGCGCTGTACGAAGAGAAGATCAAGCGCATGGGCAATGCCGGGCGCAATGGCGGCGAGTACTACACCCCGCGCCCGCTGATCCGCGCCATGATCCGCGTGACGGCACCCAAAATCGGCGAGCGCATCTACGACGGCGCTTGCGGCTCGGCGGGCTTCCTGTGCGAAGCGCACGACTACCTCAGCAGCCAGCCCAACCTCGGCACAAAAGACCTCGAAACCCTGCAGACGCGCACCTTCTACGGCAAGGAAAAGAAGAGCCTCGCCTACGTCATCGCGATCATGAACCTGATCCTGCACGGCATCGAAGCGCCCAACATCCTGCACACCAACACGCTCGCCGAAAACCTTGCCGACGTGCAGGAGAAAGACCGTTTCGACGTGATCCTCGCCAACCCGCCCTTCGGCGGCAAGGAGCGGCCCGAAGTGCAGCAGAACTTTCCGATCCGCACCGGCGAGACCGCTTTCCTCTTCCTGCAGCACTTCATCAAGATGCTGCGCGCCGGTGGGCGTGCCGCCATCGTCATCAAGAACACCTTTCTCAGCAATTCCGACAACGCCTCGGTCAGCCTGCGCAAGCTCCTGCTGGAGAGCTGCAACCTGCACACGATTCTGGATTGCCCCGGCGGTACCTTCCAGGGCGCGGGCGTCAAGACCGTGGTGCTGTTCTTCGAGAAAGGCGCACCCACCCGCCAGACCTGGTACTACCAACTCGACCCCGGCCGCAACATGGGCAAGACCAACCCGCTCAACGATGCGGATTTGCAAGAATTCATCGAGCTGCAGAAAACCTTTGCCGACTCGGACAAGAGCTGGAGCGTGGATGCCGCCAGCATCGACACGGCGAGTTATGACCTTTCGGTGAAGAACCCGAACGGCGGCGAGGAAATCACCCACCGCCGCCCGCAGGACATCCTCGACGAAATCGCCGCGCTGGATGCCGAGAGCGCCGAGGTGCTGGCGACGATCAGGGTGATGCTATGAAGGCGGGGTGGAAAAAGCGAAAGCTGCGCGAGGTTTGTGAGTTGGTCAACGGGCGGGCCTACAGCAAACCTGAGTTGCTACCTGAAGGCAAATACCCAGTACTTCGTGTCGGCAATTTTTTCACCAACGATCACTGGTACTACTCAGATCTGGAACTTGAAGACAAGAAGTATTGCGACTTCGGCGACCTGCTTTACGCTTGGTCTGCATCTTTCGGGCCGCGGGTATGGACTGGTGGAAAAGTCATTTTTCATTACCACATCTGGAAAGTCATTCCTGATGCAGCGTTGATCGATCAGAAATTCCTTTTCCACTTCTTCCTGTGGGATGTGGATCAGATCAAGCAAGACAGCGGTGCTGGCACGACCATGCTTCATGTGTCGAAAGGATCGATGGAAGACCGCGACATCCTTCTGCCGCCACTTCCCGAACAACAACGCATCGTCGCCATCCTCGACAAAGCCTTTGCCGGCATCGCCACGGCCCGCGCCGCTGCCGAGCAAAACCGCCAAAACGCCCGCGCCCTCTTCGAAAGCCACCTCCAATCCGTCTTCAGTCAGCCGGGTGAGGGGTGGGTGGAAAAGCGGCTACAAGCAATTACTACCAAGATTGGCAGCGGGGCTACGCCACGCGGGGGGGAGGCGTCTTACAAGAGCGAAGGTGTTTCGCTCATCCGTAGCCTCAACGTTCATGACCTTGGATTCAAGTATGCAAAGCTGGCATTTTTAGATGAAGCTCAAGCAAGCGACTTGGCGAACGTCGAGATTAAGTCGCGAGATGTACTGCTGAACATTACAGGTGCGTCAGTTGCTCGCTGTTGCCTCGCACCAGACAATGTTCTGCCCGCCCGGGTGAATCAACACGTTTCGATTATTCGCCCACAGGCTGACGTACTGACCCCGGAGTTCCTGCACTACCTGCTCATCTCAAAACCCTACAAAGACAAACTACTTGAGACTGGCGAAGAAGGAGGCTCAACACGACAGGCCATTACGAAAGCTCAGATTCAGGACTTCGCGGTCGCCTACCCTCCAAGCACTGAAAAACAAGAAGCAATCGTTTCCATGCTCGACGAGTTCCTTACTGAAACCCAACGCCTAGAAGCCCTCTACCAGCGCAAGCTCGAAGCGCTGGACGAGTTGAAGCAATCCCTGCTGCATCAGGCCTTCTCGGGTAAGCTTTGATGCATAGCACTGGAGACACACCATGATCCGACTACGCGTCAAGAATTTCGGCCCCATCGGCCCCGGCCTGTCTCAAAACGATGGCTGGATCGATTTCAAACGAGTCACCGTTTTCATCGGCAATCAGGGCGCGGGCAAGAGCACGCTGGCCAAGTTGTTCTCCACTTGCTCCTGGATCGAGAAGGCGCTGGTGCGCGGCGACTATGAGAAGAAATGGTTCGAGCGCAAGGGCAAACTGAAGAGCCAGTTCCTGACTTATCACCGGCTGGAGAATTATCTGGAGACGAGTGGCCGGGGGAGCGCCGAAATCGAGTACGAAGGCGAGGCCTGCAAGATTTCGTATGCGGGCGGGCAGTTGAGCATCACGGAGACCGGGCATCAGAGCTACGCCTTGCCGCAGGTGATGTACGTGCCGGCAGAGCGCAATTTCATTTCGTACGTGCGGAACCCGAGAGAGTTGAAGCTCTCTTCCGAGTCGCTGAAGGAGTTCCTCACCGCCTTCGATGAAGCCAAGGACGGTCTGCGCGGCGCGCTGAAGCTGCCGATCAACGACAGCGAAATCGAGTACGACAAGCTCAACGACGTGCTCAACCTCAAGGGGCCGGGTCACAAGCTGCGGCTGACCGATGCCTCCAGCGGCTTCCAGTCTTTCGTGCCGGTGTATCTGGTGAGCCGGCACCTTGCCGATCGGGTGCAGGAAAGCAGTGGGCAAGCGCATCAGCCGATGAGTGCGGACGAAACGGATCGTTTCAAGAAAGGCGTTGCGAGCATTTTTGCCAATGACTCCCTGACGGAAGAGCAAAAGCGGGCAGCACTCTCGGTGTTGTCTGCCCGCTTCAACAAGAAAGCTTTCATCAACATCGTCGAGGAGCCGGAGCAGAACCTGTTCCCCTCATCGCAGTGGGACATCCTGAAAAGCCTGCTGGCCTTCAACAGCCAGGGGGCACACAACCGCCTGGTACTGACCACGCACAGCCCCTACATCGTGAACTTCCTCAGCCTGGCGATTCAGGGCAAGCACCTGCAGCAACGGCTGATCGAGCATAAGCGGGATGATTTACTGCCCGAGCTTTACGAGATCGTTCCCGAAGACGCTTTGCTTCTGGCTGATGAAGTGTCGATTTACCAGTGCAACGAGCGGGACGGCAGCATCAGCGAACTGCCCTGTTTCGAAGGCATTCCCTCGGACCACAACCTGCTGAACGACTGGCTGCGCACCGGCAACGAACTGTTCGACCAGCTGCTGGAACTGGAAGAGGCGATCTGAAGATGGATTTCTTCAAGCCGGAATGCCAGAGCGGCCCGTTCAATCAGGCGCAGTTCGGGCTGTGCGACGATCAGAACGCGACCCGTGCTTATGTTGATACCGCCACACCGGAAAAGTGGGTGGCGACCGTGCTGAACCCGTTACAGAAGGCTGTCACCTTCACGGCCATCGACAAATGCGTGATTCAGGATTGCGACGCGCCGGGCCGTGGGCGCTGTGACGGGATGCTGACCACAGACGATCTGCTGTATCTGGTGGAGTTGAAGGATCAGAAAACCAATTGGCAGCCGCATGCCATCCAGCAACTGGAGTCAACAATTCAGTATCTCCGTGAGCACCACGACTTGGCGCCCTTTCGCCACAAGAAGGCGTTTGCCTGCAACAAGCGGCACCGGACTTTTGCAACCATTGACCATGAATTGAAGCGTCGATTTTTCAGAGATTACGGCTTCAAGATCGATGTTCAGGCGACCGTGTTGGTTGTTGCCGCCCCACGTCAGTCATGAAAATCCTGCCCGCTGATTTCGACAACCAGACCATCCGCCGAGTGTATGACGAGGAAGCTGAAACCTGGTGGTTTTCGGTGGTGGATGTGGTGCAGGTGCTGACCCAGCAGCCGGACTATCAGACAGCGCGCAAGTACTGGAACAAGCTGAGAGAGCGGCTGAACAAGGAAGGCAGTCAGTCGGTGACAGATTGTCACCGACTGAAATTGCCCGCCGCCGATGGCAAGAAATACCTGGCCGATGTGGCTACTGCGCAAACCCTGCTGCGACTGGTGCAATCGGTGCCCAGCCCAAAGGCGGAGCCAATCAAGCTGTGGCTGGCGAAGGTGGGTTACGAGCGCATACAGGAAATCGCCGATCCGGCCCTGTCGCTGAACCGGGCGCGGGAAACCTGGCAGCAGCACGGGCGCAGCGAGAAGTGGATCGCCCAGCGCATGACCGGGCAGGAAACGCGCAACAAGCTGACCGATTACTGGGCGAATCACGACATCAAGCAAGGCGACGAATTCGCCATTCTCACCAACCTGATCCATCAGGAATGGGCGGGCGTGAGCGTGAAAGCGCACAAGGCGATGAAGGGTTTGCAAGACCATAATCTGCGCGATCACATGAGCGAGGCGGAGCTGATCTTCACCGCCCTGGCCGAGCTTTCCACCCGCCAGATCGCGGAAGCCGATGAGGCGACCGGCATGGCAGAGAACAGCAAGGCGGCGAAAAAAGGCGGGGCGATTGCCAAGCAGGCCCGCACGGCGCTGGAAGCAAAAACCGGCAAATCGGTGGTGACGGGCGAAAATTTCCTGCCGCCGGGCAAGGTGGTGAAAGCGATCAAGAAGGCTGGCAAGACATGACCGGAACTTGCTGTCTGCGCTACGCTGTCATTTCTGCGGGCAGTGGTGACACGCGCTTGCAGGTCAGGCCGATATAATCAAGTCATGGAACGCATTCAATCGATCAACCTCGCGCGAATTGACTGGTGTTGTGCTGATCGCGGCATGACCCGGGACGAGCTCGCCCGTGAGATCGATATTCCCCCCGCAACCTTTACCAAGGCGATGGCGGGTGAAGCCGGGTTGACCTTCAACCAGTTGCGCAAACTGGCAGAGTTCTTCGGGCGTGGCACCCTGTTCTTCCTGGAGCCGGGGCCGGTGAACGAGGCGAAGGTGCATTCGCCACAGTTCCGCACGCTCGCGAACCAGAAGCCCGAGCTCTCGCACCGGATGAAGCTGTTGATCGAGCGAGTGGAGCAGCAGCGTGCGATCTTTCTGGCGCTGCGCGAAGAGCTTGATCCGGCTGAAGTGCAGCGTTTCTCGCCGCCCGATCTGGCCGGCCTGAGCATCCCGGCGGCAGCCAGGCGTGTGCGCGAATGGCTGGGTCTGGCAGACCGCAATGATTTCGAAGGCTATCGCCAGGCCATCGAAGCGCAAGGGCTGCTGGTGTTTCGCAGCAATGGCTACAACGGGAAATGGCAGATCGCGAAGGAGAGCCCGATTCTGGGTTTCTCGCTCTACGATCCGGAATGCCCGGTAATCGTGGTCAAGAAACTGGATTCGGATGCGCGGCAGTGCTTCACGCTGATGCATGAGCTGGGCCATCTGCTGGTGCACCGTGCAAGCTCGATTGACGACGAGGGTGATCTCTATGCACCAGACGGCGAGGAACGTGAAGCGAATGCGTTTGCCGGGCATCTGCTGGTGCCGGACGCTTTCTTGCTGAGCATTCGCGACGACGAACGCCCGGCCGACGTGGCGGGATTCGATGACTGGCTTGAGCCGCAGCGCAAGGCGTGGGGTGTGAGTGGCGAGATGATCCTGCGCCGCTTGATGGATGTCGGGCGCCTGCCGAAAGCGGCCTATGCGGCGTATCGACAGTGGAATCGCCTGCGGGTGGTACCGGAGAAGGAAGGTGGCAGCCGAGAATACCGTAACCGCGAGCCACGCCACATTTTCGGTGATGGCTATGTGCGCACGGTGCTCGATGCAATGAACTCGCGCCGGATCACGCTGGCCAAGGCCAGCAGCTATCTGGACAACCTGAAGATCGCAGATCTGCACAAGCTGGAACGCTTCTATGCAGGTGTTTGACGCCTCTTCCATGATATATGCATGGGATAACTATCCCGTTGCGCAATTTCCGGGGCTCTGGGCATGGATGGCGGGTCGCGTGGCAAACGGAGTGATCCGGATGTCCGAAGTCGCAGTCGAAGAGGTTGGCCACAAAGCACCGGAATGCGTAACTTGTCTCAAGACTGCGGGCTTGCAGAAGATGCCCGTGACTGAAGCGATCCTGCGGGAGGCTTTCCGCATGAAGAGCCTGCTTGAGATCGAGGAAGACCGGTACGGCAGTGGAGTCGATGAAAACGACTTGATCATCATCGCCACGGCGAAGCTGAATGGGTGTGAGCTGGTGACGGATGAAGCATTTCAGCCGTCGCCAAACAAGCAGAAGCGAAACTGGAAGATCCCGGCGGTTTGCAACATGGACAGTGTGAAAGCGCCGTGGATTGACTTTCTCGGTTACATCAAGCGCTCGGAAGCTGTTTTTGGCTGATCTGTGGTGCCAGAAAGCGAAAGCCCCCGGTGTTCTCACCGAGGCCATAGCGCCGACCGGGTTCTCCTAGTCCACTTGTTGGAAAGTCTGGAGGGCTTCGTCCGGGCCGGGTGAGCCTGCCGGATGGAGTTTCTTGATCGGGTTTTGATTCTTGACGGTTTTTCTGGGCGGGAGTGAAGCGTTGTTTGTTTACAAATCAACATCTTACAATTCGGTGCGGCCTTGATTTTTTCTTGATCCTGTTTTGATTCGACGGTTTTTCAAGCGACGAGACGCAGATTTGCATCTCATATTTTGCAAAAAGTGAGACACAAGCTGGTTTGTAGCTCACAAGTGAGACACAACATGAACGAAGCCGAAACCCGAGCCGAACACATCGATCCCGCGCTGGCCGCAGCGGGCTGGGGCGTGGTGGAGGGCAGCCGCATCCGCCGCGAGTACCCGATCACCCTGGGACGCATCGAGGGCGCGGGCAAGCGCGGCAAGGCGCTGACGGCGGACTATGTGCTGGAGTACCGCAACACCAAGCTGGCGGTGTTGGAGGCCAAGGCTTGGGACAAGGCGCTGACGGAGGGCGTGGGCCAGGCCAAGGATTACGCGCAGAAACTTTCGGTCCGCTACACCTACGCCACCAACGGCCAGGGCATCTACGGCATCGACATGCAGACCGGCGCGGAAGACGAGCTACCCGTCTTCCCCTCGCCCGAGGCGCTGTGGCAGGCGACCTTTGCCACCGAGAATGCCTGGCGCGACCGCTTCGCCGCCGTGCCCTTCGAGGACAAAGGCGGTTACTGGCAGGGCCGCTACTATCAAGACATCGCCATCGAGCGCGTGCTGGCGGCGCTGGCCGAGGGGCGTGAGCGCATCCTGCTGACGCTGGCGACCGGCACGGGCAAGACCTTCATCGCCTTTCAACTGGCGTGGAAGCTGTTTCACAGCCGCTGGAATCTGACGGACTGGCGCTCGACGGCAGAGCCGACGCGCCGCCCGCGCATCCTGTTCCTGGCGGATCGCAACATTCTGGCGAATCAGGCTTTCAATTCGTTTTCAGCCTTTGCGGAAGATGCGCTGGTGCGCATCGCGCCGGACGACATCAAGAAGAAGGGCAAGGTGCCGAAGAACGGCAGCATCTTCTTCACGATCTTCCAGACCTTCATGAGCGGGCCGGGTGACACGCCCTACTTCGGCGAATACCCGGCTGACTTCTTCGACTTCATCATCATCGACGAGTGCCATCGGGGTGGCGCGAACGACGAGAGCAACTGGCGCAGCATTCTCGAGTACTTTTCGCCGGCCGTGCAGTTGGGCCTGACGGCCACGCCGAAACGCAAGGACAACGCCGACACCTACGCCTATTTCGGCGAGCCGGTGTTCATCTATTCGCTCAAGGATGGCATCAATGATGGCTTCCTCACGCCCTTCCGTCTGAAGCAGATCGCCACCACGCTGGATGACTATGTGTTCACCTCGGACGATACCGTGGTGGAAGGCGAGATCGAGGCGGGCAAGCGCTACGAAGAGAAGGATTTCAACAAGATCATCGAGATCAAGGAACGCGAGAGGAAGCGCGTCGAGATCTTCATGAACGAGATCAACCAGCGCGAAAAGACCATCGTCTTCTGCGCCACGCAGACCCATGCGCTGGCGGTGCGCGATCTGATCAACCAGACCAAGCAGAGCGCCGACCCGAATTACTGCCAGCGCGTGACCGCCGAGGATGGCGGGCTGGGTGAGCAGTGGCTGCGCGACTTCCAGGATAACGAGAAGACCATCCCGACCATTCTGACGACTTCGCAGAAGCTCTCGACCGGGGTGGATGCGCGCAACGTGCGCAACATCGTACTGATGCGACCGGTGAATTCGATGATCGAGTTCAAGCAGATCATCGGCCGCGGCACCCGGCTTTACGACGGCAAGGATTACTTCTCCATCTACGACTTCGTGAAGGCACATCACCACTTCAGCGACCCGGAATGGGATGGCGAGCCGCTGGAGCCGGAGGTTTGCGAACGCTGTAAGCATTCGCCCTGCGTGTGCCTCAAGGAACCGCCGCCGCCCTGCTATGTGTGCGGCAAACGCCCTTGCACTTGTCCCGAGGAGCCGTGTCCGAAATGTGGCAATCGGCCATGCACCTGCAAGAAGAAGGCAAAGGTAAAGCTCGCTGACGGCAAGGAGCGCCAGATCCAGCACATGATGGCGACGAGCTTCTGGCACCCGGATGGCACGCCGATGTCTGCCGCGCAATTCGTGAGCGCGCTGTATGGCCAGTTGCCTGAGTTCTTCAAGGACGAAGATGAGTTGCGGGCGATCTGGAGCGCGCCCGACACCCGCAAGAAGCTGCTCGCCGGCCTGGCCGAAAAAGGCTTCGGCCACGACCAGCTTGCCGAGATGCAGAAGATCATCGACGCGGAGGATTGCGACCTCTTCGACGTGTTGGCGCACATCGCCTACGCCGAGGCGCCGCTCACCCGTGAGGAACGCGCCGAGCGCGCCAAGGCGGTGATTGGCACCGCGTACAGCAGCAAGCAGCAGGCCTTCCTGAGCTTCGTGCTGGCGCACTATGTGAGCGAGGGCATCGAGGAATTGGACGAAACCAAGCTCGGGCCACTGTTGAAGCTGAAGTACAACAACGCGATCGCGGATGCATTTGCTGACCTTGGCTCGCCTGACACAGTGCGAAAGGCGTTCGTGGGGTTCCAGCAGTATCTCTACCAGAACTAGCAAGACCTGGGATCATATGGAATTGGGCTCGATCTGCCTGTGAGCAGATATCGACCAGACAACAAAAAACCAACCGGTGCCAGTTGGCTTCTTCTTTTGAAAATCCAGGACCTGCCTGCGTTCGATGCGGAGCAGCGATGGGAGTCGAACCCATGTGCCGAAGAGCACGTATCAGTGGGAGTGGGCGCCGCCGAAGACTACGACGGCGATGCCGGCGATGAGCAAGACGGTATGCCAGGCGATCGAGGTGTTTTCCCGCTTCAGGCGCGGCATCAGGTCGGCGATGGCAACGTAGAGGAAGCTCGATGCGGCAAGGGTGATGATGACCGGGATCCAGTCCTGGGCGGCGTCGAGGGCGTAATAGCCGCCGATGCCGCCGGCCACGGCCGTCAGGCTCGAGACGATGTTCCAGAACAGCGCTCGTGATCGCTTCCAGCCGGCCGCGAGGAGAATGGCAAAATCGCCGGCTTCCTGCGGTACTTCGTGAGCAATGATCGCCAGGGTGGCGCTCCAGCCGAGCGTCGGGTCGGCAAGAAACGCAGCGGCGATGAGCAGGCCGTCGGTCAGGTTGTGGAAGCCGTCGCCGATCAGGATGCTCAGCGTTCCTTCGTGTCCCGCCGGGGCGTGATGATGGCTGTGCGTGTGGTTTTCGCAGGCATTGTCGCCGGCATGGGCATCTTCCTCGGCAGGGCCGTGATGCGCGTGGCGCCAGAGGGCGATTTTTTCCAGCGTGAAAAAGGTCAGGATGCCGCCGAGCAGGATGGGAAAGGCTTCGTGCGGCGTCAGGCCCTGTTCGAGCGCTTCGGGAAGCAGGTGCAGCAGGGCCATCGCCAGCAGCAGGCCGGTGGAGAAGCTGATGGTCAGGGTGATCCAGCGGCGCGGCAGGCCGAACAGGATCAGGGCGGCGGCACAGATGCTGAGTACCCCGCCGAGCAGGCAGGCGAGGATGATCTGGGCGAGAAGAGGAAAGGTCATGGGGGGGCAGGGTTCGGAGATTGGAGTGCCATTCAAGCACAGCAGGTTTTTACACGCAACAGTGTTGCATTTAAGAATCGTTGTATTTTTGCAGTCGTCAGTGTCACTGACACCCCGATTCGGCGATGCCGGCGATGCTATAGTCAGCAAGGTTTCGGGAATGTTCCACGGCGATGTCGGCCGTGCATTCCCTTTCTGACGCATCGTGCCCTTATAAGGACGTCATTGTCAGGTTGTTCGAGTCATGTGGAAGTCGATTGCGGCGGTCTCCTTCGGTGCTGCGCCGGGTGCCCTGTTGCGCTGGCAACTTGGTGTGCGTCTGAATGCGCTGTTTCCGACCATTCCGCCGGGAACGCTGGCGGCCAACCTGGTCGGGGCGTATGTCATCGGGGTCAGTATGGCCTTCTTTGCCACTTATCCAGGGGTCTCTCCCGAATGGCGTCTGCTCATCGTGACCGGTTTCTGTTGTGGATTGACGACGTTTTCGACGTTCTCGGCTGAAATCCCGTACTTTTCCAGCAGGGTCGGTTGTTGTGGGCGGCCGGAGCCGTTGCCGGCCATGTGGCCGGATCGGTATTGATGACGCTGGCAGGGTTCGGGACGGTGGCGCTGCTGAAGAATCTTTTTTCTTGAAGCGGATTTCGGGAGGTCGGTGTGGAAGGAATATTCCTGCGTTTCTATGTTGAGGAGAACCAGCGTCACCAAGGCGTGTTGCTGTGGGAATGGCTGCTGGAAAAAGCCAGCGAACTGGGTGTGCGCGGGGGTTCCGCGTTCCGCGCGATTGGCGGCTTCGGTCGGCGTCACATGGTGCACGAAAGCAAGTTTTTCGAGTTGGCCGGCAGCGTCGTGGTCGAGGTCGAATTCGTGGTCAATGAACGCGAAGCACAGGCGCTGACGTCGATCGTGCAGCAGGAGGGCATTCGCGTGTTCTATGCGCGTATCCCGGCGTATTTTGGTGTCATCAACCCCGATGACGAGGATGCTCCGGAGATCGCAGAGTGATCATGTGCCGCGCCGGATAATGCGTAAGTCACGATGTGTTCCGGCAGGGCTTGTGGCTGGCATAACACATTTCTTTTCGTTGTATAATCACGGCCTTGTGTTTTTTTGCAGTACCTTTTCAACTTCTGTCATGGAATCCAAAAATGGCCACTGTCGCTAAAGCTGCCAAAGCCGCAACCCCCAAGAAAGCCGTTCCCGCCAAGAAGGCCGCTCCGGCCAAGAAGGCTGCTCCTGCCGCCAAGGCCGCTCCGGCCAAGAAGGTCGCTGCCAAGCCCGAAGCTACGTTCGTCAAGATCAGCAAGGTCGTTGGTCGTCAGATCCTCGACTCGCGCGGCAACCCGACCGTCGAAGTCGACATCCTGCTCGACAACGGTTTCCTGGCGCGTGCCGCCGTTCCGTCGGGGGCGTCCACCGGCGAATTCGAAGCCTGCGAACTGCGCGACGGCAACAAGAAGGTTTATCTCGGCAAAGGCGTGCTGAAGGCTGTTGAGGCTGTCAATGGCCCGATCGCCAAGCTGCTCAAGGGCAAGAACCCGCTCAAGCAGCGCGAACTCGACGACGCGATGATCGCGCTCGACGGCACCAGCAACAAGTCGAAGCTCGGCGCCAACGCCATCCTCGGTGCCTCGATGGCCATCACCGTTGCTGCTGCCAACGTCAGCAAGATGCCGGTGTGGAAGTACATCGCCAAGCTGCACAAGAACAAGGAATTCGTCCTGCCGACGCCGATGGCCAACATCATCAACGGCGGCAAGCATGCCGATAACCTGATCGACTTCCAGGAATTCATGATCATGCCGGTCGGCGCGAAGACTTTCTCGCAAGGCCTGCAGTGGATCACCGAAGTGTTCCACGCGCTGAAGAGCCTCCTGAAGAAGGGTGGCCACGTCACCGCCGTCGGTGACGAAGGCGGCTTCGCACCGAACCTGTCGAACGACGAGGCGCTGGAAGTCATCATGCAGGCCATCGCCGCCGCCGGCTACAAGCCCGGCAAGCAGATCGCCATCGCGCTCGACTGCGCATCGTCCGAGCTGTTCGACGAAGGCGGCCGCAAGGGTTACAAGTTCTGGAAGTCGAACCCGGACAAGCTGTTCACCGCCGACGAAATGATCGCCATCTATGAAGACTGGTGCAAGAAGTACCCGATCGTCTCGATCGAGGACGGTCTTGACCAGAGCGACTGGGACGGCTACGTCAAGTTCACGCAAGTGCTCGGCAAGAAGGTGCAGATCGTCGGTGACGACTTCTTCGTCACCAACCCGGCCCGCCTGAAGCAAGGCATCGACATGGGCGCCGCCAACTCGATCCTGATCAAGGTCAACCAGATCGGTACCGTCACCGAGACGCTGGACGCCATCAAGATGGCCCAGCAAGCCGGCTACGGTGTCATCTCGTCGCACCGTTCGGGTGAGACGGAAGACTCCTTCATCGCCGACCTCGCCGTCGGTACCGGTGCTGGCCAGATCAAGACCGGTTCGCTGTCGCGTACCGACCGTATCTGCAAGTACAACCAACTGATCCGCATCGAAGAGCAACTCGCTGCCAAGGCTATCTACAAGGGCCTGAAGTCGATCAAGGGCGCCGGCTTCTAAGAGTCAGCATTCCCGCAAAAAAGCGGCCTTCGGGCCGCTTTTTTTGTCCGTGTTTATTCGCGGTTATCCGCGCTGGTCGTCGAGTCCCGGATCGAGCAGGGTGCTGACGTAGTGGTCGCCGTGCCCGGCATCGACCGCCTGCTGGAAGATGTCGCGAATGTCGTTGGCCAGTCGGCAGGAGCCGCGCGGCGAGTTGTCGGCCAGGTCGCAGAAGTAGCTGTAGTCCTTGAGCGCATTGCGCAGCGTGAAGCGGCTGCCTTCGAAGTCGCCGTCGAGCGCCGGTTTGACCATCTTTTCCAGCGTTCCGGAGCGTGCGGCGCCGGCTTCCATGACCGCGTACAGCGCTTTCCAGTCGACGCCGTAATCGCGGGCACGCCGGTAGGCCTCCGCCAGCAGCGCACCGGTGCCCTGTGTGACGAAATTGTTCAGCAGTTTCGCCTGATGCCCGGTGCCGATCTCGCCAATCCGCTGGACGACGCGCGAATAGCAGGAAACGATTTCCTTCACCGCTTCGAAGTCGTCGGTGTTGCAGCCAACGAGCGTGCCGAGTTTGCCGGCAGCCGATTCGTTGGGGCCGCCCGTGACCGGGGCGTCGGCGTAGCGGATGCCTTTCGTCGCGAGCATGGCGGCGACGTCCCGTGTGACTTTCGGGTGCGATGTCGTGGCGTCGATTACCAGTGTGCCAGGGCGTAACTCCGTTGAGAGACGTTCAAGCACGCTGCGCACGATGTCGGCATTGCTGACGCACAGCAGGATGACGTCGCTCGCTGCGGCTAGGTCGGGTAGACTGTCCGTCTCCTGCGCGCCGCGCTCGACGAGTTGATCGATGCCCTGACGGTGGCGATGGATGAATACCGTCAAGGGATGGCCGGCGGCGAGCAGGTGGCTGGCCATGCCGTGTCCCATCAGGCCGGCTCCGATGAATCCGATGCGTGCGGGTGCGGACATCTCGTCGTTCCTTTCAGTGAAATTTCCTTCGATCGTAGCATGTGGTCCGAGACCTTTGCCGTCTCGCCGGACAGTCGCATGATGATGGATTCGCATTTCCGGCAATCGCCCTTGGATCCTTGCCTCGGGGTCCAAGGACCAGAACTTGCCTGCGGTCGAGCGGGCGATATTGCGAGCTCTGGCTCAGGGCGCTTTCCACTTGATCGAGCAGCCGATGCTGGCAATCTGGTCAGCGGGCCCCTTGCCGGTCGCCGCGATCTGGCGCATCGCCTCGACCAGTTCGCGGCGGGTTTCCGTGCTTGCGGCCGCCCGGCCGCTGGAGTCGAGGCGGCCGCGGTACTGTAGTTCGAGGTCTTGGTTGAAGCCGAAGAAGTCCGGGGTGCACACCGCGCCGTAAGCGCGGGCGACGGTCTGGGTCGCGTCGAACAGGTAGGGGAAGGTGAAACCGTGTTCTCGCGCCAAAATCTTCATCTTGTCCGGCGCATCGTCGGGATAGGTGACGGTGTCGTTGCTCATGATCGCGGCGACGCCGAAATCGAGCCGCTGCAGTTCCTTCATGTCGCGGCACAAACGGTCGATGACCGATATGACATACGGGCAGTGGTTGCAGATGAACATGACAAGCAGGCCTCTGGGGCCGCGCAGCGATTCGAGCGTCCAGCGCTTTCCGTCGGTATCGCACAATTCGAAGTCGGCGGCTTTCCAGCCGAAGTCGCAGACGGGGGGATTGATGGCTACCACGAAGGTCTCCTTTCTCAGCGTGAATCAACGGTTACTTTTATAATAGCCGCCATGAATGCGCCCCGATTCTACAGCCCTGAAACCCTGTCCGCGGGTGCGTGCGTCGCGCTCTCCGAAAGTGCTGCGCGACATGCCGCCCGGGTGCTTCGGTTGCGTGAAGGTGATGCCCTGATCCTGTTTGACGGGCGGGGCGGCGAATACCCGGCGCGGATCGCCCGTTGCGGGCGCGACGAGGTACTTGCCGAACTGGAAGCGTGGCGCGACAACGAATGCGAATCGCCGCTCGCGATTACCCTCGTTCAGGCCCTGCAGGCGGGCGAGAAAATGGATCTGACCGTACAGAAAGCCGTCGAACTGGGCGCGCAGCGGATCGTTCCGGTGGCCTCGCAACGCAGCGTGGTGCGCCTGGAGGGGGAGCGGGCGCGGCGGCGGGTGGAACACTGGCGCGCCGTGGCAGCATCGGCCTGCGAACAGTGCGGGCGTAATCGCCTCCCGGAAATCCGCGAGCTGGAAAGCTTGCGGCAGTGGCTGGCACGGCCGGCTGATGGCGACGTTTTGCGCCTGATGCTTGATCCGCGTTCGGCCAATACCCTGCAGACATTGCTCCGGCCCGACAGCGGACGGCGTGTCGAACTGCTGATCGGACCCGAAGGCGGGTTCGCACCGGAGGAAGATGCGATGGCCGTCGAAGCCGGATTTGCCGGTATCCGCCTGGGCCCGCGGGTGTTGCGTACGGAAACGGCCGGGCTCGCCGCGTTGGCGGCGATCCAGTGTCTGTGGGGCGACTTGGGTGACTTCGGAGGGGCGGGCGATGTTTGAGTCGGCGGAACTGGGGCACGCGATCGACAAGAAGACGTTTCGTGCCGAAGTTCCCAAGTTGCGCGAGGCGCTGCTCGACGCGCAGTTCGATCTGCGCGAGAACGGCAGTTTCCCGGTGGTGATCCTGATCTGCGGGGTCGATGGGGCGGGCAAGAGCGAGACGATCAACGTTCTTTACGAATGGATGGACCCGCGCTTCCTGTCCACGCTGGCTTTTACTGCGCCGTCCGACGAGGAGCGCGAGCGGCCGTTCATGTGGCGCTTCTGGCGCGCCTTGCCGCCCAAGGGGCGGATGGGCATCTTCGCCGGCTCGTGGTACTCGGCGCCGATCGCTGAGCGCATCGCCGGCAAACTGTCGCGCGGCGACCTCGATCAGCGGATGGATCAGATCAACCGCTTCGAGGCCATGCTGGTCAATGAGGGCGCGCTGGTTCTGAAATTCTGGTTCCATCTTTCAAAAGACGGCCAGCGGCAACGGTTGAAAGCGCTGGAGAGCGATCCGCGCACCGCCTGGCGCGTGACCAAGGAGAGCTGGGCGCGGGTGAAGACCTACGGCAAGCTTCAGGAAGCCGCCGGGCATATCCTGCGCATGACCAACACACCCTGGGCACCGTGGATCGTCATCGAAGGCACCGACGATCGCTATCGCTCGCTGACGGTCGGCAAGGTCATTCTCGATGCCCTGCGGAAACGGCTGGCGGATACCCGCGACCAGGGGTTCCCGGTGGCGCCGCCGATCGTCCAGAAGACCGACAGCCTGGACGTGCTGACGGCGCTGGATCTGACGCAGAAGCTGGACAAGAAGACATACGAAACGCAACTGGCCAAGTGGCAGGGGCGCCTCGCCGACCTCGTCCGCCACCCGGCGTTTGCTCACCGCTCGCTGATCCTGGCCTTCGAGGGCGCGGATGCAGCGGGCAAGGGCGGGAGCGTCCGGCGGGTGACGGCGGCGCTCGACGCCAGGCGTTACCAGATCGTTCCGGTGGCCGCACCAACGGAGGAAGAGCGGGCGCAGCCGTATCTCTGGCGCTTCTGGCGGCACATTCCGCGTCACGGCCGGGTGACCATCTTCGATCGGACCTGGTGCGGCAGGGTGCTCGTCGAGCGCGTCGAGGGCTTTTGCACGGAGGCCGACTGGCTGCGAGCCTACACCGAGATCAACGACTTCGAGCATGAGTTGCACGAGGACGGCGCGATCGTCATCAAGTTCTGGTTGCAGATCAGCGACAAGGAACAATTGAGGCGCTTCAAGGAGCGTGAGAAGATTCCGTTCAAGCGTTTCAAGATTACCGACGAGGATTGGCGCAACCGCGAGAAGCGTCCGGCCTACCACGCCGCCGTGTGCGACATGGTGGACCGCACCAGTACCGGCACGGCGCCCTGGACGCTGGTCGAGGCCGATGACAAGTCGTTCGCGCGCGTGAAGATCCTGAAGACCATCTGCGAGCGCCTGGAGCGGGCGCTGACTGACGAAAAACCGAAAAACGGGAAGGATTGATGACACCATGTTCGATGCCCTGAGCGCTTCGCAATTCGTTTCGCTGTTCCGGTCGGTCGCCCCGTACATCAACCTTTTCCGCGGCAAGACCTTCGTCATCGCTTTCGGCGGCAAGGCCATCTCCGGCCCGTTTGCGCGAACGCTGGCGTACGACGCCAACCTGCTGGCGGCCTTGGGCGTGCGCTTGGTGCTGGTGCATGGCGCGCGGCCGCAAATCGAGGAAGAATTGCGCGAGAAGGGGCTGGAATCGAAGACGCATGCCGGCTACCGGGTTACCGATGCGGCGACGCTAGACTGCGTCATCGATGCGGTGGGCAGCGTGTACATCGAAATCGACGCCCTGTTGTCGCAGGGGTTGCCCGACACGCCAATGGCCAACAGCACGATTCGCGTGGTGGCCGGCAACTTCATCACCGCCAAGCCGGTCGGCGTGATCGACGGCGTCGACATGCAGTACGCCGGCGTAGTGCGCAAGATCGACGCGGAGGGCATCCGCGGGCAGTTGCGTATTGGCAACATCGTGATCCTCTCCTGTCTCGGTGCCAGCCCTACCGGGGAAATCTTCAACCTGGCGATGGAAGAAGTCGCCGAGGCGACGGCGACCGCCATCGGTGCCGACAAGCTGATTTTCCTGACTGATAGCCAAGGTGTCTCCGACAGCCAGGGACAATTGCTCGACGAACTGACGGCGGATGCGGCCGAGCGCCTGATTACCGAGGGGGCGGGGCTTTCACCGGATATCCGGCGCTATCTGCCGTGCGCCGTGCGGGCGAGCCGGGCGGGCGTCGGACGTGTGCATTTGATCGGTTACAACGAGGATGGCACGCTGCTGCTCGAACTTTTCTCGCGTGACGGCGTCGGAACAATCGTTACACGCGAATCGCTGGAAATCCTGCGCGATGCGCGAGCCGATGATATCGGCGGGCTGGTCGCGTTGATCGAGCCGCTGGAAGAGAACGGCACGCTGGTGCGCCGCTCGCGCGAACTGCTCGAACGCGAAATCACGCGCTTCTCGGTGGTTGAACACGACGGGATGATCGTCGGGTGCGCGGCGTTGTACCCCTACACCGACGATCAGGCCGAACTCGCCTGCGTCGCCGTGCATCCGAATTACCGGCGCTGGGGCTATGGCGAGAAATTGATGAAGCGCATCGAGACCCGTGCGCGGGCGGTCGGCATCAAGGAGTTGTTCGTGCTGACGACGGTGACGGCGCACTGGTTCCGCGAGCGCGGCTTTGTCGAAAAGACGTTGGCCGAGCTGCCCGAGGAAAAGCGTCTGGTTTATAACCTGCAGCGCCGCTCGAAGATTTTTGCCAAGACGCTCTAGTCGGTAATTTTGAGCGGAGCGGTTTGATTCACCCCTTTATTGACGGAGTTATTTTTATGGCACGCATGGTTAATTGCATCAAGCTGGGACGCGAAGCGGAAGGCCTGGATTTCCCGCCCTATCCGGGCGAACTCGGCAAGCGGATTTTCGAGAACGTCTCGAAGGAAGCCTGGCAGCAGTGGATCCGCATGCAGACGATGGTCATCAACGAAAATCGGCTGAATCTGGCCGATGCCGGGCACCGGAAGTATCTTGCTGAACAGGTCGAGAAGCATTTCTTCGGCGAGGGGGCCGATCAGGTTCAGGGCTACGTGCCTCCCGGCGCCTGAGTCTTTCGCGGGGGGACGATGAAAAAAAATGCCTTCGTGACGATTCTGGCGCTGGCTGTCGGCGTGTCTGCCAGCACGTCGGCGCTGGCGGCCAAGAAAAAGAAGAAAGCGCCGCCGAAGGAAAAGGCGCCGCTCCTGCAACCTTTCGAGGAAGGGCAGGGGCAATTGCCGGAACACTATGCGGGAGTTGATGAGAAGCGCTTCTTCGAGATTTTCAAAAAGCAGTTAGGTGCGCTCGAAAAGAAGAAGGACGAATCTCTGGCCCAGTTCGTGGCGCGTGCCGCGGATACGGAAAAGGTCCTGAAACCGATCAGCACGAAGGATGCATACGCCTTCCTGATTGGCGGACTCTCGGCCAGCTACAACGCGGCGCGGCAGGTGTACCACTTTGGCGGCAAGAACGGCTACGGCTGTCCGGCGTCAGGCTTTCGCGAAGGGTACGTGACGTGCGCAATCAGCGATCACGTGCTGCCCGCGGAGAGTGCTGCAGCCGCGGCGGCGCCCGGCACCGAAGCGGTGACGACGCGCGAGATCCATGGGGTGGCCATCCCGATCGACAGCCTCCTCGTTCAGGACGGTTTCCAGCTCGACCGGAACAAGTTCTATTTCAATCAGGAAATTCCGGTAAGCGAGGAGAAGGCGCAGGAACTGCATGACGCAACCGTCTCGGTCCTGTTCGTCGGCAAGGTCGCCGAGGCACGGTTCGTCAATGACCGCGGCGAGAAGCTGTTGCCGGTGGTGAAACGGACGCGACAGACGACGACCTTCGAATACGACGTGCCCTTCCAGATCAGCCGGATCGTCTATTACGTCCAGCAGACCGGCGAGATACTGTACCAGGTGGCGTATTGATCTCCGGATTGCCTTCCTGTGCAGGTTGCCTCAGGCGTTGCGCCTGACGAAGTGGCGGGCGTAGCGCGCGGCGATGCTGGCCAGAGGGAGCAGCAGCGCCAGGTCGGCGGTGTTGAAGTCGGGATCCCATGCCGGGGCGCCGCAGATCGAGGCGCCGGCGCGCAGATAGCCCTTGAGCAGGGGCGGAACGGCGGCCGGCACGTTGCGGCGCAACGCCTCGATCGGTAACGGGCAGCGCGGAAAAACCCGGTATTCGGGTGAAATCATGTATTCCTGCAGGCGGGCGTAGAGGCTGGCGGCGGCATGCCCGCCGTCGGCCATGCTGATGGCGCAACTGCCGAGCAGGTGGCTATGGCCGTTCTGGTGCATGTAGCGTATCAGCCCGGACCAGAGCAGAGCGATCGTGGCGCCGATCCGGTAATCGGGATGCACGCAGGCCCGCCCGACCTCGACTATGTTCGGCCGCAGATGTGACAGGCGGCTGATGTCGAATTCGCCCTCGGTGTAGTAGTGGCCGATCACCGCGGCGTTTTCCGGCGGGAGAATGCGGTAGGTGCCGACAACGGCGCTGGTGCGGTTGTCGCGGACGACGAGATGGCGACAGAAGGGGTCGTAGATGTCTTCGTCGACGCGCGGCACCGGGCAGGTCAGCCTGGCGCCGAGTTCCTCGGCAAACACCTTGTAGCGGAGCCGCTGTGCTGCCTCGATTTCCGATGCGCTGATGGCGAGTCCGACCGAGAGGGCGGGCTGGCGTGAAACTGTCTGTGGGGCCGTCAACAGCCAGCCGGGATTCGGTATGTCTTGCGTGCTCATCGCTCCTCCTTCGTCGTCGTTTTGGAGGAACGATATCGGCTTCTCGTTACAGGCAGATGTCCGCCATGTTACGAGAAGCCACTATCTTTTCGCGACGCGTCAGTCGCCCTTCAGTTGCGCTTCGACTTCGTCGAGGCTGGCGTGCCGCACGTTGAGCCCCTTGATCATGTAGACGACGTACTCGGCGATGTTCGTCGCGTGATCGCCGATGCGCTCGATGGCCTTGGCGATGGTCAGGATGTCCAGCGAGCGAGTGATCGTGCGCGGATCTTCCATCATGTAGGTGACCAGTTGCCGCGCGATGCCGCGGTACTCGGCGTTGACCTGCTCGTCGAGGCGCACGGCCTCGGTGACCAGGGCGAGGTCGAGGCGGGCGAATCCGTCCAGGGACTGGCGGAGCATCCTCAGCGCCGTGTCGGTCATGTGGTTCAGTTCGACGTTGACCGGTGCGCCGCTGTTCTGGCTGTTGATCGAGATACCGAGGCGGGCGATCTTGCGCGCCTTGTCGCCGACGCGCTCGATGTCGGAGATCGTCTTCATGACCGAGACGACCATGCGCAGGTCGATGGCGGTCGGCTGGCGTTTGGCAATCACCTGGTTGCACAGCGCGTCGATGTCGATTTCCAGTTGGTTGATCTTCTCGTCGTCGCGGATGACGCCCTCCAGCAGAGGGATGTCGCCGCTGTACAGCCCGTCGACGGCCTTGCGGACCTGCTCCTCGGCGAGCCCGCCCATCTGCAGCACGCGGGTGCGCAGGCTTTCCAGTTCAAGATCGAAATTCTTCGACGTATGCTGCTCGTTCATGCCTCTGTCTCCGGCGCTTTTGCGTGTAAGGGGTTCGTCCCGCGAATTCTAGCGGGACAAGATTACAGTTTTGTTTCAGTCCGCAGTCATCGTTTTCACGCCTTCGGGGGTGCCGATGAGGCAGACATCGGCCGGGCGGAGCGCGAACAGGCCGTTGGTCACCACGCCGGCGATCTGGTTGATGCGCGTTTCGAGGTCGACCGGGTCGAGGATCTGCAGGCCCTTGACGTCGAGAATCAGGTTGCCGTTGTCGGTGACGAAGCCTTCGCGAATCACCGGCGTGCCGCCGAGCTTGGCGAGCTCACGCGCGACGTGGGCGCTGGCCATCGGGATGACCTCGACGGGCAGGGGAAAGCGGCCGAGGTAGTCGACGACCTTGGTGCCGTCGACGATGCAGATGAACTTGCCGGCGACCGCCGCGACGATCTTCTCGCGCGTGAGCGCGCCGCCGCCACCCTTGATCATGTGCATTTCCGGAGTGATTTCGTCAGCGCCGTCGATGTACACCGGCATGTCGGTGATTTCGTTGAGGTCGAAAACCTTGATGCCGTGGCCTTCGAGGCGCTGGCGGGTGTCCTCGGAACTGGCGACGGCGCCGGCGATTTTGTCTTTCATCCCGGCGAGGGCTTCGATGAACATCCGGGCGGTGGAGCCGGTGCCGACGCCGACGATGCGGCCTTCAACAACGTATTCAAGGGCGGCGCGGGCGACGGCCTGTTTCATTTCGTCCTGGGTCATGGTCTGGGTCATGGCTTGTTTCTTCGTAGGATTGAGGATCTGAGGGGAGCGGCTATTTTATCGAATCACCGCAGCGGTCCAAAAACAAAAACGTAATGGCAATGACACCGGTGCGTAACGATCGGACCGCACCATGCCGGCATGAAAAAGGTCCGCTCCGTTTTTCTCTCCGACATCCATCTGGGCACGCGGGCGTGCCAGGCCGACCGGCTGCTCGACTTCCTGCGCACCTACAGTGCCGAGAACCTGTTTCTCGTCGGTGACATCGTCGATTTCTGGGCGATGCGCCGCAGCATCGCGTGGACGCCGGAACAGAATACCGTGGTGCAGAAGATTCTGCGGCGCGCCCGGCATGGCGAGCGGGTGGTGTTCATCCCCGGCAACCACGACGAAGCGCTGCGCGATTTTCTCGACATTTCGTTCGGAGACATCGAGATTTGCGGCGAGCACGTGCATACGCTGGCTGACGGGCGGCGCTTTCTGCTGCTGCACGGCGACGAGTTCGACCAGATCACCCGCCATCATCGCTGGATCGCCGTGCTCGGCGATGTGGCCTACGACCTGCTGGTCCGGGCGAACATGCTGCTGTCGCTGATCCGGCGCCGCTTCGGCATGCGCTGCTACTGGTCCTTGGCCGGCTACGCCAAGCGGCGGGTCAAGAAAGCCCTGCAGTTCA
Organism: Propionivibrio pelophilus DSM 12018; assembly: GCF_059569095.1. Taxonomy (NCBI): domain Bacteria; kingdom Pseudomonadati; phylum Pseudomonadota; class Betaproteobacteria; order Rhodocyclales; family Rhodocyclaceae; genus Propionivibrio; species Propionivibrio pelophilus. The sequence goes on along the minus strand of NZ_JCANUT010000001.1, from coordinate 124,906 downwards.
TCTTCGACTTCGAGGAGTCGGCGCTGCACGCTGCACGCCAACGCGGGCTGGACGGCATCATCTGCGGGCACATCCACAGTGCGGTGATTCGTGAATGCGATGACGGAACGGCGTACGTCAATTGCGGCGACTGGGTCGATAGCTGTACCGCCATCGTCGAGCATCCGGACGGGACGCTGGAACTCATTCAATGGGGCGGGATGGAACCGCCGGTCAAGGTCGGCGAGGAAACGCCGCGGTTGTCGAAGGAGCTGGTTGCATGCGTGTCGTGATGGTGTCCGATGTGTTCTTTCCCCGCATCAACGGGGTGTCGACGGCGATTCAGACGTACCGGGAGTCGTTGCGGGCGCACGGGGTGGACGTTGTGCTGGTGGCGCCGGCGTATGGCGGCGAGAAGGACGAGGAATGGGTTCGGCGGGTGCCGGCACGGCCGGTTCCCGGTGACCCCGAGGACCGTTTGGCGCGCTGGGGCGCGATGAACCGGGCGGTCGAAGCTGCGCTCGCCGAGGGCGGTGATCTCGTTCATGTGCAGACGCCGTTTCTCGCGCACTACGCGGGCATGCGGATGGCGCGCCGCTTCCGCGTTCCGGTCGTTGCCACCTATCACACCCTGTTCGAGGAGTATCTGGCGCACTACGTGCCCCTGGTGCCGTCGGGCTGGCTGAAGGCGCTGGCGCGGCGCTTCTCGCAGCGTCAGTGCAATGCGCTGGATGCGGTGATCGTGCCGTCAACCGCGATGCGCCGTCGTCTCTCCGAGTACGGGGTGACCGCAAGGCAGCACGTACTGCCGACCGGCGTCTCGCTGAATACGCCCGCCGAGGGCGCGCGCGGCTGGTTCCGCGCGCGTCATGGCATCGACGAAGCGAAGCGGGTGGCACTCTACGTCGGGCGTGTGGCGCATGAGAAGAACATCGACTTCCTGCTCGATGTCGCCGAGCAGGTGCGCGAGGGCGTTCCGGATTTTCTGCTGGTCATCGCCGGCGACGGTCCGGCCTTGCCGGCATTGCAGCAGGCGGTCGCCAATCGCGGGCTCGGCGACCGGGTCCGCTTCATCGGCTATCTCGACCGGGGCGGCGAACTGCCGGCGTGCTACGCCGCCGCCGATGCCTTCGTCTTCGCCTCGCGCACCGAGACGCAGGGGCTGGTCTTGCTCGAAGCCATGTCAACCGGCCTGCCGGTGGTGGCGCTGGCGGAAATGGGAACCGCGGACATTCTCGGGCCGGAGCGCGGTGCGCTGGTGCCGGATGGCAATCCGTACGCCTTCGCCCTGGCCCTGACGCGACTGCTCAACGACGAAGGGCTGAGGCGGCAGCTTTCCGACGAGGCGTGCAGCTATGCGGCAGAATGGTCGAGCGATGCCCTGGCCGGCCGCATGGCGGTGCTTTATCGGCAGATCGTCGCGGAACATGCCGGCGAGGTTGCTGGAGGATGTGCCGTCGTCCATGGCAATTGAACCAGTGCAGTACGACCGCAGGTATACTCGCCCGCTTCCGTCGATCCTGCGAGGAAAAAAAGTGTCCGAAGAGAGCCCGTTCAAGGGAAAAACCGGCCTGCGACGCGTCTGGAACGCGCTGCACTACTCACTGGCCGGCTTTCGCGCCGCCTATACCTGCGAGGACGCTTTCCGCCAGGAAGTGTTTCTGGCCTTGCTTCTGATTCCCGCGTCGTTTTTCCTGCCGGTGACCTGGCCCGGGCGGGCGCTGATGATCGCCAGCGTGTTGCTGGTGTTGATCGTCGAACTGATCAATTCAGCGATCGAGGCCGTCGTGGACCGCGTCTCGCTCGATCGGCATCACTTGTCGAAACGGGCCAAGGACGTCGGCAGCGCGGCGGTCCTGCTGGCGCTGGTGAATGTAGCGCTCGTCTGGGGATGCGTGCTGCTGGCCTGAGACGACTTCTGACGCTCAGGAGTTGTCCGGGAACAGATAGGGTTGCAGGAAACGGAAACTTTCGTCGTCGGCGCGTGCCTGGCGTACGCGGTTGCGCCCGTGTTGCTTGGCTTCCAGCAGGGCGAAGTCGGCGGCTTCGGTGAGCAATTGGGCCGTTGGAAATTCGCTGAGCGAGGCGATGCCCGCGCTGAACGTGGCAAACAGTGCGCCTTTGGCATGCGCATGCGGCAGCAAGGAAAAATCCTCGCGGATGCGTTCGATGACCGCCCGGGCCTGCCCCGTCGAGATATCCGACAGCGCAACCAGAAATTCCTCGCCGCCGTAGCGGCCGATCAGGTCGGATGAGCGCAGGCGGCCCTTGAGCAGCCAGGCGAGCCCGCGGATAACCTGGTCGCCGACCGGATGGCCGTAGGTGTCGTTGATCGACTTGAAATGGTCGATGTCGATCATCACGACGGTAAGCTGCGAGGCGGGCGTGGTTCTCTCCACCATCGCTTTCAGTAGCGACTTCGCCGCCGTGTGGTTGAGCAGTCCGGTCAGTCCGTCGTGCCGGGTGGAACGCAGCGTCTCGCGAAAACGCTCGATCTTGGTCTTGACGACGGCGGCGAGCAGGACCGGGTTGAACGGCTTGTTGAGAAACTGGTCGCCGCCGAGGCGCAAGGCCTCGACTTGCATGCTGACGTCCGATTCGCTGGACAGATAGACGATCGGCAGGGAGCGATAGGTCGATATCTGGCGCAACACGCGGGTCGCCTCGACGCCGTTGAAGCGGGGCATGTGCATGTCCATCAGGATCAGGTCGGGCTGATAGTTGCGCATTTCCTCGATGAGGCGGCCGGGGTCGCGCACGGCGCGGCTGTCGATGCCATGTTCGGAGAGCGTGCGCTGGATCAGCGTCAGCGCCACGAGCGAGTCTTCCACGACCAGCACGCGGTATTTCTCCGGCTCGAAGTTCTGTACCAGGTCGAGGACGCAGTTGAGGACCATGGTCGCGCCCTCCTCGATCGGGATCGTCTGGTCGATTCCCGAACGCATCAGGGCGACAATGTTGTCGATGGCCGGCTGCGCACCGACATAGATCAACTGGCTGGTGGCGCAATGCGAACGTATCTCGTCAATCTTGCGGTGTTCGTCGTTTGCGGAATCGGAACCGGGAAAGAACAGCACGGCCAGCGGCGCATCGCTGATCGGCAAGGGATCGTTCCATCCGATTTCCTCGGTCTGGAAACCGAAGAAGTCGATCTGCTGACGCAGGGCATCGGCGGCGTCGAGCATGTCGTCGGAGACGACCAGCCACACCAGGCGGGGCTTGATCCACTCGATGTTGCGTGGTTCCTCACGGGGTTCTTCCTGGCGTCGCTCCCGGGGGGCGCTGCGTGAATTTTCGACGGTGCCGAGGAGTGTGCTGACCTGGCGTTGCAGCAGGGCGATGTCCTGGGCGGGAAGGGGGTGCGATTCCGGGGTGCCCAGGCGGGCCAGCGCCAGATTTTCCAGTCCTTCGCACAGCCTGACCAGTCCGGGCAGGCGCATCCGGCTGAAATGCTCGGCCAGGCTGTTGACCGTCACGGCGAATTCGATGAACTGGTCGAATGACCCGCCGTTGAGGTAATTGCTCCACCGCGTATGCAGGATATGTACACGCTCATCGATGACGCTGGTGTTGGAAGATGCCATGGCGATGGTCCTTCGGGAGACCGGTCATTATGACGAAAAGGCATCGCCGAAACAATTGGAATGTGCCGCGACAAGAGTGTGCTTTTCCCGGTTGGCAATGGCTGACCAAGGATGAAAAAAGCGCCATTCGCGGGTTGATCCGCGAATGGCGCGTCGATGGCCGGTCGGAAACGACTATTTCTTGCGTGCCGGCGGCAGATCCGTGCAGGTGCCGTGCGCGACTTCGGCGGCCATGCCGATGCTCTCGCCGAGCGTCGGGTGCGGGTGGATTGTCTTGGCGATATCCACCGAGTCGCAGCCCATTTCGATCGCCAGCGCGACCTCGCCGATCATGTCTCCGGCCGCGGGGCCGACGATCGCACCGCCGATGACGCGATGCGTTTCCTTGTCGAAGATCAGCTTGGTGAAGCCGTAGTCGCAACCGTTGGCGATGGCGCGGCCGGAGGCGGCCCACGGGAACTTGGCGGTTTCCACCGCGCGCCCTTCCTTCTGCGCCTGGGCTTCGGTGTAGCCGACCCAGGCGACTTCCGGATGCGTGTAGGCCACGCTCGGGATCACCGTCGCGTCGAAACCGGTCTTCTGCCCGGCGGCGACTTCGGCGGCGACGTGGCCTTCATGCACGCCCTTGTGCGCCAGCATCGGGTTGCCGACGATGTCGCCGATGGCGAAGATGTGCGGCACGTTGGTGCGCATCTCCCGGTCGACCGGGATGAAACCGCGGTCGGTGACGTTGATGCCGGCCTTCTCGGCGCCGATCTTCTTGCCGTTCGGCGAACGTCCGGCGGATTGCAGGATCATGTCGTACCTGACGGCATCGGCCGGAGCGTTTTCGCCCTCGAACTTGACGTGCAGGCCGCTGTCACGAATGTCCACGCCGACGGTCTTGGTCTTCAGCATCACATTGTCGAAGCGGTGCAGGTTCTGCTTTTCCCAGACCTTGACGGCGTCGCGGTCGGGGCCCTGCATCAGGCCGTCGAGCATTTCCACGACATCGACGCGGGCGCCGAGCAGCGAATACACCGTGGCCATTTCCAGACCGATGATGCCGCCGCCGATGACCAGCAGCTTCTCCGGCACGAAGCGCAGCTCCAGCGCGCCCGTCGAATCGACGATGCGCGAGTCCTGCGGCAGGAACGGCAGATGCACCGGCGCGCTGCCGGCGGCGATGATGCATTTCTGGAAGTGGATGACCTTGCGCTGCCCGGTCTTTTCCTGGCCCTTGCCGTCGGTGACCTCGACCTCGACGTGGTTGGCGTCGAGGAAGGTGCCGAAGCCACGCACGATGTCGACCTTGCGCGCCTTGGCCATGCCGGCGAGGCCGGTGGTCAGCTTGCCGACGACCTTGCCCTTGTGCGCGCGCAGCTTGTCGAGATCGATCTGCGGCGGTGCGAAGGTGACGCCGGTTTCCGCCATGTGCGCGGCTTCTTCCATCACCGTGGCAACGTGCAGCAGCGCCTTCGAGGGAATGCAGCCGACGTTCAGGCAGACGCCGCCGAGCGTCGAGTAGCGTTCGACGATGACCGTCTTCATGCCGAGGTCGGCGGAGCGGAAGGCGGCCGAATAGCCGGCCGGACCGGCGCCGAGGACGAGCATTTCGCACTCGACATCCACCTTGCCGGTGAATTGGCCTGCGGCGGGGGCGGGAGCCGGGGCCGGAGTGGATGCGGGAGTCGCCTGCGCAGCAACCGGAGCTTCCGGCGCAGGCGAGGCTGTGACCGTTGCGGCCGGAGCCGCTTCGGTGGTGCCGGCTTCAGCGGTTTCCAGCTGCGCGATGACGCTGCCCTCGGAAACCTTGTCGCCGACCTTTACCGTGATTTTCTTGATGACCCCATCGGTCGGGCAGGGAACGTCGATCGTCGCCTTGTCCGATTCGAGGGTCAGCAGCGCGTCTTCGGCGCTGACGCTGTCGCCGACCTTCACCACGATGTCGATGACCGGCACGTTCTTGAAATCGCCGATGTCGGGAACCTTGACTTCAATAATCTGGCTCATGTGTTCCTCCCGATCAGACCAGCGCCCGGCGCATGTCGGCGAGCAACTGCGCGAGGTAAACGTTGAAGCGGGTGGCCAGCGCGCCGTCGATGACGCGGTGGTCGGCGGAGAGCGACAGCGGCAGGGTCAGGCGCGGGACGAATTCCTTGCCGTTCCACACCGGCTTCATCACCGACTTGGAAACGCCGAGGATGGCCACTTCCGGCGCATTGACGATCGGCGAGAACGCCGTGCCGCCGATGCCGCCGACGCTGGAGATGGTGAAGCAGGCGCCGGTCATGTCGGCCGGGCCGAGTTTCCCGTCACGTGCTTTTTTGGCGAGTTCGCCGCATTCCGTGGCGATCTGGCTGACCGACTTCTGGTCGACGTTCTTTACCACCGGAACGACGAGGCCGTTCGGCGTGTCGGCGGCGAAGGCGATGTTGAAGTATTTCTTCAGCACCAGATTCTCGCCGTCGAGTGAGCTGTTGAACTCGGGGAATTTCTTCAGCGCCAGTTCGCAGGCCTTGATCAGGAAAGCGAGCATGGTGATCTTCACGCCCGACTTTTCGCCGGGTTTTTCATTTTCCTTGTTCAGCGCGACGCGGAAGGCTTCCAGGTCGGTGATGTCGGCATCCTCGTGGTAGGTGACCGCCGGAATCATCACCCAGTTGCGCGCCAGGTTCTGGCCGGAAATCCTCTTGATCCGCGACAGCGGCTGCACCTCGATCGGGCCGAACTTCTCGAAATCGACCTTCGGCCAGGGCAGCAGGTCGAGTCCGCCGCCAAGGCTGGCGGCCGCGCCGGCGACCGGGCCGGCCTGCATCACGCCCTTGACGAAGGCGGTGACGTCTTCCTTGAGGATGCGTCCCTTGGGACCGGACGCCGGAACCTTGGTCAGGTCGACGCCGAGCTCGCGGGCGAACAGGCGCACCGACGGGCTGGCGTGCGTCTTGCCGAGGACGGGCTTCTCTTCCGCGTTGGAGATGCGCGGCGCCGGGATCGGTGCGCGCGGCGCTTGCGGCGTTGGCGGCGCAACGGGTTTCGGCGCCGGGGTGGCGGCGGCAGGCGCTTCCGCTACCGGGGCTTCGGCCGCGACCGGTTCGATCAGGGCGATCACAGTTCCCTCGGAAACCCGGTCGCCGAGACCGACGCGCAGTTCCTTGACGACGCCGGCTTGCGGCGCGGGGACGTCCATCGTTGCCTTGTCCGATTCGAGGGTGATCAGCGGGGCGTCGGCTTCCACCGTGTCGCCTACCTTGACGCACAGCTCGATGACGGGGATGAGGGAAAAATCGCCGATGTCCGGGACTTTGACTTCGATTGCTTGACTCATGAAATCGCTCCTTTAGACCGTCATCGGGTTCGGTTTGTTGATGTCGATGCCGTACTTGACGATGGCCTCGGCGACCTTGCTGCGGTCGATGCTGCCCTCGTCGGCCAGCGCCTTGAGCGCGGCGACGGTGACCCAGCGCCGGTCGACCTCGAAGAAGTGCCGCAGCGCCTGGCGCGTGTCGGAGCGGCCGAAGCCGTCGGTGCCCAGCGTGACGTAGCGGCGGTCAATGAACGGCCGGATCTGCTCGGCGTAGAGGCGGACGTAGTCGCTGGCGGCGATGATCGGGCCTTCGGTCTTGCCGAGGCAGCGCTCGACGTGGCTCTGCTTCGGCTTCTCGGACGGGTGCAGCATGTTCCAGCGCTGCGCGTCCTGACCGTCGCGGGCCAGTTCGTTGAAGCTCGGGCAGCCCCACAGGTCGGCATCGACGCCCCAGTCGTTCTTCAGCAGGTCGGCGGCAGCGATGACTTCGCGGAAGATCGTGCCGGAACCGAGCAGCTGGACACGCGGCGCCGGATTCTTCGCCTTGGTCTTTGCGCCCTTGCGGAGCAGGTACATGCCTTTGATGATGTCCTTCTCGGCACCCTGCGGGATTTCCGGATGCTCGTAGTTCTCGTTCATCACCGTCAGGTAGTAATAAACGTCCTCCTGCTCCTTGAACATCCGGCGCATGCCTTCCTGCATGATCACGGCGATCTCGAACGCAAAGGTCGGGTCGTAGCTGATGCAGTTCGGGATCAATCCGGAGAGGATCAGCGAATGGCCGTCCTCATGCTGCAGGCCTTCGCCGTTCAGCGTGGTACGCCCCGCCGTGCCGCCGACGAGGAAGCCGCGGGCGCGCTGGTCGGCCGCTGCCCAGCAGAGGTCCATGGTGCGCTGGAAGCCGAACATCGAATAGCAGATGTAGAACGGCACCATCTGCACGCCGTGCACCGAGTAGGCGGTGGCGGCGGCGATCCAGTCGCTCATCGCACCGGCTTCGTTGATGCCTTCCTGCAGGACCTGGCCGGTCTTCGATTCCTTGTAGAACATCAGCTGGTCATGGTCTTCCGGCAGGTATTGCTGGCCCTGCTGGTTCCAGATGCCGACCTGGCGGAACAGCCCTTCCATGCCGAAGGTGCGCGATTCGTCGGGAACGATCGGCACCACGTGACGGCCGATGTTCTTGTCCTTGAGCATGATGTTCAGTGCGCGCACGATCGACATCGTCGTCGACACCTCGCGGCCTTCGCCGGAAGCCTTCAGCAGCGGGTCGAAGGCGGACAGCGGCGGGATTTCCAGCGGTGCGGCGGTGCGGCGGCGTTGTGGCAGATTGCCGCCGAGCGCGGCGCGGCGTTCGCGCATGTAGGCGAGTTCGTCCGAGCCCTCGTCGAACTTGATGTACGGCAGTGATTCGATTTCGTCGTCGCCGATCGGCAGCTTGAAGCGGTCACGGAAGCCGAGCAGGGACGTGCGGTCGAGTTTTTTCTGCTGGTGCGAGATGTTCATCGCTTCGCCGGCCTCGCCCATACCGTAGCCCTTGACCGTCTTGGCCAGGATCAGCGTTGGCTGGCCCTTGTGCTCGACGGCGGCCTTGAAGGCGCTGAAGATCTTGAAGATGTCGTGGCCGCCGCGATTGAGGTTCCACACGTCGGCGTCGGTCCAGTCGGCAATCAGTTCCTTCAGCTCCGGCGTGTTGAAGAACTTCTCGCGCACGTAGGCGCCGTTCTTGGACTTGAAGGTCTGGTATTCGCCGTCGACGATTTCCATCATGCGCTTCTTCAGGATGCCTTTTTTGTCGCGCTCGAACAGCACGTCCCAGTGGCGGCCCCAGATCAGCTTGATGACGTTCCAGCCGGCGCCGCGGAAGGTGCCTTCCAGTTCCTGAATGATCTTGCCGTTGCCGCGTACCGGACCATCGAGGCGCTGCAGGTTGCAGTTGATGACGAAGATCAGGTTGTCGAGTTTCTCGCGTGCAGCCATGCCGATGGCGCCGAGCGATTCGACTTCGTCCGTCTCGCCGTCGCCGAGGAAGGCCCAGACCTTGCGGTCCTGCGCCTCGACGAGATTGCGGCTTTCCAGGTAACGCATGAAGCGCGCCTGATAGATCGCCTGGATCGGCCCGAGGCCCATCGAGACGGTCGGGAATTGCCAGAAGTCAGGCATCAGCCAGGGGTGGGGGTACGACGACAGGCCGTTGCCGCCGACTTCCTGGCGGAAACTGTTCAAATGTTCCTCGGTCAGTTGGCCGAGCTGGAAGGCACGGGAGTAAACGCCGGGAATCGAATGGCCCTGGAAAAATACCAGATCGCCGCCGTGCTTTTCAGAGGGGGCGCGCCAGAACCAGTTGAAACCGACTTCATAGAGCGCTGCCGACGAAGCGAAGGAGGCGATGTGTCCGCCGACGTTGGTGTGCTTGTTGGCGCGCATGACCATGGCCATGGCGTTCCAGCGGATGAAGTTGCGGATGCGGATTTCCAGGGTGGCGTCGCCCGGGTAATTCGCCTGGCGCTCGACCGGGATGGTGTTCACGTACTCGGTCGTCGCACTGTACGGGATGTCGATGCCTTCCTCGCGGGCCTGGGCGATCATCCTTTCGATCAGGTAATGGGCGCGCTCGGCGCCTTCGTTTTCTAGGACTCCGGCCAGCGCCGAAAGCCATTCGAGGGTTTCCTGCGGATCGGCATCTTCTTGGGCGAGAGGATAGTGTTGTTCTGGATTTGGTGCCATGACTTGCCTCCTGGTCTGCGGATGATTGGCCTGCGGAACATTCATTGTAGATGAACGCTGCAGGGGTGAAACGACCTTGCTTGTTGTAAGGGCTATTTGTTTGTTGCCTCTTATTTTATCGCGATGCGAAACGGTGTTTCGCGAAGTGAAAAATAAAAAACGAAACATCCGACCCGCGGGAAGGGGGAAAAGTTCAATCGGTGCGTGCCGAAAATCGCAGCGTGGAGATGTATCGACAGCGGTGCCAGCGCCTGGGTTCGAGCTAGGCTTCGTCGTCTTCGCGGAGGCGGCCTTTCGAACTGGTCTCGCCGTGCGGTGTCTCGCGTTTCAACTGCATGAAAATGGCGGCGGCGAATGCCGACATCAGTCCGATACACAGATAGGTCTTGTGAAAGGCGGAGAGAAGTGCCGGCGAGTCGGGCAGGTTGTGCAGGTCGACAAAGCCGCCCAGCAAGGCCGCCGACGAGGCGACGCCGAGACTGTTCGAGAGCTGCATTACCACCGAGAGCAGGCTGTTGCCGCTGGCGGCGGTGTCGGGGCCGAGGTCGATCAGCGTCAGGCCGTTCATGGCGGTGAATTGAATGGAGTTGATGCCGCCGAAGACGGCGAGGTAGGCATAGAGCAGAGGGCGCGGGGTTTCGCTGCCGATGAGCGCGAAACCGGAGATCATCAGCCCGAGCAGCAGCGTATTGACGCCCAGCACATTGCGGAAGCCGAAACGATCGATGAGGCGGGGGGCGAGCGGCTTGACCGCGATGCTGGCCAGCGCCAGGGGAATCATCGAGGTGCCCGCCTGGGTCGGGGAGAACCCCAGGCCGAGTTGCAGCAGCAACGGGGTGAGAAAAGGCATGGCGCCGCTGCCGAGGCGAGCGAACAGGTTGCCGACGATCCCGACGGCAAAGGAATGGACCTGGAACAATCGCGGCGAAAACAGCGGATACGCCGAGCGCGTCGAATGCAGGCCATAGGCGGCCAGCGCGGCCAGTCCGCCGGCGAGCATGAGCAAAACACGGGCATGGGGCAGGTTCAGTTCGCCCAAGCCTTCAAAACCCATCGAAATGAGGATCATGGCAGCGGCGAAGAGCAGGAATCCAGGCCAGTCGAAGGCGTGCCGGTCCATCTGCTTCCACTCCGGCATGAAGCGCGAAGCGGCGAGACTGCCGATCAGGCCGACGGGGATGTTGATCAGGAAAATCCAGTGCCAGCTTGCGTATTCGACCAGCCAGCCGCCCAGTGTCGGTCCCATCAGCGGTCCGAGCAGGCCTGGAATGGTCACGAAGCTGAGTACCCGGACGAGTTCGCCGCGGGGGTAACTGCGCAGAATGGCCAAGCGGCCGACCGGCATCATCAGCGCGCCGCCAATCCCCTGAATCACACGGCCGGCAAGCAGCCAGCCCAGCGTTGGCGAGAGGGCGCAAAGCAGCGATCCGGCGGAAAAAAGCGCGATGGCGGCGATGAACACCCGCCGCGACCCGAAGCGGTCGGCCAGCCAGCCGGACGCTGGAATCAGGACCGCCACCGTCAGCAGATAGCTGATGACCGCCGACTGCATGTTCAAGGGGCTCTCGTTCAGGGCGCGGGCCATGGTGGGCAGCGCCGTGTTGAGGATGGAACTGTCCAGCGTCTGCATGAACAGCGCCGTGGCGACGATCCAGGGAAGGAATCGGTTCGCCGGGGAGTCGGTGCCAGTGGGGAGCATCGCGGTCCTGACAAGCAATGAGCGGGCGGCGCTTCGGAGCGCGGCCCGCTCATTGTAGATCGCCTGCTGCGAAGCAGCGCGCAGGGGCGCGAGGAGATTACGCGGTCGGCATTTTTGCCGGCGAGCGCGGGTCGACGTTGGCCTTGAGGCCGCCGCTGTAGCTCGTGACGTTAAAGCCGTTCTGCGTCAGGATGCGCGAAGCGAAGTAGCTCATCTTGCCGAAGGCGCAGAGCGTGACCACCGGGCGCGACGGGTCGAGTTTGCCGAGGCTGGCGCGCAGGGTCGGGAACGGAATGTTGATGACCGGGACAGGCGCCGGATAAGCATCGGCCAGCGGCTTCGGGCGGACATCGACGACCTGTACCTGCGGGTCGCTTGGCAGTTCGGTCGTGTGTTTCACCAGACCGTCGCGGCGGTTGCAGGCGGCGAAGCCGGCGAGGTTGATCGCGTCCTTGGCCGCGCCGAACGGCGGGGCGTAGGCGAACTCCAGATGGCACAGATCGTCGATCGTCATGCCGCCGAGAATCGCCGTGGCCATCACGTCGAGTCGCTTGTCGACGCCCTCGTAGCCCGTGGCCTGGGCGCCGAGCAGGCGCCCGCTCTCCGGTTCCCACAGCACTTTCAGCGTTAGCGGCTTGGCGCCGGGGTAGTAGGTGGCATGCTGGTGGTCGTTGACCGTGACGGTGTCGTAGGGACGTCCGGCGGCCTGCAGGCGCTTCTCGCTCCAGCCGGTGATGCCGGCCGCGACGTCGAAGGCGCGGACGATGCCGGTGCCGAGCGAGCCGGGGTACGGCCGGGCCTTTTCGCCGAGGAAAATGTGGTCGGCCGCGACGCGGCCCTGGCGGTTGGCCGGGCCGCCCATCGGGACGGCGGTCTTGCTGTCGAAAACCCGGTCGGCGGTTTCCACGGCGTCGCCGGCGGCGTAGATGTCCGGATCGGAGGTGCGCTGGAAGCTGTCGACGACGATGTGTCCGCGCGGGCCGAGCTCCAGCCCGGCGGCCGCGGCGATCTCCGAATCCGGCTTGACGCCGATCGAGAGAATGACGAGGTCGGCGTCGAGCACCTTCCCCGAATTGAGGTGGCAGCGCAGGAAATCAGGCGTCGGCTCGAAGCGGGCAATGCCGTCGCCGAGAGTGACGCCAATCTCGTTGTGGCGCAGTTCACTTTCCAGCAACGCGGCCATCGGCGCATCCAGCGGCGGGATGACCTGCTTTTGCAGTTCCACCAGTTGGACGGAGAGCCCCTTGCGGTGCAACTGTTCGGCCATTTCCAGGCCGATGAAGCCGGCGCCGATCACCACCGCGCGCATTCCGGTATCTGTAGCGGCGGCGATACGGTCCATGTCCTGCAGGTTGCGCAGCGTGAAGATCCGCGCGTCGTCGATGCCGGGAATCGGCGGACGCAGCGGCGAGGCGCCGGGGGCGAGCATCAGCTTGTCGTAGGACTGCCATTCGCTGGCGCCGCTGTCGAGATGGCGGATTTCCACTCGTTTGTTTGCCCGGTCGATCTGCATGGCCTCGCAACGTGTGCGCACGTCGAGGTTGAGGAAGGTCTGCAGCGTCGCCGGCGTCTGGACGGCCAGCGCGTCGCGCGCGGCGATCTCGCCGCCGACAAAGTAGGGCAGGCCGCAGTTGGCGAAGGAAACGTCCGGGCCGCGCTCGACGATCATGATCTCGGCGCCTTCGCACAGACGGCGCGCGCGGGCGGCAAAGGACGCGCCAGCGGCGACGCCACCGACGACCAGCAATTTTGTTGATTTCATGAGGATCCTCCGGAGGTTGGGGTTGTGGTGTGTTTGTTTATTCGAATATTCGGAAGTTTAGGGTATTCAGCCGGCGGTTGTCGCGTGGTTTACTCGGGCAGGCAAATAGCCTTCCTCCTGATCGCCCCGAGCGTTTTCCAGAGCAGCACGACGATGACCCCACTGAGAATCGCCAGAAGCGTGGCGGCGAGGGGTGCGAAATACGGCAGTCCGGTGCGTTTGCCGATCAGAAAGGTGGCAATGGTGATCGCTGCCAGCGGGAAGGAGTAGGCCCAAGAAGAGATGAAGAAGCCGGCCTTGAGGAAACGCCTGAAGTTTGCTCCCAGCATGATCGTGGTGAACAGGCCGGTGTAGTAGAGCACCCGGGAGAGTCCGTCGACCTCGGGAGTCAGCGCGCTGTAGGCAATGAAGCCGACGGCGGGTGGGGCGATCAGGATGAACAGGGTCGGCAGCAGTTTAGGTGGAATCGGGTCGTGGAAAACAATGCGGTAGATGACGATGGCCATCATCACGATCCAGAAGACGATACCAATGCTGAAGAAGAACCACGCAATCTCGGTCAGACCGAAGCGGGCGGCGACGATCGGCACGAACAGGTTACCGACGACCGGGATGAACCAGCCGGGATTTGCGTGCTTGATGTCGTAATGGGTGTGGAACAGCCAGCTGCTGAGGATGGCCAGCGTGAAGGCGAGATGAATGGTCGCGCCGGCGATCAGCAGGAGGAAAGAAGCTTGCGGCGCCAGTTCGAGCCAGACGACGGCGAGGAGCAGCAGGCTGATCGAAATCGTCGGGAAGAAGCTGACGCGCACCGGATGATTCCATTCCTTGGTGACTTCCGGGAAGTGGCGCAGCAACTTGAGCCCGTAGAGTGCGAGCAGGGCCGCGAATGCTACGGTGGCGAAACCTGCCAGGAGTTGCCAGATGAGAGCGGGGGCGGCGAGGGCGGCATGTGCCTTTTGCCAGGCGATGGCGAATCCGCTCATTCCCATCACTGTCGAAAAAATGGAGACCGGCAGGTGGGCCAGTCGTTGTTCGTCGTTTGTAGTATTGTCGTTGCTCATCGCTTTTTCCGGTGTGCCGGGGGAGCCCGGGGAGGGACTCCCCGGGACGGGTGTTGCTTCGCTCGATCAGCTGAGGATCTCTTCCAGCGTCACGTAGTCGCCGACGTGGCCGGTCATCTTTTCGGCGTCGGTCTGGACGGGCAGCGTCTTCTTGCCAGGGCGCCATCCGGCCGGGCAGACTTCGCCGGTCTTCGTAGCGTGCTGCCAGGCTTCGATCTGCCGCAGGAACTCATTGACGTTGCGGCCGACGGAGTCCGCTTGCACTTCCTGCGCGACGCAAATTCCATCCGGGTTGAAGAGGAAGCGGCCGCGCAACGCCACGCCTTCTTCCTCGACCAGAACCCCGAACGCCCGGCTGACTTCCTGGTTGCCGTCGGCGCCCATCATCAGCTTCAAGCCCTTGAGGATCGGCTCGGTTTCCACGAAACGCTTGTGCGAGAACTTGGTGTCCACCGAGACGGCGAGAATCTCGACGCCGAGGCGCTGGAACTCGTCGTACTTCGCGTTCATCGCCGCGATTTCGGTCGGGCAGACGAAGGTGAAGTCGGCCGGATAGAAGCACACCACGGCCCACTTGCCCTTGTAGTCATCGCTGGACACCGTCGTGAAGTGCCCCGTCTTCGCGTCGTAGGCATCCATGGTGAACTTCGGCATTTCCCTGCGTACCATCGTCGAACTCATCGCTTCCATCTCCTTCTGTGGTTGGTTGCTTGCAGTAGCTTCTGCTTGAATCGTTTTTCTCGGCTTGATTCCGGTATCACATCCCATCTTCGTACCTCCTCTTGAAAAAACTGTTACCCGTTCATTGCGTCACTGCCGTTTCACCATGTTCGCGTAAGCGGCCAGCAAACCGATCTGGGCCAGGACGACGATCACGGTAATTGCCGGAACCACGACGGCGGACTGCGGCAGGACAGCTAGCAGCCCGCGGTGAATGAAAAACTGGAACGTCACGATGAAGCCGACGCCAGGGCACACCAGGGCGAAGGAGAGCGGCGTCGGCCCGTTGCTCAGCGCTTTCCGCAGCATCTCGTTGCGTAACAGGATCGACGCGCCGAACAGGATGAACATCAACTGCACCGCCATGATCGCGATGAGGCCGAGGAACAGGAAAACAGGCGGAATGGCAACGCCGAAGTGATGGCCAAGCATCATTGCCAATCGATAGCCAGCGATGCCCAGAACCGTCGCGATCGGGACACCGACCATCAGCGTCTGGCTCGAATCCTGATTGACGCCTTGCGCGAAGATGGCGCGCATCGCCGTCAGGAAGTACACCAGCGAAGACAGCACGGCCATGACGAAAAACGCGATGCACAACGCCGCGGCAACCAGGATCGTCGGCGTTGCTCCCGACATCGCCGCAGGGCCGGAAAAGCCGACGGCGATCATGGCCAGCGCGAACGGCGACATCATCATGCCCAGGTTGTTGTTCTTCTCGCAGGCGAAGCCGCCCTGCGTCAGCTGTTCGCCGAGGATCGACGCCTGCATTTTCAGCGCGGCGACGCCAAGCGCCAGAAAGGCGGCAATCGCCCACGGATAGATGTATTCGATGACGGACCAGAAGCCAGGAATCGTCAGCAGGGCGGCCACGAAACCGGCGTTCAGCGCCATCGCCAGGGTCAACGGCCAGGCCATGCGCTGGAACGTCGCGTTCGACCGGACAAGTGTTTCAAAATCGGCTGTCGCCTTGAACGCCTTGTAGGCTCGGATGTTCCAGAGCAGCAGGATGACGTGGATCAGCACCAGCGCCAGCGTCACCGACCAGGCAACTCCTACGCCGAGGCGTTCCGGGAATCCCGCCCCGTGCCAGAAGACGCTCAGGCTATCCCAGGTCGGCACGGGCGTTGCGGGGTGCGGGGTGAGGAACATCAGATGCAGGTAAACTGCGACGGCCATGCCGCCAGCGCCGAGCGAGGCCAGAAGGTACAACGGGGTGTAGCTTTCGGCGGTTCGCTTGTTCAACAGCATGGAGACGTCCTTTCCCGCATGTTGCAGTCGGTCAGTCGAGCGCTGATTTCGCCCACTTGAGCAGGCTGGCGAGATCGGTTCCCCCAGTCCTTTGCAGGACCACCTTGCCGCGATGGAAGACCATCAGCGTCGGGATGCTGCGGATGCCGAAGCGCGCGGCGATCTGACCTTCCGCTTCGGTGTTGAGCTTGGCGACACGCATCGATGTTTTCAGTTCTTTCGCCGCGGCATGGATGATCGGCGTCATCATCCGGCACGGGCCGCACCACGGTGCCCAGAAGTCCACGAGTACCGGCCAGTCGGAGTTGCCGATGTGCCGGTCGAAGGTGTCGCTCGTCAGGTCCAGCGGCTCGCCGTCGAGTAGCGGCTCCTTGCATTCGCCGCAGATCGGACCGTCTGCGATACGGTCGCTGGCTACGCGGTTGATGACGTGGCAGTGAGGACATACCAGTTGTTGAGTCTCGGGCATTTCGCTACTCCAGTAAATTAGTAAAAACTAATATACATTGATATTTATGGAGATTGCAAGCGTTTTTTCAAGCATATGCCAGATTTGTAGGAAGGCAAGTCTTTTTCCCCTGACCGTGGCGATCAGATTCGACGTTAAGTATTCCTTTCGTCGATGTCTTGCCGCGCCGGCCCGAATCGATCTTTCCTTTCGAAGAGCAGCCACGCGCTTGCGGCAAGGAAGCCGGCCAGAATGAGGAAGGACCAGTTGGCGAGCGAGAGGCCAAGGATCACCAGATCCTTGCTGCCGCAGAACCCGGTCGCCATGAAGAACGTCGGCGACAACTCGCTGAGCCAGTCGATCAACCGTTCGGTGAGGCTCGGTTCGATCGTGCTGCAGGAGAAACCTGATTCAGGAAACCACTGCAGCCAGCTCTGTTGGGCGGCAATGCAAATCCCCCAGAGGCTGCAAGCGCCCGCGCACAGGAGCGCAGGGAGACGCAGGGCGACGCGCTCCCAGACCAGGAAGGCGACGAGAAACGAAGCACCGACGAGGAAATAAACGAGCCGCTGGAAGATGCACAGGTGGCAGGCTTCCAGGCGCAGAGCGACGGCGAGCACGACGGCCAGCAGGCCCAGCCCGGAAGCCACGACGGCCAGAAAGAACGCGGCGGCCGGGTCGTTTTTCAGCGCCGGCCGATGGCGGCTAGTCGGGCTGCCCATGGCGTTTTTCCCGAGGTGGGCGGGCCGCAGCGGATGCGGTGATGAATCGCGCCTCGGCCCGCGCCAGTACGCGACCGTGGGCGCTCAACTCGGCGTCAAGCAGATAGACATGGCGACGCCGGTCGGACAAGGTGGCGCGGAGGTCGAGCAGGCCGGCACACGGCGCTGGTTCGAGGAAGCGCACCTTCAGCGAGGCGGTCATAGCCTCGACCTCGTGATGGAAAAGGCAGTGGGTCATCGCCGCGTCGAGCAGGGTGCTGACCATGCCGCCGTGCAGGATCCCGGCATATCCTTGCCATTCCTGCAGCGGTCGGATCGAGGCGACGACGGAACGCGCGCCGTCGGGCCGGAAACGCAGCCCGAGCAGTCCGCCGGGGCTGCAGGCCATGCAATGCGCGTGGCTGGACGGCGCGTGAACATGGATTGCGTCGGCCGGGTCGAGAAAACTTCTGAGTTTGATAACGTTGGTGCTCAATGGTCTACCCGTAAAAGAAAAAAACCGGGGCAACGAGGAGATGCCCCGGAAAAAAAGTGAGCTCGGTTATTTGTCGGTCGAATTCTTCAGCGCATCGATCTGCCGCTGAAGATCATCGATGGCGGAGAGGATTCCTCCGCGACGCGTGCCGGTCGTTACGTCCGATGGGTCGGTGAGTCCGAGACAGAAGCGGCGGAAAAAGCCCGGGTTGCGCTGGCCCGCCGAAGCCTGCCCGATGCCGCCTGCGTTGCCGGCCCCGAGTCCAAGGCCGAATCCGTTGCCCCGGCAATTCGTACCGCGGCCTCGGCCGCCTCCGGCGCTTCGCCCCTGGCCCGCACCCATTCCATTCCCGCTCCCATTTCCCATTCCGAACCCGGCACCGTTGCGTCCGGGCATTCCGTTATTAAAGCGTGGCATGATCAATCTCCTGTTCAAGTTGTTGCAGCATGAAGCCGCCGTGGCGGCGCATCCTTCGCTGCCGGCCCTGGCCACGGTGCTGCCAGCCGGGCATGGCGAAGCGTGCAAGTCCTCGCGGACCCTCCTGCTGATAAGTTTGCGCAATCACCGGGATTTCTCCCGCGAGAAAACCGTGGACCTCAATCCCGTCCCGGTTCAGCCGGTTCTGCCAGCAGCGCGAGATGGCGCCGCAGAGCACAGTGCCTACGCCGGCGTCCAGGAGCAGCCGGGACGTATCGCCGTGGGGCGCGTCGATCGTGACGGTTTGCGTCGGGGCGCTTTCGGCATCCGGAGCGTCGAAGAGAACAAAAGTTTCGGCGACATCGAATAGCGGCGCGATGCGGTTGCGGCAGACAGGGACGGCGATTTTCATTGCGGTAACGGCGGTTGCGACGATCGTTATGAGCAACCTGCGTGCCAGTGCGGAAAGAAATCATCGAGGCGAGTAAAATCAGTGGCTTGCGATAATCCGCAGGAGAACTCGCCTGGATGATCGTGCAGTTCTGCAATGCGCGGCTGGCGCGTGTTGCAAAGTTGCAATGTCGTGAACGATCCCGCTGTACGGTGGCGAGGATGTGTTAGCATATGCCAGAAATTTTGTCCGGGAGTACAGCATGGCAGTGAGTCTTACCCAGCGAGCGGCTGAAGAAATCATCAAGTATCTGGACGAGCGCGGTGGTGGATTGGGAATCCGGGTGATCGTGCAGTCGTCCGAGTGTTCGGGCATGGCCTACCGGATGGTTTTCGTCGATGCGCCGGAAGACGGCGACGAAGTCTTCGAGTGTCACGGTGCGAAGCTGTACGTCGATCCGAAATCGCTCGTCTGGATCGAGGGGACGGTGATCGACTTCGTGCAGACGGGCGAGGAGAGCGGATTCGCCTTCAGAAATCCCAACGTCAGCAGCCAGTGCGGTTGCGGCGAGAGTTTCTACGTGTGAGCGTCGCCGGCTAGAATGCCCGCGAGAAAAGAAGTTGAGGGGGATACAACATGATCGTTGAACTGGCGCTGAAGTCCGAACGCAAGATGGCGCGCGAACTGATCGAGGCGAGCGGGCTGGCCTTCGAAGACAACGTCGACGTGATGTACGGCATGTACGAGAACGAGCAGCTCGTGGCGACCGGCTCGCGGGCTGGAAACATCCTGAAGATGCTGGCGCTGGCGCCCGACCACCAGGGGGGCTCGGTGCTCGGCGAACTGGTGACCGAACTGGTGCTGAGCGGGCAGCGTGCCGGGCATGAGTCGCTGTTCGTGTACACCAAGCCGGAATTCATCTTCTCCTTCCAGTCGCTCAATTTCACGCTGCTTGCCAGCCAGGAAAAGGTCGCCCTGCTCGAATACGGCAAGGGGCTGAGCAAGTGGCTGGAATCGAAGAAGGATCTGGTCCGCCCGGGGCTGAACGGCGCCGTGGTGGTCAATTGCAACCCCTTCACCAACGGTCATCTGTACCTGATCGAGAGCGCTGCGCATCGCGTCGACAATCTCTACATCTTCGTCGTCAAGGAAGACCGCTCGGTCTTTCCGTTCGACGTGCGTTACCGCCTCGTCGAGGAGGGCGTGCGCTACATTCCGAACGTCATCCAGCTCGACACCTCGCGCTACATCGTCAGCGGCGCGACCTTCCCGACCTACTTCCTGAAAAAGGACGATCCGGTCGCGCGGATCCAGATGGAGCTCGACGTCACCCTGTTCGCCTCGAAGATCGCCCCGTTCTTCGGCATCACCCGCCGCTTTGTCGGCACCGAGCCGAACTGTCCGCTGACCGGTGGCTACAACCTGGCGATGCAGCGCATCCTGCCGGCACACGGCATCGAACTGGAGATCATCGAGCGCAAGCAGGCGGAAACTGGGGTGATCAGCGCGTCCAAGGTGCGCGAACTGGTCGGCAAGGGCGATTTCGCCGGTCTCGCCGACTACGTTCCCCCGACAACACGGGCCTTCCTCGAAAGCGACGAAGCACAGGCGATCCGCGAGCGGCTGCAGAACGATTTCAGGAACAAGGCGCTGAGCGGTTGCTGATCGCAAGGCAATCGCCTGTGTGCAATACGCATCAGCACCTCCGCTCCCTCTCCTCGCGAAGCCTCCGTCATCCCGGCGTAGGCCGGGATCCAGTTCATGCTCCGAAAGCGTGGATTCCGGCCTGCGCCGGAATGACACGGGGTTATGTGCATGCTATAGCCCTTGAAGGGGGGTAGAGGTTGTTCAAGCGATCCGCGAGGTCGGTCGCTACTCTTCCAGAAGGTGCCAGGCCTTTAGCTTGCGGTAGAGCGTGCTCGGGTGCATGCCGAGTTCGGCGGCGGTCTTGTGCCGGCTGAATCCGTTGCGCCGCAGGACTTCCAGGATCGTCCGCGCTTCGGCCTGCTGGCGGGCTTGCGCGGCTAGCGGCCGGGAGGTGTCGGTGCGGGATGGTAGTTGCCTTACCAAACAATCCGAATATTCCGCGGGAAGATGGCTGAGGTCGATCAACTCGCTGCGGCAAAGCACGGCGGCGCGCTCGATCGCGTTTTCCAGCTGCCGGATGTTGCCGGGCCAGAGTTGCCTCTGCAGGACGTCCATGGCCTCGGGCGTAAAGCCGGCAATGGCGCGCTCCATCCGCAGGTTGATCCGCGCCAGCAGATCGTTGGCCAGCGCCGGGATGTCTTCGCGGCGTTCACGCAGCGGCGGAATGTCGAGGCGCATCACGACCAGCCGGTAGTAGAGGTCTTCGCGGAAGCGCCCCTCGCGCACCAAGGCGAGCAGGTCGCGGTGGCTGGCGGCGATGATGCGCGAGCGCAGCGGCTCCGGCTGGGTGCCGCCCAGCGGTTCGAATTCGCGCTCCTGCAAGACCCGCAGCAGGCGAACCTGCATGGCCGGGCTGATTTCGCCGATCTCGTCGAGAAACAGCGTGCCGTCGCGGGCGAGGGCCAATCGTCCGGGTTTGTCGCGGTCGGCACCGGTGAAGGCGCCTTTCCGGTAGCCGAACAGTTCGGACTCAAGCAAGGTTTCTGGCAGCGCGCCGCAATTGATCGCCACGAACGGTCGCTTGGCGCGGGGGCCGTGGTCGTGCAGGGCGCGGGCGATGACTTCCTTGCCGGTCCCGGTTTCCCCGGCAATGAGAACCGAAGTTGGACTGTCCGCCAGTACCGGGACGAGATCGAGCACCTGCTGCATGGCCGGGTTGTTGCTGGTCAGGCGGGTGTCCTTGCGTTGCAGGGCGGTGCGCAGGGCTTCGACCTCGCTGAGGTCACGAAAGGTCTCGACGCCGCCGAGCACCTCACCGTTTTCTCCCGTCAGGACCGCGGCGGAGACGCTGAGCGGGATGCGCTCGCCGTCGATGTCGACGACGTGGCAGCGCCGGTCGATGATCGGCTTGTGGTCGGCCAGGGCTTGCCGGATCGGGCAGTGGCGTTCGCACAGCGTTGAATGCAGGACGTCGGAACACAATTGCCCGAGGGCTTCGTTGCGCGGGACGCCGGTGATTTCCTCGGCCGAGCGGTTGAAGGAGCTGATCCGCCAGTCGGTGTCGACGGTGAACACGCCTTCCGAGAGGCTGTCGAGAATCGCCTGGTTCAGCCCGTTGCCAGGAAGGTCAGGCATCGCGGCGGATCAGGATTCCCTCCGCTTCCACCAGTCCGCCCTTGGGCAGCGCGACGACCTGAACCGCGGCACGGGCTGGGTACGGTTCGCTGAAGTATTCGCTCATGATCTGGTTGAAGCGGAAGAAGTCGCCCATGTCGGTCAGGAAAACGCCGAGCCGGACGATATCCTGCAGCCGGCCGCCGGCTTCCTCACATACCGCACGCAAATTGCGGAAGACCTGATGCGCCTGCGCGTCGAAGCCGTTGGCCAGATTGCCGCTGGCCGGGTCGATGCCCAGTTGTCCGGAGAGGAAGACCATCCGGTCGGCTGCGATGGCCTGGGAGTAGGTGCCGACGGCCTGCGGAGCGTGGGATGTGTGGATGGCTTTGCGTTCCATGGTGCCTCCTTCGTGTGGGTGTGCTGCAGGAGTGTTGAAGGGAAAAACGTTCAGGTAGCCCCGGGGGCCAGCCGGCGGACATAGAAGATTTCGCCGGCGTGCGTCACGGCTTTCAACTCGCCCGCGTCGATGAGCGCGTCGACCTCGGTCATCGACGCTCCCGATTTTTCGACGAGGGCATGCAATGCCGATTCGCGCAGGGGGTGTACGGCGGTTATGGCCAGGATGTCCTTGCGCAGCTCACCGCTGAAGGCAAAGGCGTCGCCTTCGCTCTCAGTCAGCAATTCGGCGGCGAGCCCGGCCGCGCTGAAAATCTCCCAAGCGCGGGCGATCGCCTGCTCGTCGGGCACCCGGACGCCCACGACTGCCGGTGGGCGGAGCGGGACCGACAGGTACGAATGGTTGATGCCGGCACCACGCAGGAAGCCGGCGGTCGCTGCCAGTGCCTCCTCCGTGTCGTTGATGCCCGCCACCAGCATTGTTTCGCTGACCAGCATGCCGCGGTAGCTTCGGGAGAAGGCCCGGATCCCGTCGAGAATGTCGGCCAGTGCGAGGTCGGGGTGTGGCCGGTTGATGCGGCGCCAGAGAGACTCATCGACGCTGTCGACCTTGACGCTGACCCAGTCGGCGCGTTGCAGTGCGTCCCGGACCTCCGGACGCCAGATCAGCGAGGCGTTGCTGATGACGGCGATCGGCAAGCCGAGCGGGCGCAGGGCATCGATCGCCGCACCGAGCGTAATGTCCAGCGTCGGCTCACCGTCCGGGACGAAGGTGAGGTAATCGATGGGTTCATTGCGGGAGCGAACGGCGTCGACACGCTCCTGGACCTCCTGCAGGATTTGCGCCGGCGAATAGAATGCCCGCGGAATGATTTCCGGGGAGCGCGTGGCACCGACCTGGCAATATACGCACGAATAGCTGCAGTGCTTCGCCGGGATGTTGTTGATGCCCAGGCTGTGCCCGAGACGGCGGGACGGGACAGGACCGAAAGCGATTTCCATGGTGTTTTACCTCCCGGCGACCAGCGTTCCGACCGGTGCGCCGAGTCGTGCGGCGATCACTGGACATTTGACGACAAACAGGAAAAAGATCGGCCGCGACGATTCAGAAAGCGTCTCGTAGTTGCCTTGTCCCTTGGCGATGATCATGTCGGCCTGGGCGAAGGCGTCGCGCAGCTGGTCGGTACAGTCGTCGAGCAGGGTGCCAGGGGCGTCCGAGCCGTTCGGGAAGACCGGTGCCAGTTCGGGCAGGCCGGCGGTAATCGCGTCGTCCAGCGTCGCGTCGTTGAGGACCGGCGCGCCGCGGACGAAGACGGTGACCTTGCCGTGCGGCAGTGCCTCGATCAGTACCCGGTCGAAGATGATTTCGCCGGCGTTGTCGGCCAGGTAGAGAATCCGGGTGGCGCGTTCGGCGGCGTCAAACAGCGCGGCGACATCGCCGTGCAACGGCCGAGTCCAGATCGTTTCCATGTAGCGTGGCAACGCTTCCATCTCCATCTGCGTTTTTGCGCCCGCATCGAGCAGGTTGCCGGCAATCGCCAGCCGCACTGCGGCTTCCCGCAGGTCCGGCTGACGCGCCATGGATTCCCGGAGGTGGGGCAACAACTGGAGGGCCATCCGGTTCATCCGCTGCTTGATTTCCCGGTAGGGGTCGTCGCAGCCGAGTTCCTGCCGGATCAGGCGATGGATGCGTTGCCCCATCACCGGTGGCGAGCCGTTCCAGTCGGTTTCGCTGATCGCGCGCAGGAGCGTCCGCAGGATTTTCTCCCGGCGGTCAGGTTCGGAAACCGTCTGCGTGACGGCCTCGGCCGCCTGCCGGGCGAAGCAAGGAATGCATTCCAGCGCGGTTTTCATCGGATTCCCTCAGTTCAGGCGGAGTCGCTTTTTCTCTCAGTGGTCGCAGGCGTTGCTGCCGACCTGCAGCGAACCGTCGAGGCAGGCGGCAACGAGACGCTCCGGGGTATCGACCGGCGCGCCGACGATGACCTCGATGCCTTGGGCAACGAACAACTGCTGGGCGCGCTGGCCCATGCCGCCGGCGATGATCCGGTTGACTCCGCGTTCGGCGAGCCAGGGGGGCAGCAGGCCGGGCTGGTGCGGCGGGGCATCAACGTCCTGACGGCCCGTAACTGCTTTCGTCGCAGGGTCGACGTCGAGCAGGGCAAAGCTGGCGCAGTGGCCGAAGTGGATGGCGAGTTTGCCTTCGGCGAGGGGAATGGCGAAGCGCATGATCAGACTCCTTGTATAAAAGTGTAGTGGTTCATTGCAGGGCAAGCTCTTTCCAGATGGCGCGGATGTCATCGGCCGACGGGCAGTCGGTATCGACGACGGCCTTTTCCTGGATCTGCGCGCGGGTAACCGACGGGTCGTAGCGGACGCGGCCGACGACGCGGGCGCCGGATTCGCGCGCTTGGGCCTCGATCCGCTCGGTCATCTCCGGGTTGATGTCCCACTTGTTGACGCAGACCGACGCCGGGATGCCGAAGTGCCGCGTCAATCCGAGCACGCGTTCGAGGTCGTGCGCGCCGGACAGCGTCGGCTCGGTGACCAGCAGCACGTCGGTGGCTCCGGTGATCGAGGCGATGACCGGGCAGCCGATGCCGGGCGGGCCGTCGACGAGGATCAGTGGATGCCCGGCTTCTTCGGCGATGCGCCGTGCCTGCTGGCGTACCGTGGTGACGAGCTTGCCCGAGTTCTCGGCGGCAACGCCGAGGCGGGCGTGGACCATCGGGCCGCAGGCCGTGTCGGAAATCATCCATTCGCCGCAGCGGCGCTCGGGGAACTCGATGACATCCATCGGGCAGGTTTCGAGGCAGACGCCGCAGCCCTCGCAGGCGGTCGGGTCGATCCAGTAAGTGTCGTGGCCGGCTTCCGGAGCCGGCTCCATGATCGCGCCGAAGCGGCACTCGGGCAGGCAGACGCCGCAGTTGCAGCAGACTTCCTCCATGACCACCGCCTGGTGGCCGCTCATGAATACATGCCGTTCGCGGATGGTGGGGGGGATGACGAGGTGAAGGTCGGCGGCGTCGACGTCGCAGTCGGCGATCACCGGCCGTTCGGCGAGGCGGGCGAACGAGGCGGTAATGCTGGTCTTGCCCGTGCCGCCCTTGCCGCTGAGGATGACGAGTTCTTTCATGCGGCGACCTCCTGCGCGGCGTGGCTTTCGATGGCCTGCCACAACTGTGCGAAGTGGGTGCGGTACTCGGGCAGCGCGTCGACGATCAATTCGCCGCGCGAGTAGGCTTCGGCGACGCGGCGGTCGTCGGGGATTTCGAGGAGGATCGGGATGCCTTCGTTGGCGCAGTAGCGTTGCACGCGGTCGTCGCCGACGCCGACGCGGTTGATGACGACGCCGAAACGCAGGTCGAGCGCGCGCACCGTGTCGACCGCCAGCGTCAGGTCATGCAGGCCGAACGGCGTGGGTTCGGTCACCAGGAGGACGAAATCCGAGCCGCGCAACGTGGCGACGGCCTGGCAGGCCGTGCCGGGCGGTGCGTCGAGGAGGGTCGTGATGCCATCCTCCATACGCTCCTTTAGTGCATGTACCAGCGTCGAGGCCAGCGAGACGCCGACGTCGAGGCAGCCGCTCTTGAGGGTGATGCTCCCGGCGCGGGCGGTCTTGACCACGCCGATCCGGTAGTCCTTCTCGCGGATCGCGTCCTGCGGGCAGACCAGCATGCAGCCGCCGCAGCCGTGGCACAGCTCGGGGAAGAGCAGCGGTGTCTTGCCGACCGAGGCCAGTGCGTTGAACTGGCAGAACTCGACGCACTTGTCGCAGGCGTCGCACTTGTCGGGGTCGAAATCGGGAACGGCGATGTTGATCGTTTCCTCGCCGAGCGGGGTGCCGGCCAGGAACAGGTGAGCGTTCGGTTCCTCGACGTCGCAGTCGAGCAGTTGTACCGGCAGGGCGTGCGTCCGTTCGAGCGTGCGCGCCAGATTGACGGCCAGGCTGGTCTTGCCCGTCCCGCCCTTGCCGGAAGCGATGGTGACGATCATTCTGTCCTCCCGCCGCGGAATCCACGCTTGCCGCGCTTTTGGGCTGTCTCTTCATCAACTTCGTCCTGCCAGCCATTGCGCGTCGGCGTGATGCCGTCGAACTTGGCGGAGAACGGCTTGATGTCGAGCAGTGGCGTGCCGTCGAGGATGTCGGCGCCGGCGAAGTGCAGCACGTTGCCTTCCCGGCGCAGCAGCTCGACGACGCTCAGGCCGATGGCGTTGGGGCGGCAGGGCGCGCGCGTCGAAAAAACGCCGCGTTCCGTATCCTGCAAGAACGGCTTGACGCGCAGTTTCGGCGCTTCGGCGCGATCGAAGTGGTAGATCAGATAGATGTGCGAGAAGCCGTCGATGTCGTGCAGGCCGTCGGCGAACTCCGGCAGGAGTTCGACGCGCCCGCGGCAGTCCCCGGCGTAGACCGGCTGGATCGGGGTTTCGTGCGGCACGACGTGCTCGCTGCGGATCACGCCGATCGGCCGGAACACGATGCTGTCGCTCATGCCCAGTGGCTCTCGACGTTGGCCGCGGTTGCCTCGGTCAATTGTCTGGCGCGGTAGCGGGCGAGTGCTTCGGCGACGGTCGGCGCGTCGGTGTTGTACACCTTGACGCCGGCGGCGGCGAGGACGCGGAACGCCTTCGGGCCGCAATGCCCGGTGACGAGCGCGCCGGCGCCGGCCTTGACGATCGTCTGTGCGGCCTGGATGCCTGCGCCCTGTGCGGCATTGAGGTTCTGCTGGTTGCTGATGACCTGGCTGGTCTCGCTTTCCGTATCGTAAAGCAGGAAATTGCGTGTCCGCCCGAAGCTGGGGTCGAGCAGTGCATCGAGATTGTCACCGGTGGTGGTGAAAATAAGTTTCATCGCGGTATCACTCCTTTGAAGCGCCGATTGGCTGAATAAATACTGGCATAAGCCAAAAACAAATGCAACCGGTTCTCAGGATTTTTTTGCAACAAAGTTGCATCAGTAGTGTAGATGCAATATTGTTGCATCTGCACTACTATCGGGAAATCGTCATGTTTGCTTTGTCGTTTTTGTCGCCCCGCGTTGTACGGCAGGCTGTCGCCTGCCTGCTCGGTACCCTCGCGTCGCTGTCCTGGGCAGCGCCCTTGGAGGTGTTCGTCAGCATCCTGCCGCAGAAGTACTTTGTCGAGCGGGTGGCGGGCAATGGGGTGAAAGTCGAGGTGATGGTCCGCCCGGGGATGAACCCCGGCAACTACGAGCCGACACCACAGCAGATGAATGCGCTGGCACGTTCGGCGGCGTTTTTCCGGATCGGGGTCCAGTTTGAGGAGAAGTGGCTGCCGCGGATTCAGCGTGTCGCCGCGAATCTCAAAATCGTCGACACGCGGGAGGGGATTGCCCTGCAACCGATCGATCCCGATGGGAAATCCGGCGGTCGCCTCGACCCGCATATCTGGACGGCGCCGCCACTCGTCAAACAGCAGGCGGCGGTGATTCGTGATGCGCTCATCGAGCTGCGTCCGTCCGATCGCGCCACGTTCGAGGCCGGCTATGCAAGCTTCGCCGCCGATCTCGATCGGCTGGACGCCGACATCCGGCAGCAACTGGCCGGGAAAAAGGAACGACGCTTCATGGTTTTCCATCCCGCATGGGGCTACTTCGCGCGGGCCTATGGGTTGCTGCAGATGGCGATTGAAGTGGAGGGGAAAGAGCCCGGCCCGCAGACGCTGGCGCGAATCATCGAAGCAGCACGGCGGGAGAAGGTCCGTGTCGTATTCGTGCAGAAACAGTTTTCAAAGACGGCCGCCGCGGCCGTGGCCCGGGAAATCGGCGGGAGGGTCGTCGATATTGACCCGCTCGCCGAAGACTTTGTCGGGAACACCCGCGCGGTCGTCGGAGCGCTGGCCGACGCCATGCTATGAGACCGGATACGCCTGCTGTCGAGTTCGCCAAAGTCAGCTTCGGCTACGGCGAAACGCTCGCTCTCGAAAACATCTCGATGCGCTTCGAGCGCGGTTCCTTTCTCGCGCTGGTCGGTCCGAACGGCGGGGGGAAAAGCACCTTCGTGCGACTGGTTCTCGGCTTGCTGGAGCCGCAATCGGGGCGCGTCACCGTGCTGGGAAAAAAACCGCAGGAGGCGGCCCGGCGGATCGGCTATGTTCCGCAATTCGCCCTTTTCGAACGCGACATGCCGATCAGCGTACGCGAGCTGGTCCTGCAGGGGCGGTTGGGGAAGCGCGCATGGTGGCGCCGGCTGGAGCGCGAGGATTTCCGCGTTGCCGAGGCTTCGCTGGCGGATACCGGCATCGCCGACCTTGCCGACCGTCCAATCGGCAGCCTGTCCGGAGGACAACTGCAGCGCGCATTGCTGGCGCGGGCATTGGCGACCGAACCCGAGCTGCTGGTCCTCGATGAGCCGACCGCGAGCGTGGATACCCGCGCCGAGCAGAACCTGTTCGCCCGCCTGGCGGAACTGCGCACGCGGTTGAGCATCCTCGTCGTTTCGCACGATATCGGGCTGGTTTCCCGCCATGTCGACAGCGTCGCCTGCCTCAATCGCCGGCTGGTCTGCCATTCGGCGCCGCCTCTGCAGCCGGGCGTACTCGAGGAGGTCTATGGCATGCCCTTGCGTCTGGTCGATCATCTGCACGAGACCGTGTCACCATGAATTTCATCGAGGCGCTTTTTCAGCAAGGATTCCTGCAGGTTGCACTGGCGGCGGGGCTGGCCTCGGCCGTCGGGTGTGGCGTGGTCGGCAGCATCGTCGTCGTCAAGCGCATCTCCTTCCTGGCCGGCGGCATTGCGCATACGGTGCTTGGCGGGATGGGGCTGGCCTATCTCCTCGGCGGCGTGCCGATCATCGGCGCGGCCGTCGCCGCCGTGCTCGCCGCGCTGCTGATCGGCTGGATCAGCCTCAAGGCGCGTCAGCGCGAAGACATGCTGATCGGTGCCATCTGGGCTGTCGGCATGGCTGTCGGAATCATCGCCATCGCCCACACGCCGGGCTACAGCACCGATCTGATGAGCTATCTGCTCGGTAACCTGCTGATGGTGACCCGCGAGCAGGTCATCGCGATGGCCTTGCTCGATGCGCTGATGCTCGGCTTGCTATGTGTCTTCTACCGGCCCTTGGTGGCAACGCTGCACGACGAGGAATTCGCGCGGCTGCGCGGTGTGCCGACGACGGCGCTTTATCTCGGGCTGATGGTTGTTGTCGCTATGGCCGTGGTCGTGCTGATTCAGGCTGTCGGACTGGTGCTGGTCATGGCCCTGTTTACCCTGCCCGCGGCGACCGTCCTGCTGTTTTCCCGATCGCTGGCGCGGTTGATGATCGGCGCAACGCTGCTTTCCGCCGTGGTGATCGTCGCTGGCCTTGGCGTCGCGTTCGAGACCGACTCGCCGGCCGGGGCGACCATCGTCCTGTGCGCGGCGGGCGTCTTCGTGGCCGGACTGCTCTGGAAGCGGGGGATTCGGCGGCGAAAGTGACACGCGAGTGGCCCGGTATTGAAGTGTCCGGATTGGTCCTGGGTGTCAATTTTGTAGCATATGCCATATTATAGAGGGCCGAACCGAACGACTCGAACCGTCGAGCATTGTTCCTGAAACCAACAGTTTTACTTTGAATTGTGCGCCTTGCCGAGGCCGCCGTGATTCGGACGATCGTCCTCGTCCGTTCCCGGTGCCGGTCGGCGCGAAGCGAGAGAGATCGACATGCCTGTAATCACCTTGCCCGACGGGGCGCAACGCAGTTTTCCGGCGCCGCTGAGCGCCTTTTCCATTGCCCAGGACATTGGCGCCGGCCTGGCGCGCAACGCACTGGCGGCGCGCATCGACGACCGCCTGAGCGACCTGTCCGCCGTGATTGATTCCGACGCGCGCGTCGCGCTGATCACCGAGCGCGATCCGGAGGCACTCGACCTCCTGCGTCACTCCTGCGCGCACCTGATGGCGATGGCCGTCAAGCAACTCTACCCGGAGGCGCAGGTCACCATCGGCCCGACGATCGAGGACGGCTTCTACTACGACTTCGCCTATTCGCGTCCCTTCACGCCGGAAGACCTCGCGCAGATCGAGGAGCGGATGCGCGAACTGGCGCGCGCCGACATTCCGCTGGAGCGCAGCGAAGTGCCGCGCGAAGAGGCCGTTCGCCTGTTCGAATCACTCGGAGAGAAATACAAGTGCGAGATCATCCGCGACCTGCCGGCCGACGCCGTCGTTTCGTTCTACCGCCAGGGCGACTTCGTCGATCTTTGCCGCGGCCCGCACGTGCCGTCGACCGGCAAGCTCAAGGCCTTCAAGCTGATGAAGGTGGCCGGCGCCTACTGGCGCGGCGACTCGAAGAACGCGATGCTGCAGCGCATCTACGGCACCTGCTGGACGGACGAGAAAAGCCTGAAGGCTTATCTCACCCGGCTGGAGGAGGCGGCGAAGCGTGATCACCGCAAGCTGGGAACGCAGCTCGACCTCTTCCACTTCGACGAATGCGCGCCGGGTTCGGTGTTCTGGCACAGCAAGGGCTGGACGCTGTTCCAGCAGCTCATCGCCTACATGCGTCAGCGCCAGTTCGACGCCGGCTACGAGGAAGTGAATACGCCGGACGTGATGGACCGTTCGCTGTGGGAGCTTTCCGGCCACTGGGCCAACTACCGCGACCACATGTTTACCACCGAGACCGAGGACGGCCGCACCTTCGCGCTGAAGCCGATGAACTGCCCGGGCGGCGTGGCCATTTTCGCCAACGGCCTGAAGAGCTACCGCGACCTGCCGATTCGCATGGCCGAGTTCGGCAAGGTGCACCGCTACGAACCGTCCGGATCTCTGCACGGCCTGTTGCGTGTACGCCACTTCACGCAGGACGACGCGCACATCTTCTGCACCACCACGCAAATGCAGCCCGAGTGC
This sequence comes from Propionivibrio pelophilus DSM 12018, assembly GCF_059569095.1. NCBI lineage: Bacteria > Pseudomonadati > Pseudomonadota > Betaproteobacteria > Rhodocyclales > Rhodocyclaceae > Propionivibrio > Propionivibrio pelophilus. The sequence continues at coordinate 93,924 of NZ_JCANUT010000001.1, read as the reverse complement.
GAGACGGTTGTCCGGCTGATCCTCGACATCTACCGCGACTTCGGCTTCAGCGAGGTGGCGATCAAGCTATCGACACGCCCGGCCAACCGCATCGGCAGTGACGAAACCTGGGACGTGCTCGAACATGCGCTTTCGTCGTCGCTCGACGCGATGGGGCTGGCCTATACGACCAACCCCGGCGAGGGCGCCTTCTACGGGCCGAAGCTCGAATTCGTCCTGCGCGACGCGATCGGCCGCGACTGGCAGTGCGGCACGCTGCAGGTCGATCTCAACCTGCCCGAACGGTTCGACATCGCCTACATCGACGAGGCCGGCCAGCGCGTGCGCCCCGTGATGCTGCATCGCGCGCTGTTCGGCTCGCTCGAACGCTTCACCGGCATCCTGATCGAGCACTACGCCGGCACCTTCCCGGCCTGGCTGGCGCCGGTGCAGGCCGTCGTCTTCGGCGTCACCGACGCGCAGGCCGACTACGTGCGCGCCACCGTCGACGCGCTCAAGCGCTCCGGCGTGCGGGCGGTGGCTGACCTGCGCAACGAGAAGGTCGGCTACAAGGTGCGCGAACACACGCTGCAGCGCGTGCCGTACCTGCTCGTCGCCGGCGAGCGTGAGCGCAGCGAGGGCACGGTGTCGGTGCGCGACGTGGCCGGGAAGGATCTCGGGGCGATGACGCCGGAGCAGGTCGCCGCCCTGATGCAGCGCAAGCTCGCGTCAGCATGATCGGGCGACCGCCCAAGTGCCGCCGCGTCTGCTGCCGTCCGGTGGTCGGCCTGTTCAAGCCGCATTGCGTGTCGCCCGACGCGCTTGACGAAGTAGTGCTCGCGCCGGACGAAATCGAGGCGCTGCGCCTTGCTGATCTCGAAGGCTTGTATCACGCCGATGCGGCCTGTCAGATGGGCATTTCGCGGCAGACCTTCGGCAAGATCGTTACACTGGCGCGCAAGAAGGTGGCGACGGCGCTGATCGATGGCAAGGCGCTGCGTCTCGCCGAGATGTTGCCTGGGCTCGACGAGACGGCGATCGTGGCCGCGCCGGCGGCTATGCTAGAGTAAAGAAAGGCTCCCCGGAGGTGTCATGCGCAAGTGGCTCTGTGTCCTCATCCTCTCCTGGCTCCCGCTTCTGGCCGGGGCTGTGGAGCCGGTGTGGGCTGAGCCTGGCGGGGACGGCGCGCAGGTCCATCTCTACCTGTTCTGGTCGAAAGGCTGCCCGCATTGCCTCGAAGCGCATCCGCGCCTGCTCGATCTCGCGGCGCGGAACACCTGGATCAGGCTGCATGACCATGAGTTGAACGCGCATCGGGAAAACGTCGACCGCTTCGTAGAACTCGCCGGTCAGGTTGGCGGCGAGGCGCGCGCCGTGCCGACGCTGATCTATTGCGGGCGGATGGAGGTCGGACTGGACAGCAGCGAGGCCGGCATGGCGAAGCTGCTCGGCCGGCTGGAAGCGTGCCGGGCGCAACATGGAACGGCAGCGGATTCCGGCACGGCCCCCCTTCGCCTGCCGCTGCTCGGCGAAGTCGATCCAGCCAGTCTGTCTTTGCCGCTGCTGACGGTGCTGATCGCCGGCATGGATGCCTTCAATCCCTGCGCGTTCTTTGTGCTGCTCTTTCTACTCTCGCTGCTCGTGCATCAGTCGGATCACCAGCGGATGGCGCTGATCGGCGGTGTTTTCGTGGCCTTTTCCGGGCTGATGTACTTCGCCTTCATGGCCGCCTGGCTTAACCTGTTCCTCGTGCTCGGCAGTCTGCCGTGGGTGACTGGCGCGGCCGGGCTGCTGGCGCTGCTGATGGGCGCGGTCAACGTCAAGGACTTCGTGCGCTTCCGCGAGGGGATCTCGCTCTCGATCTCCGACAGCGGCAAGGCGACGATCTTCCAGCGCGCCCGCCGTTTGCTGGCCGCCGAAAGCCTGCCGGCGATGCTGGTCGCGACGGTCGTCCTTGCCGTTTCCGCCAATTTCTACGAACTGCTGTGCACGGCCGGCTTCCCGATGGTGTTCACCCGCCTGCTGACGCTGCAGGGCGGCGGCGTGGCGCAGCACTATCTCTATCTCGCGCTGTACAACGTGATCTACGTGCTGCCCCTGCTGGCGATCGTCATCGCCTTCGTGCGCACCATGGGCGCGCGCAAGCTCAGCCAACGCGAGGGACGCTTGCTCAAGTTACTGTCCGGCCTGATGATGCTCGGCCTCGGCGCGTTGCTGTTGTTGGCGCCGGAAAAACTCGGGAATGTCGGACTGGCGCTCGGGATTCCGCTGGCGGCGCTCGGAATTACCTGGATCGCCGCGCGCCGGATGTCGCCGTGAATGATTTCGCTTTAACCCACCAGAAGGAGAAAGCCGTGAAAATCCTGCTCGTCTTCAACCATGAACCGTACGACGGCACCGACGTGACCTGGAACGGCCTGCGCCTGGCCGGGAAACTGGTCGACGGTGGGCACGAGGTGCGCATCTTCCTGATGAACGACGCCGTCGATATGGCGCGCGAAGTGTGCGTTCCGCCGCCGGGGTACGACCAGGATCTGAAGCAGATGCTCAAGGATCTGATCGCCCGCGGCGTCTCGGTGCAGGTCTGCGGCACGTGCATGGCGCGTTGCGGCATCCACAAGAACCAGCCGTATTACGCCGGCGCGGAGAAGTCGACGATGCAGGTGCTCGCCGACTGGGTCGTCGACAGCGAGCGGGTGCTCACTTTCTGACAATCCTCGAAGAATGGGGGGGCGGGATGAACGCAGCTGATTACGATGCTTGGTATGACACCCCGCGCGGGCGCTGGATCGGCGATGCGGAGTACCGCCTGTTGCAACAGGCGGTGGAACCGCGCCAGGGCGAGTCATTGCTCGACGTCGGCTGCGGTACCGGATGGTTCACGCGGCGAATGGCTCAGCTGCACGGCTTGCAGGTGACCGGTGTGGACATCAACGCCGAATGGCTGGCCTATGCCCGCGAACGTGATGCCGCCTCCAACTACATCGAGGGCGACGCGCTGACGCTGCCGTTTGCCGACAGCAGTTTCGATGGCGTCGTGTCGATCGCGGCGCTGTGTTTCACCGCCGACTGGCGCCGTGCGGTCGGCGAGATTGTTCGCGTCAGCCGTGGACGCTTTGCCATCGGCATGCTCAACCGGCGCAGTCTCCTGTGGCGTGAAAAGGGCCGGAATGGCGGCAGCGGCGCCTATCGTGGCGCTTATTGGGTGACGCCGGAAGAACTGCGCGACAGCGTTGCAGGATTGCCGGTGAGGAATGTTCGCCTGCGCAGCGCGGTGTTCTCGCCGTCCGGGTCGGTGTTCGCGCTGGGGCTGGAGGCGGTCCTGCCACCCTCCCTTGCCTGGGGTGGCTTTCTGGTCTTGGCGGGAGAAAAAAAACGGGCGGGCGCGCTAAACGCGACCGCCTTTCCGGCTCAGGCCCGGTAAAGTCCGCCGAGTGCCCTGAGCTTGCCGGCCGTGGTGACCAGTTGCCCGGACAGCGCGGACAGGTTTCCGGACTGACCGTTGGTGACCTCGACCGACTCCGCGAGGGTGCCGACGCCGACGGCGATGTCATGCACCGCGGTGTATTGCTCCTTGGTGAATGCCGCAATCTCGTGCATGGCCCCCGATACGTTCTCGATGCTGCCCAGCAGGGTGCCAAGACTGCTTTCGATGCGTGCCGACACCGTCTGGCCTTGTTCCGATACCTCGCGAGTCCGGGTCATCGAGCCGACGACCTGGCCCGAGGATTCCTGGATTTTTCCGATCAGCCCGGCGATTTCGTGCGTTGAGGCGGCCGTGCGTTCAGCCAGCTTGCGAACCTCGTCGGCGACGACGGCGAAGCCGCGCCCGGCCTCGCCAGCACGTGCCGCTTCGATTGCCGCGTTGAGCGCCAGCAGATTGGTCTGGTCGGCGATTTCCCGGATGGTGTCCACGATGCCGCCGATGCGCCCGGACAGTTCGCCGAGTTCGCCGATACTGATCGACGATTCCTGTACGGACTGACCGATCTGGCCGATGGATGCCATGACCTCTTGCACCGCTTCGCTCCCGTCGCGTGCGTTATCGAGGGCTTGCGTGGCGATGCGGCGGGCTTCCTCAGCTTTCTGGGCTACGCCTTCCGTGGCGACGCTGGTCTGCTCAGTGTTGGTTGCAATCGATTCGGCCTGCACGCTCTGTTGCTGACTGTTTCCGGCCAGGGTTCGACTGTCATGGTCGAGCGTCTGCGAAATGGAGTCGATCCCGGTCGAATGCTCGTGCAACTCTCCGAGCATGTGGCGCAGGTCCAGAACCAGCTGGGCAACGGCTTGCCGGATTCCCGCCAGTTCGGCCAGCTTGACGGCCGGTAGCGGGTGCGAGAGATCGCGGTTCTTCGTCAGGAGGATGACGTCGTCGCGCAATTGGTGCGCTTCGCGGACGATTCGGCGTCCGGTAAGCAAGCTGAACACGAACAGCGCAATGCCGATGACGGCACACGCGGCGAGCAGCAGCTTCTGGAGATCGGCGCGTTGCCTAGCGTCCTTGACCAGCCCGCCGACTTCTGCGTCGATAACCTGCTGCCGTTCGGCGATCTTCTTTTTCAGGTCGCGCCAGATGACGGTGCGATCATTGATCTGCATCGCCAGGGCTCTCTCGAAGTCGCCTTGGCGATACGTCTCGACGATCTGGTCGTCGATGGCGATGATCTGGTCGAGTTGCTTCTTGAAAGCTTCCGTTATCTGCTCGCCGCCGTCATCGGAGCGGTGCAGGGAGCGCGCCTGGGCGATTGCGTTGCGGAAAGCCTCTTGTCCCTTGCGCAGGTTGTCAATCGCCTTCTGGTCGCCTTTTTCGAGCAGTACGCCGCGGATCGCCGACTGGCATTGCAAGCCTTCTTCAGACATCGAGCGGTACTGGGTTAACAGGGCCATCTCATAGTCGATCAATTGACTGATCACGCCGGCTTGCGAGGCGAGAATGTAATAGCCCGCCGCCAGGGCGCAGAAGAGTGAAAACAACATTGCGCCGGTGGTGAGGCGCAAGCGCGAGCCGATACCGAACGACATGGAGACTCCCTTTTGATTGTTGGTTGGATTGATCCGCGGTGACGTTCCGGGGGGGTGATAGTATCAGCATATTGTTTTATTTGTATATTCCATTGTTCTCACTTATCGGTGTTTTCACCGCAGACTGCCGATTTCGATCATCTGCCCCGCACCGCCGGCCTTGACCACTGTCTCGCCGAATTCCGTCCGCAGCCGCTCAATGACGTGCGCCCCGGTACAGTGGCAGGGCAGCAGGAAATCCGGTGCGCATTCGTGGAGGAATTCGAGGGTGGCGTGCAGTCGCTCGGGCCCGGCGTTGAGCAAGTGCAGGCCGCCGATGATGCCGTGGATGCGGGTAAGGCGGCTGATCCGCTGTGCGTGGCGCACCGTGTTGACGAGACCTGAGTGGCAGCAACCGGTAAGGATGACCAGGCCTTCGGTGGTCTCGAACCAAAGTGATAGGTCATCCTCGATCAGGTCGGGCTGCGCCTTGTCGGCGTCCAGATAAAAGGGACCGCCGGTATCCTCGAACGCTGAATCGCGAGGAACGGGGCCAGTGATGCCGATACCCGGCCGCAGGTGGCGCGGCGCGTCGAGCACGGTGTGCCGTTCCGGCGGCAGTTGTTCGATTGCTTGCAGCACCGCATCGGCCATGCCGATCTGCCGCGGGGCTTGTTCCGGATGACAACTGAAGCGGCGGATCGTCGCGCCCGGTCCGTGGATCACCGGCGCATGCCGGTTGGCGGCCAGGAACTCCGGGAGGGCGCCGGTGTGGTCGTAGTGGCCGTGGCTGAGGATGAGGGCGCTGGCCCGGTCGAGGTCGAACCCGAGCACCTTGGCGTTGGGGATGAGCGCCGCGCCCTGGCCGGTGTCGAAGAGAAAGCATTCTTCCTTGGTATCGATCCAGGCGGCGAAGCCGTGTTCGGCCACCATTCCGGCCGGGGCCTCGTTGTCGACGATGAGGGTGATGCTGATGGTGTCATTCATGGCGTTTTGTCGTGGGTTGAAATGGGTTCATACGCGGAAACGGCGTACGCTTTCCTTCAGGTTGCGCGAGAGATTGACCAGCAGGTCGGAGCGGCGGCGCGATTCGCTGGAAGCGCTGTGCGTCTGGTCGATCCCCTGCGCGATCAGTTCGACGCGCTGGGCGATATCGGTACTGGTTGCCGACTGCTCGCGCAGGGAGTTGGCGATCGTCTCAATCGCTTCACTGACCCGGATCGAAGCGTCGTTCATCCGGGCGACGGCCGTGCGGATTTCCTCCGTGCAGCTGGCGCCGTCCACTGCCTGTGCCTTGGCATGCGATATGGTGGCGAACGCGGCGTCGTTGGTCTGGCGCACGCCATCAACGATGCTCGAAATCTCCTGGGTCGATTTTGCCGTCAGTTCGGCCAGCTTGCGTACTTCGTCGGCGACGACGGCAAATCCTCTGCCCGCCTCGCCGGCACGCGCGGCCTCGATCGCGGCGTTGAGCGCGAGAAGGTTGGTCTGGTCGGCGATGTCGCGGATCGTCTGCACTATTCCGGTGATGTTCGACACCTTGCCGGACAGTTCCTCCATGGTTGCAGCGGCGTCCGCCATGCCCGATGCCAGGTACTGGATGATGCGGGTAGCGTTCGATGCCGTGTCCAGGCCGTCGTGTGCCTGCTGCTTCGAGTCTGCGGAGAGTGTTCCCGCGTCGTTGGCGGTTTCGGACATGACACCGATGCTGACCGTGAATTCCTCGACGGCGGCAGCGATCGCCGATGTCGCGGCACTCTGCTCCTCCGCTGTTTGCGCCAGCCGGGAGGCATCTGCCAGTATCGCTTCGCTCTCGTCGACGACGGCATCGGCGCTCCGGGCCGTGTCGGCAATGAGCTGACGGATTTGTGTCTGCATCGTTTGCATCGCTGCGACGATGCTCTTGCGGTCTCCCTGAAGCACAGGCAGCGACTCGGTCAGGTCGCCTTGAGCGATCCGGCTCAAGGCGGCGGCGGCCTCGGCCGGTTCTCCGCCAACCTGGCGGTAGATGCTGCGGCCGATGAAGACGATGATCCCGGCGACGATCAACACGCTGGCGATAGCGAGTGTGATGGCCAGCGTGCGAGCGCGCTCAAGCCCGGCAACCAGTGCCGCGCGATCCGTTGTGGCAGCTGCCTCGGCGATTTTTCCGATTTCGAGCAGGTCGTCGCGAACTTTCCGCCAGGCAGGGGTTTCTTCGGCGACCAGCAGTGTCTTTGATTCGTCCAGGTTACCCGCCTTGACCAGCGTGATGACCTTCTGCTGTAGCGGCTGCCATTCATCGACGTTGCGTTTGAGGCGGCTGGCGATTTCCTGAGTGGTTCCCGCCGCTGTCAGGAGAGGGATGAGTGTGTCGACTTCGTGGGAGAAGATTCCCGCGGCCTTGCTGAAGTTGTCGTAGGCCGTTTGCTTGCCCGGGTCCAGCAGGATGTTCCGGATGGCCTGCCCTTTCTGCAGTCCGTTGGCGTAGGCCAGGGTTGCCGCGTGACGAGTCGCGATCCGTTCATCGACGAACTTGACGAGAAGGGCTTCGCTGCTGGTCGTGAAGAGGACGGACGAAATGGCGAGAATCGACATGCCTAGCGCGGCAGCGATTCCGAGCAGCCAGAGTCGGTTTTTTAGCGAGAGATTGGCAAGCACGGGGTACCTCCTACGATCGGCCGGGTTGATGAGTTGCTTGCGAGATGATACCGCTGAAAGGTGTGAATATTGTCATATGCCAGTATTTCTTCTGCTGCAGGCACCGATCGAGCGGACGGCATTTGCGAGAGCGTTTTTTGCGCCTCTGGTCAACGTTAAGATTGGCGTCTCCATCGATTTTGTCCCGGAAACGTGAAGATCTTTCGCCGCCTCTACCCGGTGGCCGCCTTTTTCGGCGGCTTCATCGTCGATGCCTTGACGCTCGGGAAGCGCGTCAGGGCGTTCGATTTCTGGCAACTGGGCGCGTATCTGACAGGGGCTGCGGTGTTCATCCTGTGGCTGGCCTGGCGTGACGCGCGCGAGAAGGAACCGCCCTTGCCTGCCGCCGACTTGAAAGGGCACGTTGCGCGCTTTCGCTGGCAGGCGCCGTACCTGCTCGTGCAGTTCTTTTACGGCAGTATCTTCTCCGCGTTGTTCATCCTGTACTTCAAGAGCTCGGGGCATTTCGGCGCGTGGCTCACCGCGGTGGCCCTCGGCGGCCTGCTGGTCGCCAACGAGTTCGCCGGCGACCGCTACGGAAGGCGTTTCACCCTGACCTGGGCGCTGTTTGCGCTGAACGCCATCCTGCTACTGAACTTCGTCCTGCCGCACCTCTCCGGCAGCCTCGATCAGCGCTGGTTCTACGCGTCGACGCTGGCCGGGGCGATGACCGCGACGGTGTTGTATTGGCTCGCGCCCGGGCGACCGGGGCGGATCGGGCCGGCGTGGGGTGTCGCCGTCTCGCTGCTGGCAGCCTGGAATCTCGGGATGATCGCGCCGGTGCCGCTGGTCAGCCGCGACCTGGCGGTTGGCCACGATTTCGTGCAGACCGATGGACGCTTCCTGCTGACCGTCGAACAGCCGTCCCGCGGGCAGTTCTGGCGGAACCAGGCGGCAACGGTGCATGTCGAGGAGGGCGGGCGTCTCTACGGAGTGACGGCGGTATTCGCGCCGCTCGGGGTGACGGCATATCTGGAGCACCGCTGGGAAATGTTCGGCGATGATGGCTGGCAACTGGTCTACCGCAACCGTTTTCGCAGCACAGGCGGCCGGGAGCTCGGCTTTCGCGGCTATTCGTGGGTGCTCAATCCGCAGCCCGGTGAGTGGCGTCTTTCGGTCGGGACGCAGGACGGTCGCGTGATTGGCGTGATGGCATTCCGGGTCGAACGGGGCGATCCACGCCTGTGGGCGAGGCGGGAACGCGAGTTCTGACGGAGGGGGTCGGGGGCTGGCGCGGGTTGTTCAGACCAGGACGATGTCTGCCGGCCCGACATCGATGCGCCGGTCCGCGCCGTAGCAGATCAGGCGACTCAATTGCCGGTCAACGGAGGCGACGAGGAAACAGTTTTCCTGATCTTCGACAAAGCGCCGTCCGCGGCGGACGAGTTGCTGATAGGCCTGATCCTTCAGCCGCACGATGCGGCCGACATAGTGGTCGAGTTTGTGCATTGCTCCAATGATTCGATTATTGACGTGGGGCGGATTGTCCGAGAGAAATGTTGCAGGCCGATGAAAGCGTGTTCGACCTGAAGTCCCCGGACGCGGCTTCCGCTCAATGCTGGATCTGGGTGAACTGGCTCTGCAGAAAACGGACGACCGACTTGCCGGCGCCGGAACGCTTCAGCGAGCGGTAGGCGGCTTCCGCGGCATAAGGCGCTGCGGCCGCGAGGGCGAGCAATACGTTGAGTTCGTCCAGTTCCATGATGATCTCCTGCTGCGGGGTTCATCGATCGGGACGACCGGCTTCGCATTGAAAGTTGACGAAGAACACCGGTCGCTTGCGAACTCAGACAACTATTCCGGGTGACAGTTTCCTTGGCGGCTAAATTTCGAAACTCTCACCGCGAACCGGGCGATGCACGCTCTTCCAGCCCAGTTGGTCGTGAAGGACCGTGGCGAAGACTTCTGCGGCCGACGACTCGCCGTGGGTGATGAAGGTCATCCGTGGCGGTTTGTGGAAGCCGCGCAGCCAGTTGAGCAGCGCGCCCTGGTCGGCGTGTGCGGAAAGGCCGCCGACGGTGTAGATACGTGCGCGCACAGGAATCGTCTCGCCAAAGATCTTGACGATGCGCGCGCCATCGACGAGCCGGCGCCCCAGCGTTCCGCCCGCCTGGAAACCGGCGATCAGGATGCTGCATTCGCTGCGCGGCAGGTTCTCGCGCAGGTGGTACTTGATCCGGCCGGCTTCGCACATGCCGCTGGCCGAGATGATCACCGCGCCTTCGCGCATCGCGTTCAGTTCCTTGGAGCGCTCGACGTCGGCGACGAACTCGACACGCATCTTCTCGGGGTGTGCTTCCTGCCAGGCGATCAGCTCGCGGGTTTCGGCATCAAGCAGCTCGTCGTGGGCCAGGGTGATGCGCGTCGCCTCGTTGGCCATCGGCGAGTCGACATAGACCTTCAGCGGCGAAATGCGTCCACGTCGCACCAGATCGGCCAGGATGTAGAGGATCTCCTGCGTACGCCCGACGGCGAAGGACGGAATGATCAGGTTGCCGTGGGTGGCGCGGGTGCGCTCGAAGGCGTCGACGATTTCGTCTTCGGTCTCCGGCATCGAGCGGTGCTGGCGGTTGCCGTAGGTCGATTCGACGAGCAGGACGTCGGCTTCGGGAATCACTTTTTCCGGGTCGCGCAGCACGGGCCGGCTGTGCATCCCGAGGTCGCCGGAAAAGACCAGACGGCGGGGTTGCCCTCCCTCATCGATGGTGACCTCCAGCCAAGCCGAGCCGAGGATGTGTCCGGCGTCGTGGAAGCGGACGCTGATGTTCTCCGCCGGTGAAACGGTCTCACCGTAGCGCGCCGGCCGGAGCAGCCGGAGCACGGTCTGGGCTTCGGCAACGGTGTAGAGCGGTGCCTGCACGCCTCGGTCGGTCTTGCCCTTGCGGCGGCGGTGACGCAGTTGCCACTCCGTCTCCTTCTCCTGGATGTGCGCGCTGTCCGGGAGCAGCACGCCGAGGAGGTCGATGCTCGCCGGCGTGGCGTAGATCGGTCCCCTGTAGCCGAGCACGGCGAGGCGCGGGAGCAGGCCGGAGTGGTCGATGTGCGCGTGGGTCAGCAGGACGAAGTCGATGTTCCGCACGTCGCTGCTGAACTTCAGCGCACCCAGGTTCTTGGCCCGGGCCTCCGGGCCGCCCTGGAACATGCCGCAATCGACCAGGAACCGGGTCCGGCCGGTTTCCACGAGATAGCACGAACCGGTGACTTCGCCGGCCGCGCCGAAGAAGGAGAGTTTCATGGCTGTCAGTTCACCACGTTCTGTGGCGTCCCTTTCTTGAATGCGATGACGTTGTCGACCGCGATTCCCATCAGGCGTTCCCGCGCCTCCTTCGTCGCCCAGGCAATGTGCGGGGTGACGATGCAGTTGGGGGCGGAGAGAAGGGGATTGTCCGGCTTCGGTGGTTCGCAGGAGAGCACGTCCACCCCCGCACCGGCGACGCGGCCGGCGGCCAGCGCGTCAGCGAGATCCTGTTCGTTGATCAAGGGGCCGCGCGAGGTGTTGATCAGCATCACGCCCGGCTTCATGCGGGCGATGGCTTCTTTGTTGATCATGCCCTGGGTCTCGGGGAACAGCGGGCAGTGCAGGCTGATCACGTCGGCCGCGGCGTACAGCTCGTCGAGCGTGACGAATTTCAGTGTGTCGCTCTCCAGTGTCGGGTTGACCATCTTGTCGTAGACCACGACCTTCATCCCGAACGCCTGGGCGATGCGCGCGAACGCCTGGCCGATGCGCCCGCAGCCGATCAGTCCGAGCGTCTTGCCGTCGAGTTCAGTCAGCGGGTTGAGCCAGTAGCAGAAATCGACGCATTTCCCCCAGTTGCCGGTGCGCACGTCGTCGGCGTGGCGGCCTACGCGGTGGCACAGTTCGAGCATTAGCGCGGCGGCGAACTGGGCGACCGACTGGGTGCCGTAGGTCGGGATGTTGCAGACGTCGATGCCTTTTTCACGCGCGGCGGCGATGTCGACGACGTTGTAGCCGGTGGCCAGCAGGCCGATGAAGCGCACGCTCGGGCAGGCGGCGATGATCTCGCGGGTGAGTACCGTCTTGTTGGTGAAGATGATCTCGGCGTCGCCGATGCGCTCGATGACGAGTTCTGGCGGCGTGCGGTCATGCACGGTCAGCTGGCCTTCGCGGGCCAGGGCATCCCAGGTCAGGTCGCCGGGGTTCAGGGTTGCGCCGTCGAGGACTACGATTTTCATGCTTGTCTCCATTGGGTGGGGGGGGGAATATTTACGGTTAAGGTCAGGGCTTGTGGGACGCGGCCCACTCCTGCCAGCGCCAGGAATCGCGGCACATGGCGTCGAGGTCTTTCTCGGCGCGCCAACCGAGCAGCTGGTCTGCCAGCGCCGGGTCGGCGTAGCATTGGGCGACGTCGCCGGGGCGGCGTTCGACGATCCGGTAGGGGATCGGCCGGCCGCTGGCCTTTTCGAAAGCGCGGACGACGTCGAGCACGCTGTAGCCCTGGCCGGTTCCGAGGTTGACCGTCGTGACGCCGGATTTGCCGTCGATCGCCCTCAGTGCCGCCAGGTGTCCGCGCGCGAGGTCGACGACGTGGATGTAGTCGCGCACGCCTGTGCCGTCGGGCGTCGGGTAGTCGTTGCCGAAGACGGAGAGTTCCGGCAGCTTGCCGACCGCGACCTGGGTGATATAGGGCATCAGGTTGTTCGGAATGCCGTTCGGGTCCTCGCCGATGATCCCGGAGTCGTGTGCACCGACCGGGTTGAAGTAGCGCAGCAAGGCGATTTGCCAGGTTTCGTCGGAGCGCGACAGGTCGCGCAGGATTTCTTCGAGCATCAGCTTCGAGCGGCCGTACGGATTGGTCGCGGAAAGCGGAAAATCCTCGCGGATCGGGACGCTGTGCGGGTCGCCGTAGACCGTCGCCGAGGAGGAGAAGACCAGCGTCTTGACGCCGGACTCGGCCATCACCTCGAACAGCGCGATGCTTCCGGAGATATTGTTGTCGTAGTAGCGCAGCGGTTGCGATACGGATTCACCGACGGCCTTGAGCCCGGCGAAATGGATGACTGCATCGATGGCGTGGTGGCGGAAGACGTCGCGCAGGGCGCCGCGATCGCGGATGTCGACTTCCTCGAAGGAGAGTGTCCGGCCGCTGATCTGCTCGACCCGGCGCAGTACGTCCGGCTTGCTGTTGGAGAAATTGTCGATGACGACCAGGTCATAGCCGGCCGCCAGCAGTTCGACGCAGGTGTGCGAGCCGATGTAGCCGGCACCGCCGGTGATCAGGATGTTCTGCATGGACTTTCAGTGAGGTGGTTGGTCAATTTCGTTGTTGCCGTTGATCCAGCGCAGTGAATCCGTCAGGCAATTGTTGAGCATGTGGCGATCCAGCCCGGAGCCGAGGAAACCGGCCAGGATCTCGTCACAGCCGTGGATGTCTTCCGCATCGTAACATTCGATTAGCGCCAGTACCTTGCCGAGGATTCCCTGGTAGGCCTGCAAGGCAGCGACGATCTCATGTTCGAGGGCGATCTGCTCGAAGATTTCATCCATCGGCAGGCCGAGCGCCGCCGGCATCATCGACATGATGCCGGTGATGAAGGCTTGGCCGGCCAGGGTGGCGTCGCGCGGGCGCAGGTGGCCGACGAGCAGTTCGAGCATCCGCCCGCGCAGGGCGGCGACCTGAAGCAGCGGAATGCGGCTCGGGTCCGGCGCCTTGCCGGCCGGCGTCATCAGTAGAAGTTGCAGCCAGCGTTGCAGCTGGCGTCGCCCGAGAATCGTGATGGCATGACGCAGCGAGCTGATGCGCCTAGTCATTCCGAAACCGACCGAGTTGACGATGCTCAACAAGTTGACCGCCACAGCGGCGTCGTGCTTGATGCGTTCTTCGAGCTTGACCGTGTCGGCGTCGCGGTTGGCAAGGTTGATCAGTTCAATGAGCGTCGCCTGCGAGGCCGAGAGGCGGCGACCGCTGACGATCTCCGGGCGGGCGAAGTAGTGCCCCTGGAACAGCAGGAAGCCCGCCTCCCGGCTTTGCCGGAGCGCTTCCTGCGTTTCCACCCGCTGGGCCAGCAGCTTCAGCGGCAGATGTTTGAGCGGGCCGGCGAGTTCGAGGAGCTGCTGCGCGCTTTTTTTGCGAACGTCGATCCCGATCTGGTCGACTATTGTCAGCAGCGGCGCGCTGCATTCGTCGAGCCCGGTGTAGTCGATAAGCGCGAGCGAATAACGCCGGTCGCGCAGGGTGCGGCAGCGTTCCAGCGTACTTTCGTCGGGTACGCGGTCAGGTGCGATCTGCAGCACGACGCAGTCGGCCGGCAAGGCCTCGATAGCGTCGTCGTGCAGGAAGTCCTGATCGATGCGAAGAAAAGCCCGTTGTCGCCCCAGTGCGCTGCGGATGCCGAGTTCGGCGTAGGCCGAGCAGATCAGCAGCGCGGCGTTTTCCTTGTCCTTTTTGCCGGAAACAGCGTCTCCGGAGAGGTGCAGTCGCAGTTCGTAACCCACCAGTTCCTCCTGCAGGTCGAGGATCGGCTGGCGGCTGAGGTAGGTATCGTTGAGGCCGGATTCGTTCATGCTCAGATATCGTCGGCCTTTTCGCGCCCGAGGTTGTTGGCCCAGAACAGGGCCTGGGCGAGGCAATCGTTGAGGAAATCGAGTCCGATGGCCGGGACGCGCTGCAGCGCGTCCTCGAGCACCTGCGGATCGGTCTGTTCGGTAGCGATGGCCAGTTGCAGCAGCTGACCGTGCTGACCGGTCTGCTCGACGAGGGCCAGCCTGACGCGCTGCACCACCGGCAGATGCGTGAGGATTTCCTCCATCGTGACGCCGAGCAGGGCGGGCATCAACGACATGATCCCGACCATGAAGCCCTGATCGGCAAATTCCCGGTTGCGCGGCAGGAGTCGGTCGGAAAGCAGCTCCAGCAGCCGTCCGCGCGTCGCGGCGAGTTGCAGCAGTGGGTTGTCGCCCTGGCTGCCGCCTTTCGGGTTGGTATAGACCAACAGCTGCAGCCAGCGCTGCAGCTGCCGGCGGCCGAGGATGGTGATGGCGTGGCGCAGCGAGGTGATGCGCGTGCTCAAGCCGTTGCTGACCGAATTGGTCAGTCGCAGCATGTTGACCGTCAGCCCCGGCTCGACCTTGAAGGCGTTTTCGATCTGGCTGGTGTCGGCATCCTGCAGAACGAGTGCCAGCAGGCGCAGCAACGCCAGTTGCGACGGGTTGAGTTTCTTGCCGACGATGAGCGCCGGTTTGGCGAAGTAGTACCCCTGGAACAAGTGGAAACCAAGACGCTTGCAGAGTTCGACCTGCTCCGCCGACTCGACCTTTTCGGCGAGCAGCTTCTTGCCGAACGGCTTGAGTTGCTGGGCCAGCACGGTGAGCTTTTCCGTTTCGAGACCGAGCACGTCGACCTTGATGATGTCAGCCAGTTCGAGCAGCGGGCGGGCCGCCTCGGTGATTTCGACGACGTCGTCGATGGCCAGCGAAAAGCCCTTGTCGCGCAGCTGCCGGCAGCGGGCGATCACTTCGGGGGTTGGCTCGACGGTTTCCAGTATTTCCAGGACGACGACCTTGGGCGGCAGGGCTTCGATCAGGTCGTTGAACAGGAACTCCTGATCGACGTTGATGTAGCCGCGGTAGGGGCCAAGAGCTTCGTTGGCGCTGAGTTCGGTGAACGCGTTGGCGATGACCGTGGCCGTAGCTTGCGACGGATCGACGATTTCGGCGCGATTGGCGGTAAGGATCGGGCCGTCGCGGAACAGCAATTCGTAGGCCAGCAGCTGCTGTTCGCGCCCGAGGATCGGCTGGCGGCCAAGGAAAATCTGTGAATGGTCGGATTCGGACATGTCGGCGAGGGCGCCCCGGGCGTGGATCAAGGAAATATTCTAAAGGCGAATGGGGGCTCCGCGCGACTGGCCGCCTGTCACGATGCCTCGCGTGCCAGATTATTGGCCCACGCCAGTGCGCGCGTCAGGCAGCTGTTGGCGTAGGTCGCGTCGATGTCCGGCAGGCCGGTCAGCACGGCGGCGGCTTTTTCGCTGTCCTCGTTTTCCAGCGATTCGATGAGGTTCAGCAGATCCCCCAGCACGCCGTGGCGTTCGCCGAGAGCATCGAGTACCGGCCGGGCGAGCGGCAACTGGGCAAGGATTTCATTCATGCTGCTGCCGATCAGCGTCGGCATCAGCGAAAGGATGCCGACCATGAACGCCTGATCGATCAGGTCGCGGCCGCCTCCCTTGACGTCCGGTGTGCGGTCGACCAGCAGCTCCATCAGGCGGCCGCGCGTCGCCGCCAGTTGCAGCAGTGGATTGACCGCGCCGGCGGCGCTCGCGGCGCCGCTGTAGAGCAGTAATTGCAGCCAGCGCAGCAGCTGGCGGCGGCCGAGCAGGGTGATGGCGTGGCGCAGCGAGGTGATTTTCGTCGGCATGCCGGCCGCGGCCGAGTTGGTCAGGCGTAGCAGGTTGAGCGTGAGTACCGGCTCCTGCTTGAAGACTTTCTCGATCTCCGCGGTATCCGCATCCTGGCTGATCAGCCCGAGCAAGCGCAGCAGCGCCACTTCCGAGCTTTGCAGGCGCTTGCCCTGAATGACCGTCGGGCGGGCGAAATAGTAGCCTTGGAACAGATCGAAACCGAGTTCGTGGCATAGGCGCATCTGTGCGTCGCTCTCGACCTTCTCGGCGAGCAGCGTCTTCTTCAGCGGCTTGAGTGCGGGCGCCAGTTGCTTCAGCCGCTCCGGCTCGACACGGCTGATGTCGATCTTGAGCACCTCGGCGATTTGCAGCAGCGGCTTTTCGGTGTCCAGTGACTCGGGGCGCATGCGGATGGCCAACACGTAGCCCGCTTGGCGCAACTGCTCGCAACGCTCGATCATTTCCGGCGTCTGGGCCACCGTGTCGATGATCTCCAGCACCACCGTATGAGGCGGCAGGGCGTGGATCAGGTCGCTGAAAAGCAAGCCTTGGTCGACCTTGATGAATCCCTGGTAGGGGCCGAGCGCATTGGCGACCGAAAATTCGGTAAAGGCATTGATGATGACGGTGGCCGTGGCCTGATTGCCGTCGATGAAACTGGCGAAATTGCCGGTCTCCGCGCTGCTGCTGCGAAAAAGTAGCTCGTAGGCGAACAGCTGCTGCTTGCGATCGAGAATCGGCTGGCGGCCAAGAAACACGTCCTTGAGATCGTTGTCGGGCATGGTGACTCCTCCATGGCGACCGGGAGTGGGTTTGGGCCGCCGCGATTTTTGTTTTTTTTCATCTTAGCATCGCTGACGGGAAACGACCTGAATCAATCCGGTCGGCGTCCATGGCTGCCCGTCAAAAGTGACTGTTGTTGGTTGATTGTCGTCGCGCGAGCAAGGATAATTGTTCGAGAAATTGACAAATTACAGTGCTCAGGGTGGGCAATCATGACAATTACCGGTGATCAGAGTCTGCTGCGCGAAATCAACAGGATGGCCATCGTGCGTGCCGTCCAGCAGGGGTCGGGGCTGTCGCGCGCCGATCTGGCCAATGCAACCGGGCTGACGAAATCGACGGTCGGTCTGCTGGTGCAGGATCTCATTGCATCAGGTTGGTTGTGCGAATCGGATGTGCAGGTGACCGGGGCGATCGGCCGCCGGCCGACGCCGCTGGGCCTCGACGGCGGGCGACTGGCGATGATTGGCGCTGATGTGAGTCTGGAAGGGTTGAGCGTGCTGGCCGTTTCGCTGACCGGCGAAGTGCTTGAAGCGGCGGCGGAACCGCTCCCCGGCAGGCACCCGGAAGACGTGGTGCCGCGTCTCGCTGCGTTGGTGGCTGAGGTCGTTGCCAGGGCGCGTACGGCCGGGCGAGAACTGCTTGGAATCGGGGTTGGGGTTCCCGGTGCGGTTCTCGACCATCAGGGTACGGTCAAGCTGGCGCCAAACCTGGGATGGCGTGATTTCTCCTTTTATGCGGTATTCAGCGCCGAACTGGCGGCCTGTGGCGTTGCCGACCTGCCGATCCTGGTGCAGAACGATTACGACGTGGCGGTGCTTGGCGAATACGAGTTCGAATTCGCCGAGGCGCCGTTGCCCGATCCGCTGATTTACCTGGGGCTTGGTGTCGGCGTCGGCGCTGGGGTGGTCGTGCGCGGGCGCCTGTTTCTTGGTGCCGACGGCTTTGCCGGCGAGGTCGGCCATTCGATTCTGCAGGTCGAAGGGCCGGTGTGCTCATGCGGGCGGCGCGGCTGTGCCGAGGCCTTTATCGGGCAGCGGGCGGTCAGTACCCGGATCTCCGGGCGGGCCGACGATCTGCTCCCGGTCGAGACGATCCGTCAGTTGCTCGATCGCAACGACGAATCCGCGCACTTGTCGGTGCGGCGTGCCGGACACTATCTCGGCGTGTTGATCCAGAATCTGTGGACATCGTTCAACCCCGGGCGGGTCGTCATTGGCGGTCCGTTATGCGACCTCGGGCCGCCCCTGCTTGATGCGGCATTTTCCTGTCTCGAAGGGTTTTCGCGCGATTGCTCGCTGCCGTTGCCCGAGTTGCGACTGGCGCGTTTCGGTTCGCGTTCGATCGGTATCGGCGCGGCGGCGCTGGTCAAGCACGTCCTGACCCGGCCGATGGATTACCGCCTCGGTGATCGTTGATGCTGTGTGGCGCCGTAATTTATTGGGCGAAAAAAACTGTTGTATTGGTACGAGAAATGAACTAATGTTTTGCGCACGCTCGACCGGTACAAAAACATAACGCTGGCGGGCGAAGGGAAATGCGATAGATCGCGGCAGGCAAAAAAAGATGAAGACTGCCGGGAGAAAGAGGAGGGGTTGATGGTTCAGACAGTCAAATTGCAGGCATCCGTGCGCCATCGGTGCGTCTTTGTCACCGCGCGTGTGCGCATTTTTGCGGCCCTTTCATTGCATAACATCCCGTGAAGTGTTCGCGGCGAGGCGTGATCGGAGTCTTTCCGGGTGCGTGTCGCCGGTTTGTTGCTGCGTGGTGAGCCTCCGTCGGCGTCCTGCCGGCGGGTTCCGTTCGATGTGGTTGTCCTGCCGGGGTGCGCCCCGTTAATTGAAGGAGAATTCAGATGAGCCGTTTCACAGTCCGCCGTACCCTTTTGTCCGTTCTCGTCGCGGCAGCCGCGTGCGTTTCCATGCCGGCCATGGCGTCCAAGGAAAAGCCGGTCATCGGCTTTTCGATCGACGATTTGCGCGTCGAACGCTGGGCCCGCGACCGCGACTACTTCATCGAGGCGGCCAAGCAGCTGGGTGCCGAAGTCAACGTCCAGTCGGCGGATGGTGATACCGCCAAGCAGGTGTCGCAGATCGAGAACCTGATTTCGCAGAAGGTCGATGCGCTGGTGATCGTGCCGAAGGACCAGTCGACGTTGTCTAACGTGCTTCGTGAGGCCAAGAAAGCCGGGATCAAGGTCGTCTCCTACGATCGCCTGATCAAGAGCCGGAACATCGACGTCTATATCTCGTTCGACAACGAGCGCGTCGGCTTCATGCAGGGCGAGGCGCTGATGAAGGCGATGCCGAACGGCGGCGGTGTTTATGTGCTTTCCGGAGATCCCGGCGACAACAACGCCAAGTTGTTCAAGGCCGGGGCGATGAAGGCCATGGAGCCGGCGATCAAGAGCGGCAAGGTCAAGATTCTCGGCGAGCAGTCCGTCAAGGACTGGCTGCCATCGAACGCGCTGTCCATCGCCGAAAACGTCCTGACGAAGCACCAAAACAAGATCGACGGCTTCCTCGGCCCGAATGACGGCACCGCCGGCGGCATCATCCAGGCGCTGGCCGGCCAGAAGCTCGCGGGCAAGGTGCCGGTCACCGGCCAGGACGCTGAACTCGCGGCCTGCAAGCGCATCCTCGCCGGAACGCAGACGATGACGGTCTACAAGTCGTTGCGCCTGATCGCCACTGAAGCCGCCAAGGTGTCAGTGGCTCTGGTCAAGGGCGAGAAGGTCAGCTACAAGGCTGAAAAGGCCGAAGGCGGCATTCCGCAAATCCTCCTCGACCCGATCGTCATCACCAAGGAGAACATGGACACTTTGGTCAAGGACGGCTTCTATACCAAGGAGCAACTCGGGCTGTAATCGTCATGGCACGGCGGCGAGGGGTTCCCGCCGCCGTGCGTGGGCGTGTTCATTTTTTCGGGACGGAGGATCATGGCCGAGTATCTGCTTGATATGCGGGGTATCGTCAAGGACTTCAATGGCGTGAAGGCCCTTGACGGCATCGACCTCAAGGTGCGCGCCGGCGAAGTCGTCGGCTTGTGTGGCGAGAATGGCGCGGGCAAGTCGACGCTGATGAAGGTGCTGTCGGCGGTTTATCCCTACGGTACCTGGCAAGGCCAGATTTTCTGGGATGGAAAGGAGCTCAAGGCCACGTCGATCCGCGAGACCGAGGAGGCGGGCATCGTCATCATCCACCAGGAACTGATGCTGGTGCCGCAGCTGTCGGTCGCGGAAAACATCTTCATGGGCAACGAGATCAAGCTGCCCGGCGGACGCATGAACTACTCGGCGATGTACAAGCGTGCCGAGGAATTGATGGCCGAACTGAAAATGCCGGACGTCAATGTGGCCTTGCCGGTATATCACTACGGTGGCGGCCATCAGCAATTGATCGAAATTGCCAAGGCGCTGAACAAGAAGGCACGGTTGCTGATCCTCGACGAGCCGACGTCGTCGCTGACCAAGTCGGAAACTGAAATCCTGCTCGACATCATCCGCGATCTCAAGCGCAAGGGCGTGGCCTGCGTGATGATTTCGCACAAGCTCGACGAGATTGCCGCCGTCTGTGACACCATCAGCGTCATCCGCGACGGCACGCACGTCGGTACGCGGCCGATGAGCGGCATGGATACCAACGAGATCATCACCATGATGGTCGGTCGCGAGATCAAGAACCTTTTTCCGCGCGAAGAGCATCCGATCGGCGAGGTGTTCTTCGAGGCGCGCAACGTGACCTGCCTGGACGTCAACAATCCCCGGCGCAAGCGGGTCGACAACATTTCCTTCCAGCTGCGCAAGGGCGAGATTCTCGGCGTCGCCGGCTTGGTCGGCGCCGGACGCACCGAACTGGCAATGGCCATTTTCGGTTGCTATCCCGGGCAGTACAGCGCCGAGCTGTGGCTCGATGGCCGGAGAATCTCCGTTGATTCGCCGCGTGCGGCGGTGACGCAGGGCATCTGTCTGGTGCCGGAGGATCGCAAGCGCCACGGGATCGTTCCCCTGCAGGGCGTCGGCGCCAACATTACGATGGCGGTGCTCGGCGATTATGCCCGGCACGGCGTGATCAACGCCGAAAAGGAGTTGTGCCAGATCGAGAAGTCGATTGCCCGCATGCGCATCAAGACGGCTTCGCCGGACCTGCCGATCCGCGGGCTGTCCGGGGGCAACCAGCAGAAGGCCGTGCTTTCCAAAATGCTGCTGCCCAATCCGAAAGTGTTGATCCTCGACGAGCCGACGCGCGGCGTCGATGTAGGCGCCAAGTACGAAATCTACAAGCTGATGTTCGAACTGGTCCGGCAGGGGCTGTCGATCATCATGATCAGCTCGGAATTGCCGGAGGTTCTCGGGATTTCCGACCGCGTCCTCGTTATCGGCGAAGGCCAGCTGCGGGGCGATTTCATCAATGACGGGCTGACCCAGGAGCAGGTGCTCACCGCCGCGCTCGGTCAGTCGGCGGCGCTGGCCGCCTGATCCGCACTCACTTCAAGACTTCACAGGGAAGGTGACACGAACATGACGACCCGCGATTTCAAACGGTTTTTTGCACAATACAAGATTCTCGCGCTGCTGCTCGCGATCGCGATGATCTGGCTGTTCTTCGGACAGCTGACCGACGGCGCCTTCCTGACGCCGCGCAACTTCTCCAACCTGCTGCGGCAGATGGCCATCACCGGGATGCTGGCCTCGGGCATGGTGTTCATCATCATCTCCGGGGAGATCGATCTCTCGGTCGGTGCATCATTGGGGCTGCTCGGCGGTATCGCGGCAATCCTCGACTACACCTACCAACTGCCGATGCCGCTGATCATCCTGATCGTGGTGACGCTCGGCATCGGCATCGGCCTCTTCAACGGCTACTGGGTGGCCTACCTGCGCGTGCCGTCGTTCATCGTCAGCCTGGCCGGCTTCCTGGCGTTCCGCGGCATTCTGCTCGGCATCACCAAGGGAACGACCGTGCCGCTGGAGTCCGAGCCGATGATCATGATCGGGCAGGCGTATCTGCCGATCATGCTCGGCAATCTCCTCGGCGTCGCGGTGTTCGCGCTGATGGCTTTCCTGACCTTCCGGACCCGCGCTGGACGGGCGCAACATGGTCTGAGCGTGCCGCCGCTCTGGCAGGATCTCGGCAAGCTGGGCGTGATCGGTGTGCTGATCGTCGGTTTCGTCTATACGCTCAACCAGTACGAGGGGATCCCCGTTCCGGTCCTCGTGACGCTGGTCATCCTCGGTATTTTCAGTTTCATGGCCAACCAGACGGTGTTCGGGCGGCGGATCTATTCGGTCGGTTCCAACCTCGAAGCGACGCGTCTTTCCGGCGTCAATGTGCGGGCGGTGAAGATGCTGGTGTTCGGCATGATGGGGTTAATGGCCGCGTTCGCAGGCCTGACCACCACGGCGCGTCTCGCCGCCGGTTCTCCTTCCGCCGGGACGCTCGGCGAACTCGATGCGATCGCTTCCTGCTTCATCGGCGGCGCGTCGAGCCGCGGTGGCGTCGGGACGGTCTATGGCGCCCTGATCGGCGCATTGATCATGGCCAGTCTCGACAACGGCATGTCGATGCTCGGCGTCGAGTCCTTCTGGCAGATGATCGTCAAGGGCGCGATCCTGCTGCTGGCCGTGTGGATCGACGTGGTGTCGGGCGCCGGCAGCGAACGCTGAAAAACGGATAGCGAGAGGACGTCATCGTGCAAATTCTGGGAATCGATGTGGGCGGCACGGGCATCAAGTCCGCGATCGTCGAGACGGAAACCGGCGAACTCGTCAGCGAGCACTTCCGGGTCGAAACGCCGCGGCCGGCTACGCCAGAGGCTGTCGGGGAGACGCTGCGTGCGGTCGTCGAGCGCCATCGCTGGAACGGGCCGGTCGGCATCGGCTTCCCCGTCGCCATCCAGCACGGCATTTCGCGCACGGCGTCGAATGTCGACAAGTCCTTCATCGACCTGCCGATCGCCGACTATTTCAGCCGCCAGATCGGCATGCCGGTGCATATCGCCAACGACGCCGACGTGGCCGGGATGGCCGAGATGCGCTTCGGCGCTGGCAAGGATCACCCCGGCGTGGTACTGATCGTCACGATCGGCACCGGCCTCGGGACCGCCTTGTTCAGCGCGGGGCACCTGCAACCGAATACCGAGCTCGGCCATGTTTATTTGGAGAACGGGCACGAAGCCGAGCGTTACGCCTCCGAGGCGGTTCGCGTGACCCAGGGCTTGTCCTGGGAGGTCTGGGGCGATCGCCTCAACCTCTATCTGCGTACCTTGGAAGCGTTGCTCTGGCCGGATCTCATCGTGCTCGGCGGTGCAGTCAGCGCCACGCTGCACGAATTTGCCCCGATGCTCACCACCAAGGCGCCGGTCGTCGCGGCCAGCTTCCTGAACCAGGCCGGCATCGTCGGCGCGGCTCTCTACGCCGAGGAAGAATTGAACAACCCCCACGCGGCAATGTGACTTGCTCACCTGCACCGCGGAAGCGATTAACCCAAGGAGAAACGTAAATGACAGAAAGCTATTTCTCGGCGATCGAGCCGATTCGTTATGCCGGGCCGGATAGTGACGACCTGTTGACTTACCGCTGGTACGACGCCAAGCGCGTCGTTCTCGGCCGGACGATGGAAGAGCACCTGCGCATCGCCGTCTGCTATTGGCACACCTTCTGTTCCAACGGCAGCGACATGTTCGGCAGCGGCACCTTCGACCGGCCCTGGCACAAGGGAGGCGATCCGCTGGCACTGGCCGAGCGGAAACTCGATGAAGCGATGGCCTTCGTGCAAAAGCTCGGCGTTCCCTTCTACACCTTCCATGACCGCGACCTCGCGCCGGAACTGGGGCCGTTGCGCGAGAGCCAGAAGGCCTTCGCCCACATGGTCGACAAGGCGGCGGAAGCGCAGGAACGGACCGGCGTGAAACTGCTTTGGGGCACCGCCAATCTTTTCTCCCATCCACGTTACATGGCCGGTGCGGCAACCAACCCCGATCCTGAGGTGTTCGCCTGTGCGGCCGTGCAGGTGCGCGATGCGCTCGAAGCGACGCATCGCTTGGGCGGGGAAAACTACGTCCTCTGGGGCGGGCGCGAAGGCTACGACACGCTGCTCAACACCGACCTCAAGCGCGAACTCGACCAGTTCGGTCGTTTCCTCTCGATGGTCGTCGAACACAAGTACAAGATCGGCTTCACGGGCCAGATCCTGATCGAGCCGAAGCCAATGGAACCGACCAAGCACCAGTACGATTTCGACGTGTCCACCGTCCATGGCTTCCTCAAGCAGTACGGTCTGGAAAAAGAGGTCAAGGTCAACATCGAATGCAACCACGCCACACTGGCCGGGCACAGCTTCGAGCACGAAGTGGCGCTGGCCACGGCGCTGGGCTGCTTCGGGTCGGTCGATGCCAACCGCGGCGACTCGCAGAACGGCTGGGATACCGACCAGTTCCCCAACGACGCCGGCGAGGCGGCGCAAGCCTTGTACCACGTGCTCAAGGCCGGCGGTCTGACCCAGGGCGGTTTCAACTTTGATGCAAAGATTCGTCGCCAGAGCGTGGACGCCGTCGACCTCGTGCATGCCCACGTCGGCGGCATCGATACGCTGGCGCATGGCCTGCTGATCGCCGCGCGGATGATCGAGGACGACAAGCTCGGCACCTTCAAGGCACAACGTTACGCCGGTTGGGACGGCGATCTCGGTCAGCGGATCATGACCGGAAAAGCCGATCTTGCCGCGGTGGCCGACCTGGTCACGAAGGAGGGGCTCGAACCGACCCCGCGTTCCGGGTGTCAGGAGATGCTTGAGAACATCGTCAACCGCTACATGTGATCGGGAGAGAGGCGGAGAGGAAACTCTCCGTCGACTTGGATAAGCGCTGAAATATTCGTCACCCCGGCGAAGGCCGGGGTCCAGTTCGTTCAACTTTCTGGATTCCGGCCTTCGCCGGAATGACGAATGTCAGTGCAGCGTGTGTTTCTTCGTATCGAGGTCGTCGTCCCCGCCGTCCGAGGCCTCGGCCGCCGCCGAGGTATGCCGCGAAAGCAATCGCCAGCCGTTGGCGCCGCGGATGAAGACGTTGGTGGTCAGCATCGGGCCGTGGGTCGTCCGGTCGTTTTCCAGATACAGGGTTTCAACGACGCTGTGCACGCAGAGCAGCAGGCTTTGCCAGCGAATCTTGCTGCGGATATGTACGGAAAAGCGCGGGTTGCTCTCGAAGATCGAGCGCCAGCTTTCGCGGATGGCGGCATGGCCGTCCATGCGCTGCCCGGTCGGATGGATGCAGACGATTTCCTCGTCGTCGGACCAGGTGGCCATCAGCGCGTCCAGATCGGCACGTCCGATCGCTTCGTAAAAGGCTTCTTCGGCGTCTTCCGCCGTCGTGTAGATGGTACTCATCAATCCTCTCCGTTCAGGTCGGCCGCCAGGCAGGCCTCCAGCACGCGCTGCGGCGTGAGTTTGTTCAGGCAGTCCAGATGGCCGAGCGGACATTCGCGCTTGAAACAGGGGCTGCAGTCGAGATTGAGGCTGAGGATCGTCGCCCGGTCGGAGAGCGGGGGCGTGAATCCGGGCGAGGACGAGCCATAGACGGCCACCAGCGGTTTCCCCAGTGCCGCGGATACGTGCATCAGTCCGGAGTCGTTGCAGACGACGAAATCCGCGGCGCCGATCAGGTCGATGGCTTGCGACAGCGAAGTTTCGCCGCAGAAATTACGCGGCGAGGCGTTCCGCGACAGTTGGATGATCTCGTCGCCGCCGACTCTGTCCTTTCCCGAGCCGAGCAGCCAGATGGCGTAGCCACGCGCGGACAACGCATCGGACAGCGTCGCGAAATGGCGTGGCGGCCAGCGCTTGGCCGGGCCGTATTCGGCGCCGGGGCAGAAGACGGCGATGCGCGCCGGACGCTCGATGCCGAGCGCGGACAGCGTTGCCGCCTGTTGTTCCGGTGTCGAGGTCAGGCGGGGGTATTCGACCGGACGGATGAGCGGCGATCCGGGCGCCTGTGCCAGCTGGGCGAAGCGTTCGGCCATCTGCGGCAGCGCGGTCTCGTCGAGTGTGTGGCGAATGTTGAGCAGGCCGTAGCGCGCTTCGCCGGTAAAACCGATGCGTTCCGGAATGCAGGCGAAGAAGGGAATCAGTGCCGATTTCGCCGAGTTGGGCAGGACGTAGGTTTGCCGGTAGCGGCGTTGCGCGAGTTGCCGTCCGAGGCGGAAACGTGCGGCGAGCGACAGTTCGCCGTGGGCGAACGGGTTGTCGATGATCTCGCCGATTTCCGGCATGCGGCGAAGCACCGGCGCGACCCAAGGCGCGGCAAGCGCGTCGAGTTGCAAACCGGGAAACGTCTGGTGCAGGCGCATGAACAGCGGCTGCGCCATGACCGTGTCGCCGATCCAGGCCGGAGCGACGACCAGTGCGCGGAGGGCGCTCATGCGCGGCGTGTCAGTGTCCCTTGGGCGCCTCGCCCTTGAAGACGTAGTGGGTGCTGCAGTAGGGGCAGGTCACTTCGCCGGTGTGCAGCACATCGAGGAAGACCCGCGGATGCTGGTTCCAGGCGGTGGCGCCGGCAGGCGGGCAGTGCAGCGGCAGGTCGTGAGCGGTGACTTCGACGGTCTTGTTGTCGGCCATGGTCGTTTCCGGGTGATGGAGTGTTCGAATATTCTGGATTGTTCTGTATCGGGCGGTCGCCGGCGGGAGGCTGGGCCTGTTCCGGTGCGTTGCCGGCGCGCGGACAGGCGGAAATTCTAGCCGATTTCGCTGCCGGGATGGCGCTAGAATACGCCCTTTGCAGAACCCGAGGCATCCCCCCATGATCTGGAAACCCCATGTCACCGTGGCCGCGATCATCGAGCGCGACGGCAAATTCCTGCTGGTCGAGGAAGAAACCGACGAAGGCATCCGATTCAACCAGCCGGCCGGTCACCTGGAGTGCGAGGAGGCGTTGACCGACGCAGTCGTGCGCGAGGCGCTGGAGGAGACCGGCTATGCGTTCGCGCCGCGCTTCCTGGTCGGCGTCTACAACTGGCGCCACCCGGACAAGGACATCACCTACCTCCGCTTCGCCTTCGGCGGCGAGATCACCGGCCACGACCCCGAGCGCCAACTCGATACCGGCATCATCGGCGCGCGCTGGCTGTCGCTGGATGAAATCCGGGCCACGGCCGGCCAGCACCGCAGCCCGTTGATCCTGCGCTGCATCGAGGATTGGCAGGCCGGCAAGCGCTATCCGCTGGAACTGATCACCCATTACGCATGATGGCTCGCTGGCTGCGCCTGTGCCTTGGCGCATTGATCGCATTGGGGGCGTTTTCCGCCGCTGCGGTGGAGCGTGTCCCTGTCTGCTTCAACTACGGGTGCCTGGCGCAGGCCGAGGTCGAGTTCAGCGACGACCAACTCGATGAACTCGGGTATTCGCTCGTCGTGGCACGCGATGCGGAGGAAGAACGCGCGGCGATCAGTCAAGCCGTCGGGCGTCTGCTTGGCTGGGCAGGGCAGCAGGCGCCGATTTCGGCGGATCGCGGCGGCAACTATGCCGACGATGCTGTGTATGGACGAATGGATTGCATCGATCACGCAACGACGACCACTCGCTTGCTGGGACTGATGGAGCGGCGTGGCTGGTTGCGTTTCCACCGCGTGCTGGAGCCGGCCCTGCGGTCGCGTTTCCTGTTGTTTCAGCATTGGTCGGCGCTGATCGAGGAAACCTCGGTAGATACCGAGGACGTGAGTCATGCGCGTTATGTCGTGGATAGCTGGTTTTTTGACAATGGCCGGCCGGCGGCGGTGATGCCGCTGGCGGCGTGGCTGGATGGGGAGAGCCCGAATGTCGAGTGAAGGCAAGGGAAAAACGGTGGTCGTCGGCCTGTCCGGCGGTGTCGATTCGTCGGTGGCGGCGCTGTTGCTCAAGCAGCAGGGCTGGAACGTCGTCGGCCTGTTCATGAAGAACTGGGAGGACGACGATGACGACGAATACTGTTCGTCGCGCCAGGATCTGATCGACGTGATGAGCGTCGCCGACACGATCGGCATCGATGTCGAGGTGGTGAATTTCGCGAAGGAATATCGCGAGCGCGTGTTCTCGATCTTCCTCAAGGAATACCAGGCCGGCCGCACGCCGAACCCGGACGTGCTGTGCAATTCGGAGATCAAGTTCAAAGCCTTCCTCGACCACGCGCTGCGGATGGGCGCCGAGAAGATCGCCACCGGCCATTACGCCGGCGTGCGCGAATTCAATGGTCGTTTCCAGCTGCTGAAGGCAGAGGATGGCACCAAAGACCAGAGCTACTTCCTGCACCGTCTGAATCAGGCGCAGTTGTCGAAAACGCTGTTTCCACTGGCCGAGATCTACAAGCGCGACGTGCGCAAGATGGCCGAAGACGCCGGTCTGCACGTGGCGGTGAAAAAGGATTCGACGGGCATCTGCTTCATCGGTGAGCGGCCGTTCAAGGAATTCCTGATGCGCTACCTGCCGCCGAAGAAGGGCGAAATCCGTTGTTTCGACGACGAGCGCGTGCTTGGCGAACATGACGGCCTGACCTATCACACACTCGGCCAGCGCAAGGGCCTGCAGATCGGTGGAGTGAAGGGCGGCAAGGGCGCCGATACCGGCGAGCACGAGGCGTGGTTCGTGGCGAAGAAGGACATGGCGCGCAACATCCTTTACGTCGTGCAGGGCCACGAGCATCCGGCACTGCTTTCGGAAGAGCTGCGTGCCGACCAGCTTTCGTGGATATCGGGCGAGGCTCCACATACGCACTGGGTCTATGGTGCCAAGACCCGTTACCGCCAGGTCGACGCGCCGTGTGAAATCGAGCGCGTCGACGCGGATGAGTGTCTGATCCGCTTCGCCAGCCCGCAATGGGCGGTGACGCCAGGGCAGTCGGTAGTGGTGTATGAGAGCCGGGTGTGTCTCGGCGGTGGCGTCATTCTGTGAACGTTTTCCCGTCTTTGTTGTTCGGCGAATAACATGGTCATTCCTCCGTCACCCGATTTTCGCTCCCCGGGTTTTCTGCGCCGGCACATCGCCTGGATCATGGATTTCTACGCCGACCGGGCGATCGACCCGAGCGGCGGCATGTACCACTTCTTTCTCGATGACGGGACGGTCTATGACGCGCGCACGCGGCACCTCGTCAGCGCCACGCGCTTCGTGATCATCCACGCCGTGCTCTTCCAATTGACTGGCGACGAACGTTTCCGTGAGGGGGTGCGCCACGGCGTCGACTTCCTGCGCCGGGCGTTCCTCGATCCGCTGACCGGAGGCTACGCCTGGCTGATCGATTGGCACGAGGGCAAGGCCACCGTGCTCGACGCCACGCGCCACTGCTACGGGATGGCCTTCGTCATGTTGGCCTACGCGCACGCATTCAAGAGCGGCGTTGCCGAGGCGCGCGGCTGGCTGGCCGAGACCTTCGACGTGGCCGAGCAGCGTTTCTGGCTGGGAGATTCTGGCCTATACGCCGACGAGGCCGCACCGGACTGGACGCTCTCGCCGTACCGCGGGCAGAACGCCAACATGCACGCCTGCGAGGCGATGATCTACGCTTACGTCGCGACCGGCGAACGCCGCTACATCGAACGTGCGGAGACGCTGGCGCACAACATCACCGTCCGGCAGGCTGCACTGGCCGACGGCCTCGTCTGGGAGCACTACCACGCCGACTGGAGCGTCGACTGGGACTACAACCGGCGCGACAAGAGCAACATCTTCCGTCCATGGGGCTTCCAGCCCGGGCATCAGGCCGAATGGGCCAAGCTGCTGCTGCAGCTCGACGCCCGCCTGCCCGCCGACTGGCACCTGCCGCGCGCCGAGGCGCTGTTCGAAGCGGCGGTCAGCCGCGCCTGGGATCGGCAGCACGGCGGCCTGTACTACGGCTTCGCGCCCGACGGCCGTATCTGCGATGGCGACAAGTACCACTGGGTGCAGGCCGAATCGTTCGCCGCGGCGGCGTTGCTAGCGCAGCGTACCGGCAAGGGGGACTACTGGGCGTGGTATGACCGCATCTGGGACTACTGCTGGTGCCATTTCGTCGATCACCAGAACGGCGCCTGGTTCCGCATCCTCGACCCGGCCAACCTCAATCACACACGCGAAAAAAGCCCGGCCGGCAAGGTCGATTACCACGATATCGGCGCCTGTTTCGACGTGTTGCGCGCGCTGGGCAAATTGCCGGAAGGTTTGTGATGAGCGATTTCCCACTTTTTGCCTCGTTTGGCGAGGCCCTCACAGATCTGATCCGGCGTGACAGGAATACGTGGACGAGCGTTCCGGGTGGCGCGCCATGGAATGTCGCGCGGGTAATGGCTCGCTTCGGTGTGTCGAGTGCGTTTGGCGGCGCAATCAGCCGGGATTGTTTCGGCGATGCGTTGTGGCGGGAGAGTGAACAGGCCGGGCTCGACCTGCGTTTCATGCAGCGTCAGGATAAATCGCCGCTGCTCGCCGTCGTGCACGAGACGCACCCGCCAAAGTACTTCTTCGTCGGCGACGATAGTGCCGACTTGCATTTCAACGTCTCCACGCTGCCGGCTGGCTGGGAGAACGGCGTGCGCTGGGCGCATTTTGGTGGCATCAGCCTGGCGCGGGAACCGCTTGCCGGGCGTCTCGTGAGTCTCGCCGAGCGGCTGCACGAACAAGGCGTCTGCATCAGCTACGATCCCAATTTCCGTGCCGTGATGGACGAGCGCTACGACCCCGTTCTGAGGCGCATGATGGCCGTCGCCGACCTCGTCAAAGTTTCCGAGGAAGACCTGCGCGGGTTGTTCCGCACTAACGACGAAGAGGGCGCCTTTGCCCGTCTGCGCGCCATGAACCCCGATGTGCCGGTCCTATACACGCGAGGCGGGGAAGGTGCCGCGCTGTACGTCGGCGAGCGGTTTTGGCGTGCCGTACCGCCGGAAATCGAGGTAATCGACACCGTCGGTGCCGGGGACTGCAGCCTGGCCGGTTTGCTGGGCAGCCGGTTGCACCATCCCGAACGAGGGTGGGACGCCCATTTGCGCGCTTCGGTGGCGGCCGGATCCGGTGCCTGCCTGGCCGCGGGAGCGACGCCGCCGGCCGATGAACTCGTTGAACGCCTGGCTGCCGAGGTTCAGGTGAGCGAAGGGTGAACGGCAGAAGGGCCGCTTTCGCGGCCCTTCGTGTTCCTTGAGTCTCGTTCAGCCCTTCGGTACCGACTCGGCAAATGCCGGGCGCTGCATCAACTTGTCGTAAAGGCGGGCAAGATTCGGATGTGTTTCGCGCCAGTCGATTTCCGGGAAGCGGAACGCCAGGTAGCCCAGCGCGCAGCCGGTGGCGATGTCGGCCAGCGACAGGTGGTTGCCCATGCACCACGGGCTCTCGCCGAGTTCTTTGGCCATGTATTCCAGGCCGCGGGTGATCTTGTCCTGCTGGCGGGCGATCCAGTCGGCGCTCTGTTGTCCCTCCGGGCGTTTCATTTCCAGGAAGATCAATGCGGCCGCATCGCAAACCCCGTCAGCTAGGGCCTCCCAGCGTTTTACTTCCGTTCGTTCGCGGTTGGGGGCGGGCATCAGCTTGTTGTTCGGGGCGACGTTGTCGAGGTATTCACTGATCACCCGCGAATCGAAAAGCACCGTCTCGTCGTCCAGCGCCAGCACCGGGATCTTGCCCAGCGGATTGATGTTGGGAACATTCGATTCCGGCGTCCAGGGGGAATCGATCTCGAATTCGCATTCGATCTTTTTCTCCGCCAGCACGACGCGCACCTTGCGGACGAAGGGGCTGGTAAGGGATCCGATAAGCTTCATGGGTGTCTTCGAGGGTGGCAGGGGAGGTGTCTATCGCTCTGGATTATATACCAACAGTGCGACGCGATTTTTGGGAGAGAAGTCCGGAAAAGGTAGAATACAGACCCTTTTCCGGCTCCACGTTTTCACAGGTCAGACGCCATGTTGCTTGATACTCTTACATCCCTTTCTCCGCTCGATGGACGCTACGCCGGCAAGGTCGATGCGCTGCGTGCCCAGTTTTCCGAGTACGGACTGATCCACCGTCGCCTCCAGGTCGAGATCGAATGGCTGAAGGCCTTGGCCGCCGAGCCGCATTTCGCCGAGATCCCGGCGTTCTCGCCGGCCACCGTGGCCGAGCTGGACCGGCTGGTCGAAAGCTTCGGTCCGGAGCAGGCCGCCGAAGTCAAGGAGATCGAGGCGGTGACCAACCACGATGTGAAGGCCCTCGAATACTGGATCAAGAAGAAACTCGCGGACAACGCGGAGGTCATGCTCGTCTCCGAGTTCATCCACTTCGCCTGCACCTCGGAAGACATCAATAACCTGTCGCACGCCCTGATGCTCAAGGCGGCACGCGATGAAGTGATGCTTCCGTCGCTGGACAAGGCGATCGCCCGTCTGCGCGATCTGGCGCACGAGCACGCGGCACTGCCGATGATGTCGCGCACGCACGGCCAGCCGGCGACGCCGACGACACTGGGCAAGGAGGTGGCCAACGTCGTCTATCGCCTGGAGCGCGGCCGCAAGGTAATCGCCGACGTCAGTCTGCTCGGCAAGATCAATGGCGCGGTCGGCAACTACAACGCGCATCTGGCCGCATACCCGACCTACGACTGGGAAAGCTTCGCCAGGCGCTTCGTCGAGTCGCTCGGCCTCGAATTCAACCCCTACACGATCCAGATCGAGCCGCACGACGCGATGGCCGAACTGTTCGACGCCTTCGCCCGCGTCAACACGATCCTGATCGACCTCGGCCGCGACGTGTGGGGCTACATCTCGCTCGGCTTCTTCAAGCAGAAGCTGAAGGCCGGCGAAGTCGGCTCGTCGACGATGCCGCACAAGGTCAATCCGATCGACTTCGAGAACTCGGAAGGCAACCTCGGTCTGGCCAATGCCGTGCTGCGCCACCTCTCGGAAAAGCTGCCGATCTCGCGTTGGCAGCGCGACCTGACCGATTCGACCGTGCTGCGCAACATGGGCGTCGCGCTCGGCTACACGCTGCTCGCCTACGATTCGCTGCTGCGCGGCTTGAACAAGCTGGAAGCCAACGCCGACAGCCTGTGCACCGACCTCGACGCCAACTGGGAACTCCTCGCCGAGCCGATCCAGACCGTGATGCGCCGCTACGGCATCGCCAATCCGTACGAAAAGCTCAAGGAATTGACCCGTGGTAACCGGATTTCGCGCGAGGGCATGCAGGAATTCGTGAAAACGCTGGAGCTCCCCGAGACGGTGAAGGAAGAGCTGCTCAAGCTCACGCCGTGGGACTACACCGGCAAGGCGGCCGAACTGGCGCGCCGGATCTGAGGGGAAGGATCATGTCGCAATTTGCCGATAACCTGAAGAAACTGCCCGGAATTTCGCATCTGGCAGCGATCAACCTGCTCGACGCCGAAGGCAACGTCGTCGCGGTGATCGAGAACAAGGCGGGCAGCCAGGGTTCGCTGGCCGTTTACAACCACCTTGCGCAAACCTACGGCGCCATTTCGCCGGACGCGGCCCGCAAGGGACTGGAAATCTACGCCGAGCACACCGAAGATGCCCGCCAGCATCCGGGTAAGCATCCGAACATTGATCGCTTGATTGCCGTAGCCGACGAGAAAAAAACGTTGCGCGTCAAGCACGTTTTCGCTGTCTGAGAAAAAACGGGCCGGATCGATGGCGAACTTCTGATAACCATCGTTGACTAAAGGGTGTTGTACGGTCGGGGCAGTCTCTGCCCCGATTTTTGTTAACCGCTCGGTTAATCCGCTCTGTGGAGATGAATCATGAAGAAAATCCTCGCAACGCTCGTTCTCGTGACTTTCGCTGGAGCCGCCATGGCGCAGCAGACGCTGAAGCCCGAAGAGATGATCAAGTATCGCAAGTCGGCCTACAGCTTCATGTCGTGGAACATGGGCAAGATCAAGGCCAATCTGGATGGCAGCTTCAACAAGGAGCAGACGGAAGCCGCGGCCAAGGCGGTGGCGGCAGTTGCCAATTCAGGGCTCGGGGCGTTGTTCGGTCCGGGGACGGACAAGGAAGTCGGCGGAGAGAAAACCCGCGTCAAGGCGGAATTCTTCCAGCAGCAGGACAAGGTCCGCGAACTGGCCATGAATTTCAACAAGGAAGCCAACGAACTTGCGAAAGTGGCGGCGACGGGCGACAAGGCGGCGATCCAGGCGCAATTCGGCAAGACCGGCGGAACCTGCAAGGCCTGTCACGACAATTTCCGCAACTGACGAATCGTCAGGATGCCCGCGTGGCGCGGGCATCCGTTCTGGAGACTTACCAAGCCGGCGCTTGCGGTGTCACTGCCGCCGGGGGTGATTCCGCCAGCTTGATCCACAGTCCCGACGCGGCATAAACGGCGGCGCCTGCCACGCTCACCGCGACAATCAGGGCGATGATCCCTCCGCCTCGGATCGGAGCAACTTCGTCTTCCGGTTCGACGGCCTTCCAGCCATCGATCATCGGCCTGACCAGATTCTCCTTCTTGACGTGCGCGTAGAAGGCAATTGCCACGATGTGCAGGACGACCAGGGCGATCAGGGCATTGATCGCCAGGCGATGGTAGCCCACCAACGTATCGCTCGATTCCTTGCTCACCAGTTCAAAAAGCGGGCCGCGAAAGGCGATGTCGTCGTTGGCGAACAGTCCGGTGCCAACCTGGATGCACAGGAATACCAGCAACGCGAGGACCGACAGGGCGCCGAGCGGATTGTGGCCGATTCCGCGCCACGTGCCGCGAAGGTAGGCGGCGATCCCCGCCTGGGTGGGGAAAAAACTGGCGAAACGCGCCGGCGTCGGGCCGACAAAACCCCAGACGAGCCGGAAGGCGAGCAGGGCGAGTATGGCCAGGCCGATTCGGCCATGCCAGACGATGGCGTTGCCGCCAATCTTGCCGCTGGCCACGGCGGCAATCACGAGGATGACGAGCAGCCAGTGGAAAAGCCGGGTCGGCAGATCCCACAGCTTGATGCGGGCGGGTGTTGCATTGGTCATGTTCCTTCTCCGGGCAAAAAAAACGGGCGCCGATCAGGCGCCCGTCTGTTACGTCCAATAGGACACAACCCGTGGAAATTCGTTCAGACGACGGCGCCGTCCTCGTTGGCGCCTTCGATCTGCTTCTTCGGCTTGACGAAGTGCTCGCGCGAAACGCCGAGCCACATCACCAGCGGGCTGGCGACGAGGACCGACGAGTAGATGCCGAAGCAGATGCCGATGGTCAACGCCAGCGAGAAGTAATACAGCGTCTCGCCGCCGAAGATCAGCATCGACAGCACCATCACCTGCGTGCTGCCGTGGGTGATTACGGTGCGGGAGATGGTGCTGGTGATCGCGTGGTCGAGGATCTGCGGTGTGGTCAGCCCGCGCACCTTGCGGAAAGTTTCGCGGACGCGGTCGAAGACCACCACCGATTCGTTGACCGAATAGCCGAGAACGGCCAGCACCGCGGCCAGTACGGAGAGCGAGAATTCCCACTGGAAGAAGGCGAAGAAGCCGAGGATGATGATCACGTCGTGCAGGTTGGCAATGATCGCCGACACCGAGAAGCGCCATTCGAAGCGCATCGCGAGGTAAACGACGATCCCGATGATCACCAGCAACAGGGCCAGCGCTCCGTTTTCGGCCAGTTCCCTGCCGACCTGCGGGCCGACGAACTCGACTCGGCGCAGGCTGGCGCCCGGCGCTTCCGCGTCGAGCACGCCCATCACCGCCTCGCCGATCTTCGCCGAGTTCTGCTCCGCCTTGAGCGGCAGGCGGATCATCACGTCACGGCTGGAGCCGAAATTCTGCACGGTGATGTCGGTATAGCCTGCCTTGCCCAGTCCTTCGCGGATCTTGCCGAGATCGGCCGCCTGCGCGTAGTTGACCTCGATCAGCGTGCCGCCGGTGAACTCGACGGAGAGATGCAGGCCGCGGGTGCTGAGGAAAAAGACCGCCAGCAGGAAGGTGACCAACGAGATAACGTTGAACACCAGCGCATGGCGCATGAAGGGAATGTCTTTCTTGATGCGGAAAAATTCCATCTGCTTTTCCTTCTTTCCTTACTTCGAAGCGGTGGTGTCGACGCCCGGCTTCCAGACCTGTCCGATCGACAGCGACTTCACCTTGCGACGACCATAGACGAGGTTGACCAAGGCGCGCGAGACGACCACGGCCGAGAACAGCGAGGTCATGATGCCCAGGCAGTGCACCACGGCGAAGCCGCGCACCGGGCCGGAGCCGAAGATGAGCAGCGCGATGCCGGCGATCAGCGTCGTGATGTTCGAGTCCAGAATCGTGTCGAAGGCGCGGTCGTAACCGGTGTGGATTGCCGTTTGCGGCGGGGAGCCGTTACGCAATTCGTCGCGGATGCGTTCGTTGATCAGCACGTTGGCGTCGATGGCCATGCCCAGGGTCAGGGCGATGGCGGCGATACCGGGCAGCGTCAGCGTCGCCTGCAGCATCGAGAGCAGAGCCACGAGGAACAGCAGGTTGGCCGCCAGCGCCGTGACCGAGATGAGGCCGAACAGCAGGTAGTAGGCGGTCATGAACACGGCGATCGTGCCAAAGCCCCAGATCGTCGAGTCGAACCCCTTCTTGATGTTCTCGGCGCCGAGGCTCGGGCCGATCGTGCGTTCCTCGACGATTTCCATCGGCGCCGCCAGCGAACCGGCACGCAGCAGCAGTG
The DNA here is from genome assembly GCF_059569095.1 of Propionivibrio pelophilus DSM 12018. NCBI lineage: Bacteria > Pseudomonadati > Pseudomonadota > Betaproteobacteria > Rhodocyclales > Rhodocyclaceae > Propionivibrio > Propionivibrio pelophilus. The sequence continues at coordinate 57,516 of NZ_JCANUT010000001.1, read as the reverse complement.
CCGTGTCGTTGGCTTCGGTCGTGCTCATCGAACCGGAAATCTGCACGCGACCACCACCGATCTCGGTGCGGATGACCGGCGCGGTGACGACTTCACCCTTGCCTTTTTCGATCAGCAGGATGGCCATGCGCTTGCCGACGTTCTCGCGGGTGATGTCCTTGAAGATGCGCGCGCCGGCGGAGTCGAGCGTGAGGTGCACCGCCGGCTCCTGCGTCTGGTTGTCGAAGCCCGGCTGGGCGTCGGTCAGGCGGTCGCCGGTGAGCAGCACCTGCTTCTTCACCAGCAACGGACGGCCACCACGCTCGGTGTAGAGCTCAGTGCCGAACGGAACCTGTCCGGCGATCGCGGCTTCCAGCGATCCGGGTGTGTCGTCGACCAGGCGGATTTCCAGGGTGGCGGTACGGCCGAGGATGTCCTTGGCCTTGGCCGTGTCCTGCACACCGGGCAACTGGACGACGATGCGGTCGGCGCCCTGCTGGGCGATGACCGGCTCGGCAACGCCGAGTTCGTTGATCCGGTTGTTCAGCGTGCCCATGTTCTGCTTGATCGCCGATTCCTGCAGTTTCAGGATCGCCGTCGGCTTCAGCGTGGCGATCAGGCGCAGGTCGCTGCTATCGCCCTGTTCGATTACGGCCAGATCAGGCTGGTTGTCCTGCAGAGCGAGGCGGGCCTTGCCGCGCGTGTCCTCGTCGCGGAAGCGGATGCTGATGCGTTCGCCTTCGCGGTTAACACCACCATGGCGGATCGACTTGTCGCGGAACAGGCTGCGCAGATCGGCGCTGAGGGCGTCGAGACGCTTGGTCAGCGCGCCTTTCATGTCGACCTGGAGCATGAAGTGCACGCCGCCGCGCAGGTCGAGGCCGAGATACATCGGCAGCGCGCCCAGGTCGGTCAGCCACTTCGGCGAACTGGAGAGCAGGTTGAGGGCGACGACGTAGTGCGGGTCGGCGGGATCGGGGTTGAAGGCCTTCTCCAGCAGATCCTTGGCCTTGAGCTGCGTGTCCGTATCCTTCAGGCGAACCTTGACGCCGTTGGCGTCGAGAAAGAGTCCGCTCGTTTCAATGCCGGCGGTCTGCAGTGCGCTTTCGGCGAGACCGAGCGTCTTGGTGTCAACCTTGAGGGTGGCCTTGGCGCTGGAAACCTGGACGGCGGGGGATTCGCCGAAGAAGTTCGGCAAGGTGTAGATGAAACCGATCAGCAGCGCAACGACGACGGTAATGTATTTCCAGAGCGGGTAGCGATTCATTTTTCGGTGGGGGGTAAGAGTAAGGGTGAAAACAGGACGGGGGCCCGTGAGCCCCCGTGTTCCGGTCCTTACAGGTTTTTCAGCGTGCCCTTGGGCAGGACGACGGCGATGGATTGTTTCTGCATCTGCACTTCGGTGTTCGCGGCGATTTCAACGGTCACGTAGTCATCGCCGACCTTGGTGATGCGGCCGGCCATGCCGCTCGCGGTGACGACCTCGTCACCCTTGCCCAGCGCTTCGAGCAGGGCCTTGTGTTCCTTGGCTTTCTTCTGTTGCGGACGGATCATCAGGAAGTACAGCACGACGAACATCAGAATGATCGGCAGGAACTGCATTGCACTTTCCATGGGTCCTCCGGCGGCGGCTTGAGCGTAGGCGTTGCTGATCAGCACAGTAATGTCTCCTGGTTGGTTGATGGAACAACAGTCGCAGTCAGTGCAACTGGAAATTTAACGGGGCATTGTATCACCGGGGTGGTCAGGCCGGCCCTCGGGCACGATCAGCATGGAACCGGGCGGCGTGTCCGGCCAGTTCACCCGCCACGATCGCCTCGCGCAATTCGCGCATCAGCGTCTGGTAGTAGCGCAGGTTGTGGATCGTGTTCAGCTGCGCGCCGAGGATTTCGCCGACGCGGAACAGGTGGTGCAGGTAGGCGCGGCTGAAATGGCGGCAGGTGTAGCAGTCGCACGATTCGTCCAGCGGCCGCGTGTCGTTCTTGTAGCGGGCGTTGCGGATCTTGATGTCGCCGAAGCGGGTGAACAGGTGGCCGTTGCGCGCGTTGCGCGTCGGCATCACGCAATCGAACATGTCCACGCCGGCTTGCACGCCGTGCACCAGATCCTCCGGCGTGCCGACGCCCATCAGGTAGCGCGGCTTGTCGCCCGGCAGGCGTGGCGTGGTGTGCGCGAGGATGCGCGCCATGTCCTCTTTCGGCTCACCGACCGAGAGGCCGCCGATGGCGAAGCCGTCGAAGCCGATTTCGGCGAGAGCGGTCAGCGACTCCTCGCGCAGATCCTCGTACATGCCGCCCTGGACGATGCCGAAGAGGGCGTTGGTGTTGCCGAGGTGGTCATGCTCGGCGCGGGAACGGTGCGCCCAGCGCAGCGACAGGCGCATCGACTCGGCGGCCTGGTCGTGACTGGCCGGGAAGGGCGTGCACTCGTCGAAGATCATTACGATGTCCGAGTTGAGCACGTGCTGGATGCGCATCGATTCCTCGGGCGTCAGGAACAGCTTGTCGCCGTTGATCGGCGAAGAGAACTTGACGCCTTCCTCGGTGATCTTGCGCAGCGCGCCGAGCGAGAAGACCTGGAAGCCGCCCGAGTCGGTCAGGATCGGCTTGTTCCAGCCCATCAGGCCGTGCAGGCCGCCGTGCGCGCCGATGACCTCCAGCCCCGGGCGCAGCCACAGGTGGAAGGTGTTGCCGAGGCAGATCTGCGCGCCGATCTCGTCGAGGTCGCGCGGGGTCATTGCCTTGACCGTGCCGTAAGTGCCGACCGGCATGAAGACCGGCGTCTCGACGACGCCATGGGCAAGGGTCAGGCGGCCGCGGCGGGCGTTGCCGTCGGTGGTCAGGTGTTCAAACTGCATCGTCGTGTCTTTCCAGAAGCATGGCGTCGCCGTAGCTGAAGAAGCGGTAGCGCTGTGCCACGGCGTGGCGGTAGGCGGCGCGTATGGTAGCGCAACCGGCGAAGGCCGAGACGAGCATCAGCAGGGTCGACTTGGGCAGATGGAAGTTGGTGATCAGCCGGTCGGCCACCCGGAAGCGGTAGCCCGGCGTGATGAAGATGTCGGTTTCCGCCGGGCCGCTCCGCAACGCGCCACTCTGCGCCGCCGCTTCAAGCGCGCGCAGGCTGGTGGTGCCGACGGCGATGACGCGGCCGCCGCGGGCGCGTGTCCGGGCGACGGCGTCCACCGTGGCTTGCGGAATGTCGAAACGCTCGGAATGCATGCGATGCTCGGCGACGTTGTGCACCCGCACCGGCTGGAATGTGCCGGCGCCGACGTGCAGCGTCAGCCAGGCCAGGTCCACGCCTTTCTTCTTAAGGGTGTTCAGCATCGCCTCGTCGAAATGCAGGCCTGCCGTCGGCGCAGCCACCGCGCCGGTGTGGCGGGCGTACACCGTCTGGTAGCGGGTTTCGTCTTCCACTTCCGCCGCGTGGCTGATGTAGGGCGGCAGCGGCAGGCGGCCGTGCTCCTCGGTGAGCGCGTAGAGGTCGCCGTCGCCTTCGAGTTCCAGGGCGAAAAATTCGGACTGGGCGCCGGTGCGGCCGACGACGCGCAGTGCAAACGCGTTCTCCAGCACGATGCGGCTGCCCGGCTTGGGCGACTTGCTGGCGCGAATCTGGGCGACGGCATTCCGGCGATCGGCGATGCGCTCGATCATCACCTCGATCTGCCCGCCGCTCTCCTTCTGCCCGAACAGGCGCGCCTTGATCACCTTCGTATCGTTGAAGACGAGCAGATCGCCGGCGTCGAGCCATTGCGGCAGATCGGCGAACTGCCGGTCGAACAGCGCCTCGCCGTCGACATGCAGCAGGCGGCTGGCCGTGCGTTCGGTGGCGGGGTGCTGGGCGATCAGTTCGGGCGGAAGGTCAAAATCGAAATCGTCGAGAGTGAGCATGCTGAGAAATAATGATTGTCGGTTTGTCAGTCAGTTAAGGTCTTGTGGGGCAAGAGTGATTCATGGATAATTCGCCCTCTTCCGGTTCGCCTCCTGCGAACCGTGGCCCCGATGGCGGAATCGGTAGACGCAGCGGATTCAAAATCCGCCGCCGCAAGGCGTGCCAGTTCGACTCTGGCTCGGGGCACCATAAATACTCTCCCCTTTGGTTCCTTCCGCATCATTCGCGTCCGGCCCGGCCGCCGAAAAGGCGCGATTCTATCGTTTGTGGCGTTCTCCGTCTCGCGTTTGCTGCCGGTTTGTAGCGCGGGCGGGAACGAGTGTGAATTACTGCACATAGGTCATCTCGCCTTTCGCGCTATAAGGACATATTACTAAAGTAATATGTCCGTCGCACCACCCCAACCCCGGGCCGGCGACGTCGGACCGGAGACCACCCATGCACTGGCGCAATGAATACTCGCTGGGAATCGTCGAGCTCGATGACCAGCACAAGCAGCTGATCGGCCATTTCGGGGCCATCGAAGAGGCCATCCGGCAGGAGCAGAACTGGTCGTCGGTCTATTTCCTGATCGCCGAACTGAAGGATTTTGCGCGCTTCCATTTCACCTGCGAAGAAGCGCTCATGCGCCTGCTCGATTTCCCGGATCTTCGCCTGCATGCGGCGGAGCATGCGCATTTCTTCAAGGTTCTGGCTGAGATCGAGATGAACTCGATCAGCAAGGCGATCGAGCGGGAGCTGGTTGAGTTTCTCCGTGTCTGGATGACCAAGCACATCGTCGGCTCTGACCGTGCCTTTGCACAGCACGTGCTTTCCGGTGCTGCGGTGGTGTGTTCCTGACTGATTCCTGACTGCGGGCCGTTCGGGGGTAAACTCCGCCCCTTCGAAGATCGATCGTCTGGAGGGAGCATGGAATTTCTGACCTGTGTGGTGGCCGCCGAAGAGGACGAGTATCCCGATGTCGCCATGTCGGGGGCTCCGCTGAGGCAGTGGAGCGGCTTCGAGGCGCCCGGCCTGGATACGACGCGGATCGCCGCCTTGCATTCGCTGCTGACCGGCGACTCGCTGCATGAGGCGCTCGATCGCTATGAGCCGGTGTTCGTCGCCGAGGGGGAGGATGAAACCCTGCTTCTGCGCATCGACCCCGAATTGTTTGACGCCTTGGCGCAACTCGACGACGAAGCGCTGGACGAGCTGGCCGGGGAACTGGCAGCGAACGAGTTATACGAGGACGAGGGCGTCGATCCCGAGGAAGTGCTGGCGTACCTCACGGCCTTGGTCGAACTCGCGCAACTCGCCGAGTCGCAAGATCAGGCCCTGTTCGTCTGGATCAAGCTGCTGCAGGACTGAGTTCGTCGTCCCGGCAGCCGCGATCAGCCGATCTTGAAGGCGATGCGGATGCCGCTGATCAGCATCTGCACGGCGATCGCGGTCAGGATCAGGCCCATCAGGCGTTCCAGCGCTTCCATGCCGGCCTTGCCGAAGAGGCGGGAGAACCAGCCGGAAGCGAGCAGCAGCGCGGCGTTGATCAGGCAGGCAAGGATCACCGCGCCGACCCATAGCAAGATATCCCCGTTGGAATGGCGCGAGGCCAGCAGCACGGTCGCCAGCGCTGAGGGGCCGGCGATCATCGGGATAGCCAGCGGCACGATCAGCGGTTCGGTGGCTGTTTCCTCCTCTGTCGCTGTGTGCTTGGGTGGTGGAAAGGCCATGCGCAGTGCAATCAGCAGGAGAATCACGCCGCCAGCGATTTCCAGCGCCGGGTCGCTCAGGCGCATGGCGTAAAGAAGCCAGTCGCCGATGAACAGAAAGCCGACAAGGACCAGCGTGGCGATCGCGCATTCGCGCAGGATGATGCGCGGCCGGCGCTCTTCCGAGGTGTTGCGCAGGAGCGAAAGCACGAAAGGCATGTTGCCGAGCGGGTCGAGCACGAGGAGCAGCAGGAAGACCGAGGAAAAGAGTTCGCCGTTCATTGTTGTCATTGTGCTTGTCCATCGAGATGATTGCCCGGCCGAGCCGGACTGCTCCCTGAAAATAGCAAATAACCGGGCGAGGCGCGCTGTCGCCGCGAAATATTTGCGCTGCTACTGTAAGAATTGGCCTGCAGGTGCGTCTAATGGGTACAAGCTTTCAGGAGAAGAGGCATGCGCGACACGTTCCCGCTGTTGGTCAAGACCGACTTCCCGCCGATCCGGCGCGGCAAACTGGAAACACTGCAGGCCAATCTCGGCTATCGCTGCAACCAGTCCTGCTTCCATTGCCACGTGGCGGCCAGTCCGAAGCGCACCGAGGAAATGAGCCGGGAGACGATGGCGGTCCTGCTTGACTTCGCCCGTCGCCAATCGATCCAGACGCTCGACCTGACCGGCGGCGCGCCGGAGATGAACCCGCATTTCCGCTGGCTGGTCGGCGAAGCGCGGGCGATGGGGCTGCGCGTGATCGACCGCTGCAACCTGACCATCCTCAACGAACCGGGCTACGAGACGCTGGCGGCGTTTCTCGCCGATAACGCAGTGGAAATCACCGCCTCGCTGCCCTGCTATCTGGAAGAGAACGTCAACAAGCAGCGCGGCGATGGTGTTTTCCAGTCCAGCCTCGACGGGTTGCGCCAGCTCAACGAGCTGGGCTACGGCCTGCCGGACAGCGGGCGGGTGCTCAATCTGGTCTACAACCCGCTCGGGCCGTCCTTGCCGCCCGACCAGGTGCGGCTGGAGCAGGCCTACAAGGAACAACTGGCGATGCGCTACGGCATTGTCTTCAACCACCTGTTTGCGCTGACCAACATGCCCATCCAGCGCTTCGGCAGCCAGCTCATCTCGCGCAACGAGTTTCACCCGTACATGGCGCTGCTCAAGGGGGCTTACCGCGCCGAGAACCTGGATGGCGTGATGTGCCGCAGCCTGATTTCGGTGAGCTGGCAGGGTTACGTCTTTGACTGTGATTTCAACCAGATGCTCGGCCTGCCTCCGGGCGGGGCGGAAGCGCGGCCGGTGCATCTTTCCGAGTTGCTGGAGGTGGATTTCGTCGGCCGGCCGATCCGCGTGGCCGATCATTGTTACGGCTGCACCGCCGGGCAGGGCAGCAGTTGCGGCGGGGCGCTGGGATCGGAAAAGACGGCGGAACCGGCCGCCGCTTCGTGAAAGGAGAATGCAAATGCACGGTTTTTTTCGATTCCTGACCGCACTGGCCGGTTCGCTTTTCTTCTCTTCCGCGTTTGCCGCCGAGCCGCCCCTCAAGTTCGGCGTCGGCCTCTTCCAGCCGGACAAGGACAAGAACGACGCGACCTACCGCCCGCTGGCCGATTACCTTGCCGCCCGGCTGAACCGGCCGGTGCAGTTGCGCACCGTCGATAGCTGGGAAGGCCTCGCCAAGTCGCTGGTCAACGGCGAAACGGACATCGCCCTGCTCGGGCCGTGGGGCTACGTGCTGGCCAATCACCAGTCCGGCGCGCAGGTCATCTCCACCATCCTTTACGACGGCAAGCCGGAGTATTTCGCGATCATGGTGACCCATCCCGATTCCGGCATCCGTTCGCCGGCGGATCTGAAAGGGCGGACCTTCGCCTTCGGCGACAAGGGCTCCACCTCGGGTTACCTGATCCCGCTGCATTACCTGATGACGCAGGGCATCACGCCGGAGAACTATTTCGCCAAGGTGGTGCACACTTCGCATCAGGCGATCGAGACGCAGGTCACGCAGGGCGTGCTCGACGCCGGCGCCGACTACAACCGCAACCGCAACGCGATGATCGAGCAGGGGCTGATCAAGGCCGGACGCTCGAAGATCATCTGGCAGTCGGACCCGTTGCCGAACGACGCGTTCGCGGTGAGCAAGGCGCTGGCTGGCGACAAGGCGCTGGTCGTTCAGTTGCAGGCGGCGCTGGCCGACGTGGGCAGCGCGCTGAAGACCCAGCCCAAGCTCCTGCCGTCGCACTACACCGGCTTCGTCAGCCGCGACAACGCGTTCTACAAACCGATTCGCGACGCCGGCCTGGCGACCGGAAAACTCTCGGTGCGGTGATGGCCTCACGCAGCCATCCCGGCATTTCCGGAAGGCTCGGCTTCTTCGGGCTGACGCTGGCCTATGCGCTGCTGGTGGCGGTTTGTCTCGGCTCGCTGGCGCAGGAAGACGAGTTGTCGCTGGGGCGCAATCCGTGGGCCAATCTGGTCAAGACGACGGGCGAGTTTGCCCGGCCGAGCTTCCTCGACGTGTGGTTCGGCGAAACGCATCTCGAATACCGCAGCGACGACGGCCACGTGCTGCGCGTCGAGAATCGCCGCCAAGTCGAAGCCGATTACCTGGCCGGCCTCGGCCGCGCCACATGGACGACCGTGCGCATCGCCACCCTCGGCTCCCTGCTCGGCGCCTTGCTGGCGCTGCCGCTGGCCGTGCTGACCGCGCGCAACCTGGCCGCGCCGAAGCCGTTGGCGTGGGTGGCCAAGGGCATTCTCGACGTGATGCGCTCGATCCATACGCTGGTGTTCGGCCTGGTGCTGGTCGGCATTGTCGGCCTTGGTCCGACGGCCGGCATCCTGGCCATCGCCCTGCATTCTTCAGGGACCTACGGCAAGCTCTTCGCCGAGGCGATCGAGACACTGGATAGAGCCGCCGTCGACGCCGTGCGCAGCGTCGGCGCCGGGCCGGTGCAGGTCTTCTTCAACGCCATCTGGCCGTCGGTTTTGCCGCAGTTCGTGTCCAGCCACCTCTACGTGTGGGAATTCAACATCCGCGATTCGACCATCCTCGGACTCATCGGCGCGGGCGGACTGGGGCTGCTGATCACCGAGTCCGTCGCCCTGTTCCAGTGGGGCCGGCTGGCGACGGTGCTGATCGTCATCGTCGCCCTGGTCTCTGCCTTCGACGCGCTCAGCCGGCGCATCCGCGAGGCGCTGCTATGACGACCCCGAGCATCGTCCTCGACGGCATCGTCTGCATGGCGGGTGGCAGGGCCGTGCTGGAGATTCCGCAGTTGCGGGTCGCACAGGGCGAGCGTGTGGCCGTTGTCGGGCACAACGGGGCCGGGAAGTCGACGCTCCTGCGCTTGCTGACCGGCTTCATGGCGCCGGCTCACGGGCAGGTGCAGGTGCTCGGCCGCCCACTGGCCCACCCGGTACCGGCTGACGCATTGCGCGCCTTGCGCCGGGACGTCGGGCAGGTGTTGCAGGGGCTGCATCTGGTGGGGCGCTTGTCGGTGCTGGAGAACGCGTTGATCGGTGCGCTCGGACGTGTTCCTGGCTGGCGCGGCTGGACGCGTTGCTTTCCCGCCGACGAGATCGCTCGGGCGGAGGCCGCGCTGCAATCCGTTGGCCTGCTGGCGCTGGCCGCAACGCGCGCTGACCGGCTGTCGGGAGGAGAGCGCCAGAAGGCAGCCATCGCCCGCCTGCTGGTGCAGGCGCCGTCCCTGATTCTGGCCGACGAGCCAACCGCTGCGCTCGATCCGTCGGCCGCGGCGGAAGTCTGCCGGCTGCTGGTCCGGGCCGCCGCCGGGAAGACGCTGATTACCGTGGTGCATAACCCGTCGCTGCTGCCGCTGCTCGCCGAACGCGTGATCGGCCTGAAGCAGGGTCGGATCGCCTTCGACCTGCCGGTCGGCGAAGTCGACGACGCGACGCTGATGCGGCTGTATCGCCCGGGAGACTCTCCGCAACAGGCATTCTGGGAAACTCCATCGGCTTCGGAGGTGCTCACCGGAATCGGGAGCCAGCCGTGAGCGAAACTACAGGCCGCGCCTGCCCGCTTCACTATCGCTACGGCGCCGCCGCGACCGGCCAGGCGCCGATGCGCGAAGCCAGCACGCTCTACGTGATCGGCGGACTCTACGGCAACCTGCCCGCGCTGGATGCCATCGACGCGATGGCGGCTGCCGAGGACGGTCCGGTGACGCTGTGCTTCAACGGTGACTTCAACTGGTTCAACGTCGATCCGGCCGGATTCGCCGAGATCAACGCGCGAGTGCTGCGTCATACATCCACGCTCGGCAATGTCGAGGCTGAGCTGTTTTCAGGGGAAGAGGGCGCGGGTTGCGGCTGCGCCTATCCGGAGGAAGTCGGCGATGCCTTCGTCGAGCGTTCGAACCGCATCCATGCGCGGTTGAAGGCGACGGCGGCGCGTTTCCAGGAAGTGCTTCAGCGTTTAAGTGCCTTGCCCATGGTCGCGCGCTTTCGCGTCGGCGACTGCCGCATTGGCGTGGTGCACGGCGATGCCGACTCACTCGCCGGCTGGCGCCTCGACGCCAAGGCGCTGGACGCGCCGGAGAACCGCGCCTGGCTGGAGGACGTGTTTCGCGCCGCGCAGGTCGACGTATTCGCCAGCAGCCACACCTGCCTGCCGGCGCTGCGGCGCTTTGCTCAAGGCTGGGTTATCAACAACGGCGCGGCCGGACTGCCGAACTTCAGCGGTGCGCACCACGGCGTACTTACCCGCATCGGCATCACGCCGCCGGTGCAAGCGGCACTTTATGGAGGCGTTTGCGCCGGGGCGCATGTTCATGCGCTGCCGGTTGCCTACGACCACGCGGCCTGGGAGGCGCGTTTCCTCGCCAACTGGCCGCCGGGATCGGAGGCCTGGTTGTCCTACCACGAGCGCATCTTGAACGGCCCGGCGTATTCCTTGCGCACTGCGGCGGATTCCCGGGAATAGGAGGGTGGAATGAGCTTGCGAGACAGTATCGCCAGTATGTTCGGCGACGACGCTCAGGCGAGGCTGCATCATCAGGTTGATCTGCTGAGCAGTCTGCTGGTCATGGCCTGGATGGTCGAGGCCCGGGATCCTTATACCGGAGGGCATCTCTGGCGCGTTTCACGCTTTTCCCGTTTGCTGGCCAGCGATGCCGGCTTCCCGGAGGCGGATGTCGCACGCATTTCCCTCGGCGGTTTTCTGCACGACCTCGGCAAGGTCGGCGTGCCGGATCACATCCTGAACAAGAAAGACCGGCTGACGGAAGAGGAGTACGAAGTCATCAAGACGCACCCGGAGATCGGCTGGCGCACGCTGGTTGGCCACCCGCTGGCGCAGCTTGCGGAAGCAGCGGTACGGGCGCACCACGAAATGCCCGACGGTAGAGGCTATCCGCGCGGGTTGTCCGGCGGCGATATCCCGCAGGACGCCGCAATAGTCGGGATATGCGATGCCTTCGATGCGATGACCAGCACCCGGCCGTATCGCCGCGGCATGCCGATCGAGAGGGCACTCGTGATCATCGAAGAAAACCTCGGTCGCCAGTTCAACCGGGAATTCGGCGCGCGATTCATCGAACTCGGACAGCGAGGAGTACTGGATCACATCGTCGGACACAGCGATGAGGGCATTCCCCTGCGCGAGTGCATCATGTGCGGGCCGACCCTGGTGCTGCGTAAAGGGCAGCGTGCCAATGAGCACGTGTACTGCAGAAGCTGCGCGGGCGAGTACGTGACCGGGATTCAGGATGGCAGGCTTATCGCCACGCCGACCGGAAAAATGGGACGTCCGCGAGACCTGGAACCGGAAGCCGACTTCGAGTTGATCAGCCGCTTCGTGAGCGAATCCGGGCAGGCGCTGGCGATGCACGCTCATTGAGCACAGCGATGCTCCAGCGGGGGGGGCATCTTTCCGATCCGGGGCAAAAAAATCGTGAGTGTCCTGTAAGAAACGGTCGTCTGCTCCGACTAACGATTAACAGTCCGGCATTTCGGCCGACTGTTCGGGCCTCAACCCGATGATCGATGAACCAAGGAGACAGACCATGAACAAGACGATGACCGCCGCTTCCCTCGCCCTCGCGCTGGGTACCGCTTTGACGCTCGCTTCCGCCCCTGTTCTGGCACAGGATGCCGCCAAGGAGAAATGCTACGGCGTGGCCCTGAAAGGCAAGAACGACTGCAAGGCCGGTGCGGGCACCACCTGCGCCGGAACGTCGAAGATCGATTACCAGGGCAACGCCTGGTCGATGGTGCCGAAGGGGACGTGCGACAAGACGGCGTCGCCGACTTCTCCGACCGGATTCGGGCAGTTGATGGAGTTCAAGGAGAAGAAGGCCTGATTTCTTCCGGAGTTCGCCGAGTTCCCGTCATTCCGGCGCAGGCCGGAATCCAGAATTTCGGAGCGCCGCCTGGATCCCGGCCTGCGCCGGGATGACGGAGTCACATCCATCTTCTCGCATGAATTTTCCCGATGACCGCCTCCCATCCCAAACTGCCGCTGTGCGCCGGTCTCGGGCTCAAGCCCGAGCACTTCCGCGACATCCTCGATTCCCGTCCGGACCTCGGTTTCTTCGAGGTCCACGCCGAGAATTACATGGTCGACGGCGGGCCGTTCCATCACTACTTGGGTCTGATCCGCCGCGACTACCCGCTGTCGATCCATGGCGTCGGGCTGTCGATCGGCGGCGAGTCACCGTTGGACGAGGCGCATCTCGACCGGCTCGCCGCGCTGCTCGAACGCTACGCGCCGCAGTCGTTTTCCGAGCATCTGGCGTGGTCCAGCCATGGCGAGAACTTCCTCAACGATCTGCTGCCCGTGCCTTACCACGCGGCAACGCTCTCCCGCGTGTGTGCGCACATCGACCGGGTGCAGGAGCGACTGGGACGGCGCATGCTGCTGGAGAATCCGGCGACCTACGTCGAGTTCGCCGCCTCCACGATGAGCGAGACCGACTTCATCGGCGAGGTGATCCGGCGCACCGGCTGCGGGCTGCTGCTCGACGTGAATAACGTCTATGTATCCTGCACCAACCACGGGCGCGACCCCTATGCCTGCATCGATGCCTTGCCGCTGGGTGCTGTCGGGGAAATCCACCTGGCCGGCTTCGCGCGCGATACCGACGCGGCGGGCGATCCGCTGCTCATCGACAGCCACGGTGCGCCTGTGGCGCAAGCGGTGTGGAATCTATACCGCTACACGCTGGCGCGCACCGGGCCGTTGCCGACGCTGATCGAGCGCGACAATGATATCCCCGCATTCCCCATTCTGTTCGCCGAGGCGCGGCAGGCGGATGGCTTGCTGGCCCAAGCGGCACGGGTAGCCGAGGCGGTGCCGGCATGAGCACGCAAACAACTTTCGCTGCCGCGCTGCTCGATCCGGGGCTGCCGTCGCCGGAAGGATTGGTCGCCTGGAACGGCTCCGATCCGGCACGCCGTTTCGCCGTGTATCGCAACAACATCGTCGTTTCGCTGGTCGATGCGCTGGCCGATACCTTCGCGGTCACGCAGGAACTGGTCGGCGAGCCGTTCTTCCGCGCCATGGCACGCGTGTTCGCGCTCTCCGCGGCGCCGAAGTCGCGGCTGATGGCGTTCTACGGCGAAGGCTTTCCCGATTTCATCGCCGGTTTTCCCCCGGCGGCCGGCGTTCCCTACCTGGCCGACATGGCGCGGCTGGAGTACCTGTGGGTGCTGGCGTATCACGCAGGAGATGTGTCGCCGCTTGCAGCAAACGAACTCGCTGCCGCGCTGGCCGATCCGGAAAGTTTGCCTATGCTGCGCGTGGTGCTGTATCCGTCGTTGCACGTGCTGGCGTCGCGTTATGCCGTGGCCTCCTTGTGGGGGGCGCATCAGGGACTGCTGGCGCTCGCCGACGTCGTGCCCGACCAGCCGGAGACGGCGCTGGTACTGCGCTGCGGACTGGAAGTTGAAGTGCTGCGTATCACACCCGCAGATGGGGCGTTCATCGCCGCGCTGCGTGACGGCATGCCGTTGGGCGGGGCGGTGCAGGTCGCCGGTCCGGGGTTCGATCCGTCGGGGGCGCTCGGCTTGTTGCTGCAAAAGGGGGCGGTTACTGCCCTGGCTCATGAAGGGAGATCCCGTGGCTGACCATCCGGTTCTTCGTCATCCCGGCGCAGGCCGGGATCCAGCCTGTGCTCCGAAATCCTGGATTCCGTCCTGCGCCGGAATGACGGATGAAATCTTGTCGAGGAGATGATGATGAATGAACAACATGCCGCGAATAGCTGCGCGGTCGGCTTATGCAACAAGGACTCCTGCCTGATCGGTCGGGCAACCGCCGTGTTCTCGCGCATCCCCGATTCGCTGATTGCGCTGATCGGGCGCTTTTCCGTCGCCGCGATTTTCTGGAAATCCGGCCAGACCAAGGTGCAGGATTTCGCCATCGACATCGTCGCCGGCGAGTTCAAGTTCGGCTGGCCGCGCCTGTCCGATTCGGTGGTGGACCTGTTCCGCGACGAATACCGTCTGCCGGTGATTCCGCCTGAGACTGCCGCACTCATGGCGGCGTTTGCCGAGCATGTCTTTCCGGTGCTCCTCTTGATCGGGCTGGCCACGCGTTTCTCGGCACTGGCGCTGCTGGGCATGACGCTGGTGATCCAGCTCTTCGTCTACCCGGATGCCTATCCGACGCATGGCGTGTGGATGACGGTACTATTGTTCCTGGTCGCGCGGGGCGGTGGGGCGGTGTCGCTCGATCACCGGCTGGGCCGGTGCCTGGCCGGAAAATGTGCGTGAGTCGACTCTGGGGAGACAATCTCGTGCATCTCAAGAAGCTGTCGCTGCTCGTTGTGCTGATCCTCGCGGTCGCCGCATTCTTCGCCCTTGATCTCGGCCAGCATTTCAACCTGCAGACCCTCAAGGCGCAGCAGTCGGCAATCGAAACCTTTCGTGCCACCCAGCCGCTGCTGGCCGCGGCCCTCTATTTCGCGCTCTATGTGCTGATGTCGGCGCTCTCGCTGCCCGGCGCGGCGTTGCTCACGCTGGCCGGTGGCGCGGTGTTCGGCCTGCTGTGGGGGACGGTGATCGTGTCCTTCGCCTCGACCGTCGGCGCCACGCTGGCTTTCCTGATCTCGCGCTTCCTGCTGCGCGACTGGGTGGCCGCGCGCTTTGGCCAGCGCCTGCAGGCCATCGACGCGGGCGTGCGGCGCGAAGGTGCGTTCTACTTGTTCACCCTGCGCCTGGTGCCCGTGTTCCCTTTTTTCGTGATCAATCTGCTGTTCGGACTGACGGCGATGAGAGCGTCGACTTTCTACTGGACCAGCCAGATCGGCATGCTCGCCGGCACCCTGGTGTATGTGAATGCCGGCACTCAGCTGGCGCAGATCGATTCGCTGTCGGGCATCCTGTCGCCCGCGCTGCTCGGCTCCTTCGCGTTGCTCGGCGTATTCCCGCTGCTGGCGCGCAAGATCATTGATGCGGTGCGCGCCAACCGGGTCTATGCCGGATGGAAAAAACCGGCGAGATTCGAGCGCAACCTGGTGGTCATCGGCGGCGGCAGCGCCGGGCTGGTTACCGCCTATATCGCCGCCGCCGTCAAGGCGAAAGTGACGCTGGTGGAAAAGCACAAGCTGGGCGGCGACTGCCTCAATACCGGCTGCGTTCCGTCCAAGGCGCTGATCCGTTCGGCCAAGCTGCTCTCGCATATGGCGCGTTCCAGGGAGTTCGGCATCGCCTCGGCGACGGCGGAGTTCGACTTTGCCACGGTGATGGAGCGCGTGCAGTCGGTGATCCGCACTGTCGAGCCGCATGATTCGGCGGAGCGTTACACGGCCTTGGGTGTCGATGTCGTGCAGGGTACGGCCCGCATCGTCTCGCCGTGGGAAGTGGAAGTCACCGGCGAGGATGGCGGCAAGCGGATGCTGACGACGCGCAGCATCGTCATCGCCGCCGGTGCGCGGCCTTTCGTGCCGCCGATCCCGGGCATCGATGAGGTCGGCTACCTCAGTTCGGACACCGTCTGGAACCTGCGCGAACTGCCGCGCCGGTTGGTGGTGCTCGGCGGCGGGCCGATCGGATCCGAATTGACGCAAGCCTTTGCCCGCCTTGGCGCACAGGTGACGCAGGTGGAAATGGCGCCGCGCCTGCTGATGCGCGAAGACCCGGAGGTTTCCGAACTCGTGGCGCAGCGCTTCCGCGCCGAGGGCATCGCCGTGCTGACCGGGCATCAGGCCAAGGCGTTTCTGGTGGAGAACGGCGAGAAGGTTCTCGTCGCCGAGCACGCCGGACAGGAGGTGCGCATTCCCTTCGATGCCGTGCTGGTCGCCGTCGGGCGGGCTGCCAACCTGAAGGGCTACGGGTTGGAGGAATTGGGCATCCCGACCGGGCGCACCGTGGACACCAACGAATTCTTGCAGACCGGCTTCCCCAACATCTACGCCGCGGGCGACGTGGTCGGGCCGTTCCAGTTCACCCACACGGCGGCGCACCAGGCGTGGTATGCGGCGGTCAACGCGCTGTTCGATCCGTTCCGGAAGTTCAAGGCGGATTACACGGTGATCCCCTGGGCGACCTTCGTCGAACCGGAAGTCGCGCGCGTCGGCCTCAACGAACTCGAAGCCCGGGAAAAGGGCATCGCCTGTGAAGTGACCACTTACGGCATCGACGACCTCGACCGCGCCATTGCCGACAGCGAGGCGCACGGCTTCATCAAGGTGCTGACGGAGCCGGGCAAGGACCGCATCCTCGGCGTGACCATCGTCGGCGAGCACGCCGGCGAGCTGATCGCCGAGTACGTGCTGGCCATGAAGCAGGGCATCGGCCTGAACCGCATCCTCGGCACCATCCACATCTATCCGACGCTGGCCGAGGCCAACAAGTACGTCGCCGGCGTCTGGAAGAAGACGCACGCGCCGGAGAAGCTGCTGGCGTGGGTCGAACGTTTTCATGCCTGGCGGCGGGGGGGCGACGCATGATTTCTTTCAAGGAAACGCGGAAGTATTCGTCACCCCGGCGTATGCCGGGCTCCAGTTCGTTGCCTTCCCTGGATTCCGGCATACGCCGGAATGACGAATCTGCAATAAATCAGCGTCTTTCTAACAGGGTGGCGAGGTCGGTAACGAGTGCCCTATGCGTCTTGGCATCTGCGCCATCCATTGCTGAATCCGTGTGGGTCGGGCGCTTCGCCGGAACCGCGGATTTCCCGCCTCCGCCCTGGAAGGTCGAACGGCTCGACGAGCGCGTGCCGCCGACGCGCTATGGGTTGCGTGTCTGGGACGGTGTTGCGGCGGTCGAGGCGCAGGCCAGCAAGAGCATGGCGCTGTTTGGCCGCCCGCTTGAAATCGACCTGCAGAAGACGCCCTTCCTCTGCTGGCAATGGCGGATCGATGCGCCGGTGGCGTCGGCGGACATGACGCAAAAATCGGGCGACGACTACGCCGCGCGTGTCTATCTCACCTTTGAAATCCCGCCCGACCAACTGGGCGTGCTCACGCGCGCGGGACTGGCGCTGGCGCGTTCGATTTACGGCAATCAGGTGCCGGACGCCGCCCTCAATTACATCTGGGACAACCGTCACCCCGTTGGCACCGTGCAGGCGAACGCTTATACCGATCGCGCCAGGATGCTGGTGCTGCGCTCGGGTGGCGATCTGGCCGGGCGTTGGGTGACGGAGCGACGCAACGTGCTGGAGGATTATCGTCAGGCATTCGGCGATTCCGGTGGTCAGTTGCGCGGGCTGGCGATCGCCAGCGATACCGACAACACGGGCGAGGACGCGCACGCCGGCTTCGCCGATTTCCGCTTTGTCGCAACGGCGGGCGAGTGCCCGGCACCGAGCGGGGGGTAGGCGACACGATGCGTCTCTCGATCATCATTCCTGTGCTCAACGAGGCCGAGACCCTCGCGTCGCGGCTCGAGGCCTTGCAGGCGCTGAGGGGGCGGGGCGTGGAGGTGATTGTCGTCGATGGCGGCAGCGCCGACGGTAGCGCCGAGCGGGCGGCGCCGTTGGCCGACCGTGTGATCACCGCGCCGCGCGGTCGTGGCCGGCAGATGAACGCCGGGGCGGACCTGGCGAGGGGCGAGGTGCTGCTGTTCCTGCATGCCGACACCGTCCTGCCGGGTTCGTCGATCGAACGGATCGAGGCGGCGGTGACTGGCGGCGCGCTCTGGGGACGCTTCGACGTGCGCATCGATGGCGCCTCCGCCATGCTGCCGATCGTGGCCTCACTGATGAACGGGCGTTCGCGCCTGAACGGCATCGCCACGGGCGATCAGGCGATCTTCGCCACGCGTGAGGCGTTTGCGCGCGTCGGCGGCTTTCCGGATATTCCGCTGATGGAGGACATCGCCTTTTCCTCGGCGATGCGCCGGATGGCGCGTCCGGCCTGCCTTGCCGAAAAGGTCACGACCTCGGGGCGGCGATGGGAGAAGCACGGGGTGTGGCGCACGATTCTGACGATGTGGTGGCTGCGCTTGCGTTTCTGGCTGGGTGTCAGTCCGCAGAGGCTGGCCCGGGAGTACGGCTATGTCCCGCGCAATGACTGAGGACTCGGTGGAAATTGCGGTCCTGGCCAAGGCGCCGATTCCGGGGTTGGCCAAGACGCGACTGATTCCGCATCTGGGCGCCGATGGTGCCGCGGCGCTGCAACGCTGGCTGCTGCGGCGCACGCTGGGAACGGCCCTCGCCGCCGATCTCGGGCCGGTAACGCTGTGGTGCGCGCCGGAGACGGACCACCCGGACTTCGCGGCGTGCCAGGCGATCGGGCCAGTGCGCTTGTGCCGGCAACCGGACAGCGATCTGGGCGGGCGGATGCATGCCGCTGTGGAGGCGTCGTCCTCCGCCGCCGGGACGCTGGTCATCGGCACCGACTGCCCGGCGCTGACGCCCGAGGTGCTGCGAGAGGCCGCGGCGGCCTTGCGTGAGCGGGAGGCGGTCGTGGTTCCCGCGGAGGATGGCGGCTATGTGCTGATCGGGCTCAAGCAACCGGCGCTTTCGGTATTCCAGCATGTCGATTGGAGTACCGACAAGGTCATGGCGCAGACGCGGCGGCAGTTGCAAGCGGCCGGACTGACCTGGCAGGAGCTGGCCCCGTTGTGGGATGTCGATCGATGGGAGGATGTCGAGCGCCTGATTCGCGTGTTTCCTGAAGCGGTGTCACTGTGAAGCGCCTCGTCCTGGCCGGAGGCGGGCACGCCCACCTGCACGTGCTGAAGGCACTGGCGGCGCGGCGCTGGCCCGGCGTCGAGGTGCTGCTGGTGACGCCGACCCCGCGTCAGATCTACTCCGGCATGGTACCGGGCTGGATGGCCGGGCATTACGAACTGGACCAGTGCGCCGCGCCGCTGGAACCGCTGGCGGGGGTTGCCGGCGTGCGCGTGGTGCAGGATGCCGTAACCGGCATCGATGCCGCGCGGCGAATGATACGGACGGCCACTTCGGGCGATATCACCTACGACGTCCTCTCCCTCGACACCGGGGCGCAGGTCGACAGTTCCTGCCTGGCCGCGACCGGCGCGACACTGCTGCCGATCCGCCCGCTGGAGGATTTCGTTGTCGGCTGGAATCGTCTGGTCGAACTTGCCAGACAGCGCGGCGAGGTCCGCCTGGCCGTGGTCGGCGGAGGCGCTGCCGGTGTCGAACTGGCCCTGGCGGCACGCTACCGACTGGCGCGCGAGGTGGGTGGGGAGAACGCGCAGGTGTCGCTGGTGGCAGGTTCCGGCCTGATGCCGGGGCATGGTCCGCGCATCGTGCAGCGCGTTCGGCAGGCGTTGCGCGAGCGTCAGATCGTCGAAATCCCCGGTTACGCCGCTGGATCGCCGGAAGGCTTGCTGCTGGACAATGGAGCCACGGTTGCGGTCGATGCCGTCATCGCCGCGACCGGCGTTCGTCCGCAAGCCTGGCTGGCCGGTTCAGGCCTGGCGCTGGCCGCTGACGGATTCGTTGCGGTGGCGGATGGGCAACAGAGTGTTTCGCATCCCGAGGTGTTCGCTGGCGGGGATATCGCCACGCGGGTTGATGCGCCGCATGCCAAGTCTGGCGTCTATGCGGTCCGGGCGGGGCCGGTGCTGGCGGCCAATCTCGAACGCGCTTTGGCCGGCGAGGCGCCTTTGCCCTATCGCCCGCAGCAGCGAACGCTCTATCTGCTGGCCATGGGGCCTCGACAAGCCATCATGTCCTGGAACGGCCTGTCGGCAACGGGGTATTGGGTCTGGCGCTGGAAAGACTGGATCGACCGCCGCTTCATGAGCCAGTACCATGCTCGGGGGCAATGAGCGAGTGGAAAAAATGAGCGACCCGCAATTTCCGTGGATGAGCGATGAGGCCATCGAGGCCATCCGGCGCGAGATGATCAAGTTCGCGCGGCTGCAGTTGCGCGACGCGGCCATGGCCGAGGACGTGGTGCAGGAAGCGCTGGTGGCCGCGCTGGCCAACGGGCAGGACTTTGCCGGTCGCTCGGCGCTGAAGACCTGGGTCTTCGCCATCCTCCGCAACAAGATCGTCGACCATATCCGCCAGCAGAGCCGGACGACCAATGTTTCCGCGCTGGCGCCCGACGAGGAAAGCCTCGATCAGTCCTTCGAGACGCTGTTCAAGGGCAACGACCATTGGCGGCCGGAAGATCGCCCGACAAACTGGGGCGATCCGGAAGAGGCTTTGCGGCAGCAACGTTTCTGGGATGTCTTCGATGCCTGTCTCAATCACCTGCCGGAGAACACCGCGCGCGTCTTCATGATGCGCGAGTTTCTGGAGTTCGAAACGGCCGAGGTCTGCCGTGAGTTGCGCATCACGGTGAGCAACTGCAACGTCATCCTGCATCGCGCGCGCAACGGCTTGCGGCGCTGTCTGGAAAAGAACTGGTTTTTGGGGGGAGAACAGGCATGTTGAGCTGCAAGGACGTCACCCACAAATTGTCCGAGTCCCAGGACCGGGAACTCACCCTTGCGGAACGCCTGCAACTGGAAATGCATCTGGCGATGTGCCACGGCTGCCGGAATTTCAAGAAACAGATGGGCTTCCTGCGCCTGGCCTGTCGCCGATACATGGCGGGAAAAACGTCTTCCGATAGCGATTCCTGATGAACGGCTGGTAAACTGGCGTTCTTTGCTCCCGGTCTTTCCCGTGTCCCGCACCCAAGCCAATCTGCTGCTGCTTCTCGTCGCCCTGATCTGGGGGTCGGCGTTCGTCGCCCAGGCCCACGCGAAGGTGGGCGTCGAGCCTTACACCTTCACTGGCGTTCGTTTCCTGCTCGGAACGCTCATCATCGCGCCGTTTGCCTGGCGCGACTTGCGGATGGTATCCCGGCGCGATCTGCCGCCGGGGCGGAGAGAGTGGCTCGGCGTACTGGGCCTCGGCCTGCTCCTGATGCTCGGTGCGGTGTTCCAGCAGATCGGCATCAACGGCACGACGGTGACCAACGCCGGCTTTCTGACGGCGCTCTACGTGCCGCTGGTGCCGTTGATCTCGTGGCTGCTCCTGCGTGCGCGTCCGCATTGGTCTGTCTGGCCGACCTCGCTCGGCTGCCTGGTCGGCACCTGGCTGTTGTCTGGAGCGCAGCAAGTGGCGATCAGTGCCGGTGATCTGTGGGTGATCGCCAGCAGCCTGTTCTGGGCGCTGCACGTCATGCTCGTCGGGCGAGTGGCCGATCGGCTGGCGGCGCCTTTCCTGGTGGCAGCGGGGCAGTTTCTGGTCTGCGGCGTGGCCTGCCTGCTCTGGGCCGTTTTCACCGAGTCGATTTCACTCGCCGGGATCCGCCTGGCGGCGATGCCGATCCTTTACACCGGCATCATCTCCGTCGGTATCGCCTATACCGGCCAGGTGGTCGGACAGCGTTACGCCGAGGCCGCCGATGCGGCGATCATCCTGTCGGCGGAGACGCTGTTCGCCGCGCTGTTTGGCTTTCTGCTGATGGGCGACCGTCTGAGCGCGGCGGGATTGGCCGGGTGTGCGCTGATCCTCGTGTGCATCCTGGCGGTACAACTGATGCCCCTGTTCGGGGCGAAGCAGGCCAGCTGATTCAGAAGCCGTGCCTTACCTGGGCCAGAAAGGCCTGGGCGCGCTCGTGGTCGGGGTTGGTGAAGAAGGCCTGCGGCGTGGTGTCTTCGAGAATGGCGCCTTCGTCGAAAAAGATGACGCGGTCGGCCACTTCCTTGGCGAAACCCATTTCGTGCGTGACCACCAGCATGGTGATGCCGGTGTGCGCCAGTTCGCGCATGACGGTGAGGACTTCGTTGACCATTTCCGGGTCGAGTGCCGAAGTCGGCTCGTCGAACAGCAGCACCTTCGGGTCCATGGCCAGCGCGCGGGCGATGGCGACGCGCTGCTGCTGGCCGCCGGAAAGCTGCACCGGGTACTTGCTCGCCTGATTTTTCAGGCCGACACGGTCGAGCAGGGCCAGCGCCTTGGCTTCGGCATCGGCGCGCGACATTTTGCGTACGCGCATCGGCGCCAGCGTGATATTGCGCAGGATGGTCAGGTGCGAGAACAGGTTGAAGCTCTGGAAGACCATGCCGACCTCGCGCCGGATGGTTTCGAGATGTTTCAGGTCGTCGTTGAGTTCGATGCCGTCGACGACGATGCTGCCGCTGTCGTGTTTCTCCAGTCGGTTGAGCGTGCGCAGGAAAGTCGACTTCCCCGACCCGGACGGGCCGACGATGGCCGTGACCTGACCTTCGTTGAAACTGGCGGAGACGTTGCGCAGGGCGTGGAAGGCGCCGAAACGCTTGTCGATGTTGCGCGCGACGATGATCGGTTGGTCTGTAGCGGGCTGGGCGGGCATGGGCGATTTCAGCGTTTCTGGCCGGTTTGCAGCTGCGCTTCCAGCGCCGAGGTCAGCGTGGTGAACGCGGTGGTAAGGATCAGGTAGATCGAGGCGATCGTGAGGAACACGGGAATCGGCTGGTAGCTCTCGGCCTGAATGCGGTAACCGACCATGGTCAGTTCGACGACGCTGATCGCGTAGGCAAGCGACGAATCCTTGACCAGCGAGGCAAGGTTGTTGGCCAGCGCCGGCAGGGCGACGCGCATGCTCTGCGGCAGGATTACGTCCATGAACGTTTGCAGCGGCGACAGGCCCAGTGCCCGGGCGGCTTCGACCTGACCGTGCGGCACGGCGAGGATGCCGGCGCGGACGCATTCGGTGTTGTAGGCGCCGATGTTCAGCGACAGGGCGATGGCGGCACAGGCGAAATCGGAGAGCTGGAGGCTGTCGGGAAGAATGGTGGGGACGACCAGCCAGACGAACAGGATCTGCAGGAGCAGCGGCGTGCCGCGGATCAGCCAGACGTAGAAGTCACAGAGCCATTTCAGCGGCGGGAACTTCGAGAGCTTGCCCATGCCGCCGAGAACGCCCAGCACGATCCCGGCGGAGCCGGCGATCAGCGTCAGCCAGACCGTGATGCGTGCGCCGTCGGCGAATTGCTCGGCCGCCGGGCCGATCGGCGCCGGCGCCGCGGAAAGCGGAATGGCCAGCCCCCAGAGAAAGGCCAGCAGGCCGACCATGGCCGCGACCATGGTCCACGCCGGGTGCCGCGAGATCCAGTTCATCGTGCTTCGCCGCGCCGCTTAACGGCAGGTGATGTCTTCGTTGAAATACTTCCTGGAGACCGTGGCGAAGGTGCCGTCCTTGATCAGGTCGGCGATCGTCTGGTTGATCTGGTCCATGAATTCCTTGTTGTTCTTGCGCATGATCAGCGACACGCGCTCGACGAAAACCTGTTCGCCGGTCACGATGTCCGCCTTGGCGTTCTTCTTGAGCGTTTCCATGACGGTGAATTTGTCGGAGATCCAGGCGTCGATTTTCTTCGCCCGCAGCGCGGAGAAGGCTTCAGGATCGGACTTGTAGGTCTTCACTTCCTTGACGCCCTCGATCTTCCTGGCGGCGTTGAAGTAGCTGGTCGCCAGTTGCACGCCGACCGTTTTCCCTTTCAGTTCCGCGGAAGTCAGGGGTCCGCCCTTGTGCGTGGCGATCTGTCCGCCGGTGCAATAGTGCGGGCTGGCGAAATCCACGGCTTCGGCGCGTTCCTTGGTGTATCCGTGCGAGGCAATGGCGAAGTCGAAGCGGTCCTGCTTGACGGCGGCTAGCTGTGCATCAAAGGGAACGACACGCCACTCAAGCTTGAGTCCCATCTTCTTGGCGATCGCTTCGGCGACATCGACCTCGTAGCCGGTGAGCGTCTTGCCTTCGTAATAATTGAACGGCGCGAAGGCACCCTCGGTGGCGGCAACGATCGTTCCGGAGCTCTTGATCTCGCTCCAGTCGCGGGCGATGGCCGGGGTGGCGGCCAGTGCGCTCAGGCAGCACACGGCGGCAAACAGTTTCGTCAGTCGTTGCATGGGAACTCCGGGTCGGGTTGGTCGGAAAACGAATCACGACAGGGCCGGGATAATTCACCATCGGCCACCATCGGTTTTCGCAAAAGGGCGACAGAATACAACGAACGCCAGCCCGATCAAAGCCTGTTAAGCGCTTTACGGGCGGGCTACCTGCTGTCTTATTTCCGCCAGCTTCCTTTTGAGCACGGCAGCGTTTTCACGGCCGATCCTCATCATGATCTTCTGCCCCGCCGAGCGGGATTCCAGATCCGGGTCGGCATATTCGAAGAGGATCCTCGGCTGTTGCAGCTTGACCGGCGGCTCCGGGTCGGGGGAGGCGAGCAGATCGTCGATGGCGACGACGAGGCGATCGTTGAAATTGGCATTCGGATAGCCGATCTCGGCGTAGGCCTTCTGGAACAGGGGATAGAAACGGCGATACACGGCAACGAGTTTCGCGCTGTCGAGGGCTTTCGCAACAGCGGCATAACTCGCATAGCGGGCGGAGTTGGCTTTTCCGATCGCCAGTGTTTCATTCTTGCCGTCGGTGATGAAGGCGCCTCCTGCGCGCTTGAGCGGTACGATGGATGCGGGGAGGTGCTTGCGTGGCAGGTTATCGACGGTGACAACGATGTGGTAAATGAGCTCTTCCGAGAGCACCTGCGCGAGCCCCTTCCGGCCCAGGATTTCGCCGAGTGCCTTGCGGAACGGCGCATCGCTCTGGCCGAGTTCAGGTAGCGGCGTTTCAGGGGGTATTGCCTCGATCGGATGGAGAATTGCCGGCGCTTCCGGTGCGGGCGGTGGAGAGATCGGTTTTGGAGGTGTCGGTTCGGGAGCGGCAGGGATTTGCGCGGGCGGAGGCGATACGGCCGCAGTGATCGTTGACGGCCTGTCGGCCGGATTGAAGAACAGAAAGTACGCAGCGATGCCGCCCAGCAGTACGACGATGAGTGCCGCGAGTCCCCACGATTTCCTCTTCATGCACGTTCTCCCTCGTTGGCGATTTTTGCAGAGGATAGACTACAAACGCTCCGGGGAAAATGCTGCCGGCGCGCTGTACGGATTTTTTTGTTACGGATGGTTACAGATGAGCTTAGGGGCTGCAACAGACGCCGCTTCTGTCCAGCGCGTAAACTGCACGCATTGTTTCAGTGTCTCCGCTGACAATGTTTGACCCTCCCTGACCCATCGCAACGATGGGACTTTCAATCCCGTGCCACACCGGTGCGGGATTTTTTTATATGTGCAGGGAATGCGTCATCGCGCAGCGGTTTGTCGCCTGCCGAAGGGGAGCGACATGCGCGAGAGCAGGCCGTCGCGCAGGATGAATTGGTGGTAGAAGGCGCCGACCACGTGCAGGGCGACGATGGCCGCGAGCACACGGGCCGTGAAAACGTGCAGGGAATGCAGCGGAACGTTGTTGAAACTGGCGGGCAGCACCACCCGCTTGTTGAACAGGATTTCCGGCAGGCCGGCCTTGATCGCCATGACGATCCCGCTGGCGATCATGATCAGCACCAGAACGTCGAAGATGCGATGCACGAACGGGACGATGCGGTCGGCGATGGCGATCCCGGAGAGCATCGGCGCGGGGCGCTTCGTCTTCGGGCGGATGAACATCCGTGCGACGCACAAGGCGAAGATCAGCGTGCCGGCGGCCATGTGCTTGAGCAGGGCGAAGGTTTTCCCCGGGGCGGTGTTGTCCATCGGGGCCATGACGAAGGTTCCGAGGAAGAGGGCCGCAATGATGAGCAACGCGATTGCCCAGTGAAGGATACGAAG
This sequence comes from Propionivibrio pelophilus DSM 12018, assembly GCF_059569095.1. Lineage (NCBI taxonomy): Bacteria > Pseudomonadati > Pseudomonadota > Betaproteobacteria > Rhodocyclales > Rhodocyclaceae > Propionivibrio > Propionivibrio pelophilus. The sequence continues at coordinate 31,920 of NZ_JCANUT010000001.1, read as the reverse complement.
CGCGGGATGGTAACGGCGGGGCTGCACGAGCGAAACTCCTGAATTTCTGAGATCAAGGCAGCCGCGATCGAGGCCGCTACGAGCGAGAGTGGCGCCCGCAAACTCCGGGGTGAGAATGTCTCCCGCAAGAGACCGAAACTCTCGAAAGGCGCAATGATACGTGAACCTGCGGGGGGCGGGTAGTCGGGCAAGGTGTCGGGCGCGGTAAACTGTGGCTCGTTCCTGCGATTTTCCGGTGTGAAATGAACTCTTCCAGCGTTTTCAACGATCTTCAGCCAGTCTCCGTCTGGGCGCATTTCGCGATGCTTTGCGCGATTCCGCGGCCCTCCAAGGGCGAGGCCCGCGTGCGCGAGCATCTGCAGCAATGGGCCACGGAACGGGGGCTGGATGCCCATGTCGATGCGGCCGGCAATCTGGTCGTGCGCAAGCCGGCAAGCAAGGGTTGCGAGGCTTCGCCTGGTGCCGTCCTGCAATCGCATCTGGACATGGTCTGCCAGAAAAACGGTGGAAGGGAACACGATTTCACCCGCGATCCGATCGTTCCCGTCTTGCGCGACGGCTGGCTGGTCGCCGAGGAAACCACGCTCGGCGCGGACAACGGCATCGGCGTCGCGCTGATGCTGGCTGCGCTGGAAGACGCTTCGCTGGTCCATGGACCGCTCGAAGCATTGTTCACGGTCGACGAGGAGTGCGGCATGGGCGGTGCGCGGGGCCTTGATCCGCGAGCGCTGCAGGGGCAGATGTTGCTCAATCTGGACACCGAGGAATGGGGGCAGTTCTACCTCGGCTGCGCGGGTGGTGTCGATGTGAATGTTGCGCGCGCGGGGGTGCCAGAAGTCGTTCCGGCAGGATATGCCGGCCTGCGCATCGATGTGCGCGGGTTGCGCGGCGGGCATTCTGGAGTGAATGTCCACGAAGGGCGCGGCAGTGCGATCACGCTGCTGGTGCGTACTCTGCGGGAGATGGAGCGGCGTTGGCCATTGCGTCTCGCTACGCTCAGTGGCGGCACGGCGCGCAATGCGTTGCCGCGCGAAGCGTCCGCCACACTTGCCGTTCCGGGCGAGGCGATGGGGGCGGTGGGGGAGATGCTGGCCGATCTGCAGGCGACGTTCCGCAGCGAGCTGGCCGGAGTGGACGAGAATGTCAGCGTGTCGTTCGTGCCATTGGCCGTAGGCGAAGTGATGGCGCTCACCGATCAGACCGCCTGGCTGGCCTCGCTGCACGCGGCGCCGCAGGGAGTCCTGCGCATGAGCGTGACGGTGCCCGGCGTTGTCGAAACCTCGGTCAATCTTGGTGTTGTCGATCTTCAGACGCGGGCGGGAACGGCCAGCTTCATGGTTCGCTCGCTGGTCGATAGCGCCGGCATCGAACTGGCCAACCAGATCGTCAGCCTCTTTGTGCTTTCGGGCACAACTGCAGAACTCTCGGGACACTATCCGGGATGGAAACCCAACCCGGCGTCGCCGTTGCTGGCGCTGTGCCGCGACGTTTTTCGCCAGGAGTTCGGCAGCGAGGCGACCACCCAGGTGATTCACGCCGGGCTGGAGTGCGGGCTGATCGGCGGCAAGTATCCGGGCATGGACATGGTGTCGTTCGGGCCGACGATCCGCGGTGCGCATGCGCCTGGCGAGGCGGTGGAGGCCGCGTCGGTCGGCGATTGCTGGCGGCTGCTGAAGGCCGTTCTGGCCGCGTGTGCTACAGCGTGTCGACGGGAACCGGCCGTCCGGTGAGGTAGCCCTGGATCAGGCGGAAGCCCATCTCGATGCAGGCTTGCGCCTCGGCTTCGTCCTCCACTCCCTCCGCGAGCGGCACCGATCCGGTGGCGAGAACCATCTGCACCAGATCGCGAACGATTTTCTGCTTGCGTTCGCTCGCGTTGTGCAGCCCGCGAATCAGGGTCATGTCGAACTTGACGAAATGCGCCGGCACATCGGCCAGTTCGAGCAGGCGGGCTTGTCCGGCGCCGAAGTCGTCGTAAGCGAAGCGGATGCCGAGTTCCTCCAGCCGGTTGGCCAGTTCGCGCAGCTTTTCGATCCGGGTGACTGCCGATTCGTGGATTTCCACGACGATGTCCAGCGTTGGCCAGGCTTTCCGGATCCGCTCCAGTGAGGCGAGGAACGCTTCGCTGAATGTTTCCTTCGGATGGGCGTTGATGAACAGGGTGTTGCCGTTCATGCGCGGGGAGACCTGGTTGATGCCGAAGTCGCGGAAGGCCTGACTCAGCGCTTCTTCGCGGTCGAGCGCCTCCGCCAGAGCGAAAAGTTCGATCGGGCTGCCCGGCAGGCGCGGATGGTTGGCGCGCCCGAGCAGTTCATACGCGACGACCTGTCGGGACACGGCATCGACGATCGGTTGCGCGGCGCCGGAGATGCCCCGGCCCATGATCAATTCATCGAGTTCGGCTTCGTTCGGGGCGAAGTGCTCGGATAGCGGAGCCCCGGCCGGCATGACCATGGTCAGCATCTGGTCGAACGACAGCGTGTTCTCATCGTCCAGCAGCCGGCGGCGCAGCTTGAACTCGGCGCTGGCGAAGTGGATGACGTCGTTTTCCCGGAGCAGGCAATAGCCGTCGATACGGTGTCGATTGACGAAGGTGCCGTTCGTGCTGTTCTCGTCGGTGAGGCGGAGCTGGCCGGTGATGTCGCGGGCGATGACCGCCTGGTCCCGGCTCAGGCCGAGGTTGGCGATCACGAGGTCATTGTCCTTGCTGCGCCCGATCCGGCACGGCAGCTGCGTAATGACAAAATCGGAACGGGTGCCGTCGGCGCCGACGGACTCCAGAACCCATTGTTTTTTCAATGCCTGCTCCCTGCCTGCACGATGTCGGTCCAACCCCTGAAAACGCGCGAAGATTAGCATGAAAACAGAGCCGGAAACCGCTTCGATTCAGCAGCTTGCCGCGCTCTCTGGCGCGTTGTCCGGACAGAGGTGAAGGCGGGCGCCTGGTGACGGCTCCGTAGTTCCTGCGGATCACGGCGGAAGTTACTGATGCACATGCCGGAGCGATTCTGGGAGTATGCGATGAGTATTTTTCCGGAGGGCGAACGGCATGATGCTCAAATCGAAATCGGTAGCGACGAAATTGCTCCTGGCATCCTGTGTCACCGCGGTACTTGTCGTGGTTGCCATCGTGGCTTTCATCAAACTGTCGATGATTCCGCAGCTGACCGACAAAGCGCTGGAGAATCAGACCAGCGCGCTGGCGCACGCGCTCAAGGGGATTCGCAACCACCCCGAGTCGTGGAGTGACGCCGAGTTGGCACGCGACGGATTGCTCGATGCGTTCAGCGCGGAGGGGCGTACGGTGGCCACCCTGTTCATCCACAGGGACGGGCGGTATCTGCGCGCGGCAACGACGCTGAAGAAGGCTGACGGCCAGCAGGCGATCGGCACCGCGCTCGATCCGGCTTCGGAGGCCGCCAGGGCGCTTGATGCTGGCAGGGAATACTCCGGGCATATCACCCTGTTCGACCGCCTGCACATGTCCACCTACGTACCCGTGGCGTTCGACAACGGCGTGCGCGGCGCGGTGTTCGTGGGGATCGATTACGGTTCCGCCGATCCGATGCTGGCGCTTTCACGCCAAATGGATTATGTGGTCATCGGCGCGGGCCTCGTCGGGGTGCTCCTGCTGGGCGTCGGGTTGGTGTTTTCGATCCGCGTCGAACAGGCTCACCGGGAAACCGAGGATATCTTCCGGACCACGCAGGACGGGTTGTTCCTGCTTGACCACCGCTCGTGCATGGGCTCGCAGACCTCGCAGGCGTTGTCAAAGGTGCTCGGATTCGACGTGCGCCCGGGCGCAAACTTCCTTGAACTGTTGCGGCCCTCCGTCTCGCAGAAAACCTACGACACGGCCAGGGAATACATCGAGCTGCTGCTGCGTCACGACGTCAAGGAAAAACTGGTGGCCAGCCTGAACCCGCTCGATTGCCTCGAAATCGCCGCGGTACGGAACGACGGCAGCGTGGATACCCGCTTCCTCCAGATCCGTTTCAACCGGGTCATGCGGAATGGCAGAGTCACCCATTTGCTGGTGACAGCCAACGACATCAGCCGCCAGGTTCGCCTGGAGCGGGAACTCCAGGAAAGCGAACGTCGCGTGCAGGACCAGATGGCGATGATGGTCCACGTCCTGCAGGCCGACCCGCAGTCGCTGCAGGCGTTTCTGGCCGGCGCGAGCAGCGGCCTGAACCGGATCAACGAGGTATTGCGGAACAGTCACCCGACGAACGGGGTGGACGCTGGCGGGATCGACGCGATGCTGCGCATCGCCCACCGGCTGAAAGGTGATGCGGCGGCGCTGCAGCTCGATACGCCGACCGAAACGCTGCATGGGCTGGAGACGCTGTTGCAGGAGCTGCGTGGGCGTACCCGGCGCAAGGGCGAAGATCTGCTGCCAGTCGCCGTGCGCATCAAGGAGCTCTTTTCCGGACTCCAGTCCATCCAGGAAATCATCACGCGAATCAACCAGATGCGCAGCGTGGTCAGCGTCGAGCCCCCGCGGCCGGCGCCGGATGGCGGCACAGCGGCGCAACAGCCGCTCGTCCAGCAGTGGAGCGGCTTCGTACTGCAACTGGCCGAACGGCTGCACAAGAAGGTCGAATTGGTTTACCAGGGGGTGGATCTCGGGACGCTTTCGCCGTTTCTCCGGGAAACAGTGAACAGCGTCGTCAACCAGTTCGTCCGCAACGCGCTGGCCCACGGCGTCGAATCCCCGGCCGAACGCCGGCGGCGGGGCAAGCCGGAAACCGCGCGACTGTCGGTCTACGTTTCCGACCAGGGCGATGGTTCTCTTGAACTGAGTTTCCGCGATGATGGCGCGGGCATCGATCTCGACAAGGTGAAGCAGACCGCCATCGCTTCCGGGCGGGTGACGGCAGAAATGGCGGCCATGCTCGATGTGCGCCGGCTGACGATGATGATCTTCGAACCCGGCTTTTCGACGCGCGACCGGCCCGACATGGACGCCGGGCGCGGGATCGGCCTCGACGCCGTGAAGGAGATCGTGTCGCGGCAAGGCGGGCGCATCCGGGTCGGATCGACCCGCGGCGAATACTGCCATTTCCGCGTGCAACTCCCGTTGCGCGGAGAACATTCGCTTGCGGCGAAGAAAGTCGAACCGGTCAGGGAGGCGGCGTGATGGGACTCAAGCTGATGATCGTCGACGACTCGAACATCATTCGCAGCAAGATCGCCCGCACGCTGTCGCGGCATGACATGGCCGTGGTGGCCACCGCCGGCGACGGCGAGGAGGCCGTGCGCCAGTTTTCCGCTGCCCGGCCCGACGTGGTGACGATGGATCTGACCATGCCGCGGATGGACGGCCTGGAATGCATCCGCGCCCTGCGGCGGTTGAATCCGCAGGTGCATATCCTCGTCGTCTCCGCGCTGGCGGACAAGGCCACGGCCATTCAGGCACTCAAGGAAGGCGCGCAGGGTTTTCTCTGCAAACCGTTTTCCGAGGCCGACCTGACCGAGGCGATGGACGAACTGCTGGGGGACGATTGAAATGGAAGAACAGGAACTGCGCGCCTTCGTCGAGATCGTCAATCAGTATTTCGAGCGGCAGACCGGCCGTTTGCCCGATCTCGGCACGCCGTACCTCGGCGAACCGTCGGCCTTGCCGATCTACGATTTCACCGGCGTCATCGGGATTTCCGGCAATCGCCCCGGCTGCGTCTATTTCACCGCGCAGCGGGAACTGCTGCGCAACCTGCTGTTGCGCGTCGGCGAACCCGATCTGTCGGATGTCAACCTGAGCGATCTCGTCGGGGAGGTCGCCAATACCATCTCCGGCAATGCCCGGCGCGTGTTCGGGCCGGACTTCATGATCTCGGTTCCGGTCGTCGTAGCCGGCAGTGCCAGGGCCATCCAGGTGCCGCGCAACGTCAAGGCCTATATCCTGCCCCTGCGCTGGCACAAGCAGGAGGCCGCGCTGGTCGCCAGCCTGCAGTGAACGCTGGCGTCAGGCGGCTTCAAGCGGGGTCTCGATCCGGGAGAGGTCGCTCGCCTCAAGCCAGCGCCATTCGCCCGGCTTGAGGTCGGCGGGGAGTTCGTATTCGCCGATGGCGCGGCGGTGCAATCCTTCGACGCGGTTGCTCACTGCCGCGATCATGCGCTTGACCTGGTGGTATTTCCCCTCGGTGATCGTCAGACGCAGGAGGTTGTCGGCGATCTTCTCGCACGCCAGCGCGGCGACCGGTTCCGGGTCGTCGTTGAGCAGCACGCCACTGAGCAGGGCCGTGATCTGCGCGTCGTCGACCGGATGTTTCGTCGTGACGTCGTAGATCTTGGCGACGCGCTTTTTCGGCGACGTGCAGCGATGGATGAACTGGCCGTCGTCGGACAGAAGCAACAGTCCCGTGGTGTCCTCGTCGAGACGACCGACGGCCTGCACACCGCGCGTTACCAGTGGTCGCGGCAGCAGGGAGTAGACGCTCGGGTGAAAGCGTGGCTTGTGCGAGCATTCGTAGTCCGCCGGCTTGTGCAGGACGAGGTAGGCCTGCGGGCGAAAGACCCAGGGTGTGTCATCGACGTTGAAGGTCAGCCCGTCCGGATCGATGTCGCGGTAAGGGTCGTCGCAGATTTCGTCGCCAAGGCGCACCCGGCCGGTGCGGACCAGCGCCCGGCAGTCGGCGCGACTGCCGAAGCCTTGCGAGCGGAGCAAGCGTTCCAGTTCCATGCGTTCAGTCCTCCGTGCCGGAGGTCGCTGGGATGCTCTCCAGCACCGGATTGTTGATCAGCCCCACCGCCGCGCCGCGCCGCGCGCGCTGGCCGAGGTGCTTTTCTTCCGAGAGGAGTTCCTTCGGACGATTGCGGAAGATGCCGGTGATGCGGGCCGTTGCTCCTTTGATTGCGATCGCCGACTTCAGGCTCTCCTTGTCCTTCAGCCCGATGATCTGCACGCCCTTGCCGCCCGACAGCCGTTTCATCTGGTCGAGCGGGAAGACGAGCAGGCGGCCGTCCTCCGAGAGCGCGGCGAGATGGTCGGCTTCGATCACGCGCGTCGGCGGCAGGATGGTCGCGCCGTCTTCCACGGTCAAAAACGCCTTGCCGGCCTTCTGCCGCGAGAGCAGGTCGCCGTAGGTGCAGATGAAGCCGTAGCCGGAGGTCTTGGCGACGAGGAGTTCGTCTTCCGGCTTGCCGACCAGCACGTGGGCGATGCGGCTGTTGCCCATGTCGACGAACGAGGGCAGCGGCGCGCCCATGCCGCGGCCGTCGGGCAGCGCGGCGATCGGCACGGTGAAGGCGCGGCCTTCGTTGGAGAGGATGACCAGCGAGTCGACCGAGCGGCATTCGTAGTTGACGCCGGGCCCGTCGCCGTCCTTGTAGGCGACGGCGGAGAGATCGAGGTTATGGCCCTGGCGCACTCGCGCCCAGCCCTTGGCCGAGACGATCAGCGTCACCGGCTCGTCGGCGACGGCGGCGACTTCCGAGCGCGAGGCCATCGATGCCGCTTCGATCAAGGTCCGGCGCGCGTCGCCGTGCTTGGCGGCGTCGGCCTTGATTTCGCGCACCACGAGGCGGCGCATCAACGTGTCGCTGCCCAACAGCTTTTCCAACTCCGCCTTTTCGGTGCGCAGCTTTTCGAGTTCCTGCTCGATCTTGATGCCTTCGAGCCGCGCCAGCTGGCGCAGGCGGATTTCGAGGATGTCGTCGGCCTGCCGCTCCGAGAGGTTGAAACGCGCCATCAGCGCGGGTTTCGGCTCGTCCGACTCGCGGATGAGGTGGATCACTTCGTCGATGTTGAGGAAGACGATGTGCCGGCCTTCGAGGATGTGGATGCGGTCGTTGGCCTTGCCGAGGCGGAATTCGCTGCGCCGGCGCACGGTGGTCAGGCGGAACTGGCACCACTCGCCAATCAGGTCGGCCAGCGTTTTCTGGCACGGACGGCCGTCGATGCCGACCGCGACGAGGTTGATCGGCGCGGTGGTTTCGAGGCTGGTATGCGCCAGCAGCAGGGCGACGAATTCGTCGCGGTCGAGGCGCGAACTGACCGGCTCGAAGACGAGCCGCACGTCGTCGTCCTTGCCCGACTCGTCGCGGGCGCGTTCGAGGTGTGCGGCGAACAGCGCCTTCAACTGCGCCGCCGACTGTTCGATCGCCTTCTTGCCCGGTTTCGGCTGCGGGTTCATCAACGCGCCGATTTCGGAGAGCACCTTGGCGGTCGAGACGCCGGGCGGCAGTTCCTTGATGACGAGTTGCCAGGCGCCGCGCGCCATCTCCTCGAACTCGTAGCGGGCGCGCACACGCAGGCTGCCGCGGCTGCTGGCGTAGGCACTGGCGATTTCGGCTTCAGTGGAGATGATCTGCGCGCCACCGGGGTAGTCGGGGCCGGGGATGTGCTGCATTAGCTCGACGAGGCCGGCCTGTGGGTTCTCGATCAGGCAGATCGCGGCGTTGGCGACTTCCTGCAGGTTGTGCGGCGGCATTTCGGTGGCCATGCCGACGGCGATGCCGGAAGCGCCGTTCAACAGCGAAAAGGGCAGGCGGGCGGGCAGGTAGGCCGGTTCGTCGAAGGAGCCGTCGTAGTTCGGCTGGAAGTCGACGGTGCCCTCGTCGAGTTCGCCGAGCAGCAGTTCGGCGATCGGCGTCAGGCGCGCTTCCGTGTAACGCATCGCCGCCGCGCCGTCGCCGTCGCGCGAGCCGAAGTTGCCCTGGCCGTCGACCAGCGGGTAGCGCAGCGAGAACGGCTGCGCGACGCGCACCATTGCGTCGTAGGCCGAGGTGTCGCCGTGCGGGTGATATTTACCGATCACGTCGCCGACCACGCGCGCAGACTTCACCGGCTTGGCGCCGGCGGCGAGGCCGAGTTCGTGCATGGCGAACAGTACGCGCCGTTGCACCGGCTTCTGCCCGTCCTTCACGTCCGGCAGCGCGCGGCCCTTGACCACGGCGACGGCGTATTCGAGGTAGTCGCGCGCGGCCGTTTCGTGCAGCAGGATGCTGTCGCCGTCGTCTTCGGCGGTGACCGTGGGGGCAGGGGGCGCTGGAGGGGTGGGCGGGGCGGCGGGCTCCGCCAGACCGGTTGTCGATTCACCAAACAGGTCGGGCGTGGCGTTGTCTTCGTAGCGATGCGTCATTTCAATCCATCCAGAAACAGCAAAGGCCAGACAGGGCTGACCTTTGGCGCGGGAGGGCGCAGTCTACTACCGAATTCGCCGCGCGGCCCAAATCAGCGAGGACCCATCCGCTCGTCGTCGGGATCTGCACGCCGCCAGATGCGGGCGGGAAAAACGCGCCCGCCTATTTCTTCCGCTTGTCCTCGATTTCTCGACGTATCCGCTCGATTTCGGCGCGCCGGGCTGCAGGCGTTCCCCATGCGGGAGGCTGGGCTTTTCGGGCGGCCTTTTTTTCCTGAAGCGCCTTGTTTTCCTGTTCCAGGCGCTGCTTTTCCTCCCTTGCCTTGGCCAGCGCGCGCTCTGCCACAATCGGTGTCGTTCGCTCCGGCAGACCGGCTTGTTCGAGATACACGTCGATGCGTGAGGTGAGCATCTCTCTGGCGAATTCGTTGAGGAAGGGGAGGTTCAGGGTCTTGAAGATCGGCGTCCAGGTTTCTTCGCCGTTTTCGCGGCGCCGGACGGACAGCTTCGGGTTGAACTGGTACCAACCCTGCGCGACGCGCTGGAACAGCGCGCGGTTGTAGGCGTAGTCGCGTTCGACTTCGTTGCGCGCCAGCACACCGGAGAGGTGCTGCCTCTTGTTGCGGTTCGGCGGGACGACGTTGGCGGGCAGGTGTTCCCAGGCCTTGAGGATGTTTTCCGATTCGAAGGCGCCGAGGGGGCGGCGTTGCCAGTGGGTGAAGCGTGTCGGGAACAGCGCCCAGAAGGTCTGGAAGAGGAAATATTCCGAGAGGTGCCTGTCGATGCGCACCAGCCGCTCGCCGGTGTTGACGTCGATGGCGGCGGGCGCGAGCAGTTCGTACAACGCGGCGAACGGGCCGCGCGCGAACTTCGCGTCGCGGAAGGCCGAGTGCGTGACGTAGAGCGTTTCGCCTTCGGCGTGCTTCAGTTTTTCCAGCGTCAGTGCGGTCTTGCCGCTGCCTGCGCCGCCGACGACGGGGCTGGCGGTAGATGGCTTCCTGCGCGTCGTCGAAGGAAGTCGGCTTGTCGAGCAGATGCACCGTGCCGTGCTCGGGGTGGAGGTAGCGCAGCGGGAGCGCCTCGTTCGCGGCTTCGGCGACATCGCAGTCGGGGATTTTCGTTTCGTCGATAATCGCGCCACGCAAGAAGCGCGACTTGTCGTAGTCATGGTTGGCGATGACTTCGAGGATCAGCGCGCAGACTTCGTCCTGATGGCGGACCAGCGAGAAGAGCAGGCGGTTGGTGTCGTCGAGTCGGGCGCGGTAGAACTAGCCATGGCTCAGGTTCGACAGTTTCTTGACCTGCGTTGCGCGGAAGTCGTCGGCGGCGATCGCCTCGATGACCTTGCGATAGGTTTTTGCGACGCGCGCGGTGTCGAGGCCAATGTATTCGAGGATGCGCATGGGCCGGATCAAATCTCCGCGCCAACCAGTGCGCCGTTGGCTTCCATCCACGCGCGCCGTCCGGCCGATTCGTTCTTGGCCATCAGCATGTTCATCACCGGCTTCGCTTCCGTTGCCAACGGCAAACGGACGCGCATCAGGCGGCGCGTGTCGGGCGACATGGTCGTTTCCCAGAGCTGTTCGGGGTTCATCTCGCCCAAACCCTTGAAGCGCGAGATATCCACAGCTTCCGGCTTGACACCTTCCAGCTGCAGGCGATCGAGCAGCGCTTCGCGCTCATCGTTGTCGAGCGCGTAGAGCTTGCGTGGCGGGCGCTTCTTGCCTTGCGCCGGCACGTCGAGGCGGTACAGCGGCGGTTGCGCGAAATAGAGGTGGCCGTGCTCGATCAGTTTCGGGAAGTGGCGGTAGAACAGCGTGCACAACAGGACGCGGATGTGGCTGCCGTCGACGTCGGCGTCGGTCATGATCACGACCTTGCCGTAGCGCAGATTGTCCATCACCGTGTCTGGTGCGTCGGGCAGGTGCGGGTCGATGCCGAGGGCGACGGCGATGTCGTGCACTTCGCGATTGGCGAACAGGCTGCCGGGCTCGACTTCCCAAGTGTTGAGTACCTTGCCGCGCAGCGGAAGAATCGCCTGCACCTCCTTGTCGCGGCCGGATTTTGCCGAGCCGCCGGCCGAGTCGCCCTCGACGAGGAAGATCTCGTTGCGGTTCAAATCCTCGCTCTGGCAGTCCGAGAGCTTGCCGGGCAGGATAGCGACGCCCGACTGTTTCTTCTTTTCGACCTTCTGCCCGGCGCGCGAACGGGCCTGCGCGGCCTTGATCGCCAGTTCGGCGATCTTCTTGGCGGCGTCGGGGTGTTCGTTGAGCCACAGTTCGAGCGGGTCGCGCAGCATGCGCGAGACCAGCGCCACGGCGTCGCGCGAGTTCAGGCGCTCCTTGGTCTGGCCCTGGAACGAGGGGTCGAGAACGCGCGCGGCGAGGACGAAGCTGACCCGCGAGAAGACGTCGTCGGCGGCGAGCTTGATCCCCTTGGGCAGCAGCGCGTGATGTTCGGCGAAGCTCTTGATGGCGTCGAAGGCGGCCTGGCGCAGCCCGGTTTCATGGGTTCCGCCGGCCGGGGTCGGGATCAGGTTGACGTAGGATTCGCGCGCCAGGTTGCCTTCGGCGCTCCAACACAGGGCCCAGGCGGCGCCGGAGCCGGCCGGAAAGTTCTCGTCGCCGGCGGCAGCGTACTTCTCGCCGGTGAAGATCGGCGCGGCCAATTCGCCGTCGAGCTGTTCGGCGAGGTATTGCTGCATGCCGTTTTCAAAACGCCAGGACTTCGTCTCGCCGCCTTCGATGGTCAGCGAGATGTCGAGGCCGGGCAGCAGGACGGCCTTGCTGCGCAACAGGCGTTCGAGTTCGCCGAGCGGGATGGTCGGGGAGTCGAAGAATTGCGGATCGGGCCAGGCGCGGATGCGTGTGCCGCTGGCGCGCTTGGGGGCGTCACCGATGCGCTGCAACGGTTCGATGACCGCGCCGGCGGAAAAAGCCAGCTGGTGCCGGCCGCCGTTGCGGGTGACTTCGACTTCGAGACGGGTGGAGAGTGCGTTGGTCACAGAAACGCCGACGCCGTGCAGGCCGCCGGAGAAGCGGTACGCGGAGGTGCCGTCGCCCTTGTTGAACTTGCCGCCGGCATGCAGTTGGGTGAAGACGACCTCGACCGTCGGTACGCCTTCGACCGGGTGGATTTCCACGGGGATGCCGCGGCCGTCGTCCAGTACGGTCACCGAACCGTCGGTGTGCAGTGTGACGGCGATGCGCTTGCAATAGCCGCCGAGCGCTTCGTCGGCGGCGTTGTCGATGGCTTCCTGGATGATGTGCAACGGATGGTCCGTGCGCGTGTACATGCCCGGCCGGTGGCGGACGGGTTCCAGTCCCTTGAGGACGGAGATTGATTCGGCGGTGTAGCTCATAGGTACGGGTTCTCCAACCGGCCCGCCGGTCCGGTGATGAAGACGACAAAGGCCAGAGCGTGCGGTCTGGCCTTGTGGGCGGGTGATGTCAAATGTCGGCCGCGATTATACGACCAGACACCGTTGGCGGCTCGCCCGGTCCTCTGGCGTGCCGTTCTGCGGACGAAAAAAAGCCTGGACGGGCCAGGCCTTGTGATCCGTCTTGGCGACCGAAAAGTCGCCAGGCGGTGGAATGCCGCTGCGCTCGTTCAGCGTGCCGCTTCGGCGACAAAAATCTCGACACGGCGATTCATCGCCCTGCCGGACAGCGTGCTGTTGTCCGCGATCGGCTCGCGCGATCCACGGCCGTCGATGCCGATGCGGCTTGCCGAGACGCCGCGGGAAACCAGATAGTCGCGCGTGGCGGCGGCACGGTTGATCGACAGCGGGTTGTTGACCGCGTCCGATCCTGTGCTGTCGGTATGGCCGATGATTCGCACCGTAGTGACCGGATTCTGGTTCAGCGTGGTCGCAAAGCGATCGAGGATCGGGCGGAGGTTGGGCTTGATGTCGTAACGGCCGGAATCAAACGAAATGTCGCTCGGGATTTCCAGTTTCAACTGGTTGTCGGTCGTCTGCGTAACGTTGACGCCCGTCCCCTGGGTCGCCTGTTCCATCGCGGCTTTCTGGTCCTGCATGTGTCGTGACCAGAGGTAGCCACCGCCGGCCCCAAGAGCCGCACCAATCGCGGCGCCGGTGGCCGCGCTCTTGCCCTTGTTGCCGCCGGCGGTGGCAACCCCGAGCAAGCCACCTGCCACGGCGCCAATGGCGGCACCGGTACCGGTGGTGCGTTCGGTTTCGCTCATGTTGGCACACCCGGAAAGGGTTCCCACGCCGATGGTAATGGCGGAAAGAAGGGCGACTGCTTTAGTTTTCATGGCATAACCTCGTTCGTGTTTTCGGGGGGTAAGTAGTGCAAAAAAAAACGATGAACGCATTATCCCGGAATCATGTTCCGGGTCAAAGCGCGTAATGTTGAGATCCGTGTTTCCAGCAATTGTTCCGGATCCGGTCCCGGCGAGTTTAGGGGATGATGGTAAATGCGTCGTTCTTTCAGGTTGTGAACAAACTCATGATGTAGCGTCTGGATATTTCTACCTCGGCGGATATGTGGTCCGCGCTGAGGATGAGGTAAACATCATTCTGTGTTTCACAATAGACCCAGCGAGGGGCTCCGTCTATATAGTCGATGCTCATGCTTCCGCGCCGGCCGTGTTGATCGAACACCTTGGAATTGTCGCTATAGGTCAGGAGGGTTTCGTCGTCTTCGTTACGCAGTTCGACCTGGTCGTGATAACTGCTCATAACGTGCCTGAAGCATTTGTCTCCGACATGGAAGACTTTGATAGTGGCTGACATGATCGTTCCTTTCATCAAAGAACGGCAACTTATGCATGCCAAAAGAGAGAGTAACTAAGCGAATGATCTGGTTGTGGGGTTGTAGTGGTTTGTCCGAACTGTTTGAGAACAGTACGAGCAGAACCAAGCAAGAAAAACGCCGCGTTTCGAATTCTTGTTTGTTAACAGCGACGTAGGAGATAGTGTTCAGAATTGCATGGACCCAGTGTAAAGCGATCCGACAGTGCTTGTTTTTCTCGGAGGCGTTTCCCAACCCAGAAAAGCGAAAAGGCCAGTGGAAACTGGCCTTTTCGCTTTGGGAATTCTGTGGAGACGGGCGGGATCGAACCGCCGACCTATTGATTGCGAACCAATCGCTCTCCCAACTGAGCTACGCCCCCAAAAACGGAGCGAATTCTATACGTCTGCTTTTTAGGCGTCAATCAAAGATCAATGCGAAGATCAACGCGGCACGATAGACGATTGACTTGCCGCATGGCTGGCCCCGGCCGTGCCGGGGCTCCATGCAGCTGCCCAGGCACGATCAGGCTGCGAAGTTCTTCTCGGCGAAGCTCCAGTTGGCGAGGCTGTTGAGGAACGTTTCGACGAATTTCGGCCGCAGGTTGCGGTAGTCGATGTAATAGGCGTGTTCCCAGACGTCGATGCACAGCAGGGCCTTGTCGGCGGTGGTCAGCGGGGTGCCGGCAGCGCCCATGTTGACGATATCAACCGAGCCGTCAGGCTTCTTGACCAGCCAGGTCCAGCCGGAGCCGAAGTTGCCGACGGCCGAGGCCTGGAAGGCTTTCTTGAAGTCGTCGAAGGATCCCCACTTCTTGTTGATTGCGTCAGCCAGCGCGCCGGTCGGTGCGCCGCCGCCATTCGGCGCCAGGCTGTTCCAGAAGAAGGTGTGATTCCATACCTGCGCCGAGTTGTTGTAGATGCCGCCGGCCGGGGCTTTCTTGACGATGGTTTCGAGATCGAGGGCTTCGAATTCCGTTCCCTTGATCAGGTTGTTCAGGTTGGTGACGTAGGCCTGATGGTGCTTGCCGTAGTGGTACTCGATCGTTTCCTTCGAGATGTGCGGGGCGAGTGCGTCCTGGGCGAACGGGAGTTGCGGCAGTTGATGTTCCATGGTTTCTCCTTTTGAGTTAGAGCGGCTGAGATCGTTGTTGTCTTTCCGGTGGGCTGGCACGTCCAGCGGATATGCTATTCAGGGCTGCACCGCGGTGATGCGCGCTTCGGCGCGGCCGGCGTGAAAAGAGACATTGATGCGGTCATTTGGTTCCAGTCCGCGGCTGCTGTTGAGTATGCGGCCGGATTCGTCGGTGACGATGCTGTAGCCGCGCGCGAGGACGTTGTCCGGGCTGAGATGGGCAAGACCGGCGCCGATGTGGGCGAGGCGTGTGCTGCGCGAATCGAGGGCCGTGCGCATAGCGCTGTTCAGTCTTTCGGAGAGCGTTGTCAGGCGAACACTCAGTCGCTCGGTGTTCGGTCTCGCGAGCCGCAGTCGCTGGCTCAGCCGGAGGGTCGTCAGCGTCCCGCGAGCGACAGCTTGCTGCAATGCCGTCGTGAGGCGGCTTTGGCAGGCGGCGAGCAACTGTCGTCGCTGGACCAGTCGCTGCGCTGGAGAAATCAGCCGCTTGGCCAGCATGTCGAGGTGCTGAGCACGTCGTTCGAGCGAACGATCAGCGAGTCGAGTCAGCATCCGGAGCTGGTCGACGCACTGCTGCATGAGCGCTGCCCGATGCGGTGCGGCGAGTTCGGCTGCGGCCGTTGGTGTGGCCGCGCGATGATCCGCGGCGAAATCGGCAATCGTGAAGTCGGTTTCATGCCCGACGCCGGTCACGATCGGGATCTTGCAGGCCCGGATCGCACGGGCAACGGCTTCGTCGTTGAATGCCCACAAGTCTTCCAGGCTTCCGCCGCCGCGGCAGAGGATCAGTGCGTCGCATTCGTGCCTATCGCTGGCCGTGGTCAAGGCAGAGACAATGCGTCCCGGCGCACCTTCGCCCTGCACCGGTGTTGGGTAGAGCACGATGCCGACATGTGGAGCGCGCCGCGCGAGGGTCGTGAGAACGTCCCGTAATGCGGCGGCCTGCGGTGAAGTGACGATGCCCAACCGCTGTGGAAAGGCGGGCAGGGGACGCTTGTGTTCTGTAGCGAACAGACCTTCGCTTTCCAGTTTGGCCTTCAGTCGCAGGAACTGTTCGAACAGGTTGCCGACGCCGCCGCGCCGGGCAGTTTCGACATTGAGCTGGTAATCCCCGCGCGCTTCGTAGAGGGTGACGAGAACGCGTGCCTCGATGTGCTGCCCGTTTTCCAGGCGCCATCCGAGCAGTTGCGCCCGGTTGCGGAACATCACGCAGCGCACTTGCGCATTGCTGTCCTTCAGCGAGAAATAGACATGGCCGGAGCTGGCATACGTCAGATTGGAAATTTCACCGGCAACCCAGCACAAGGGGAAGGCCGATTCGAGCCGCTCCCGGGCCAGCCGGTTGAGCAGCGATACCGTCAAGACGGGGGCTGTGGCGGCGGGGCTTTGATCGAAGAAGGGGCTTTCTGTCATGCCCCAATTCTACATTCTTGTCAATTCATGCACATGTTTACTGGGTTTGCGCCAGGGGTCGGCGTGCAAACCCAGTGGTGGCAAGGGTGTTTTTTTAAGTTATTGTTTATTAATTGTTTTTGTCGTCTGCCGAATATTTTTGCAAAGTGTAAAAAAGCCTTTTCCAAGCGGGACTTAGCGGGCTTCCTCAGTATTCATCCACATTGTTATCCACAGATTTTGTGGACAAGGGAATTTTTATTACTTTGCTCGGGGGTTGCCGCTGACGGCTCCTCAGGCTAAAGTTCGCGGCTTGATTCGTCATCGGAGAGAAAGCGTGTTTTCGATTATTCTGGCGGCCGGTTGGCCCATCTGGCCCTTGCTGTTGGCGTCGGTTATCTCCGTTGCTTTGATCATCGAGCGGCTGGTTGCATTGCGGCGCTCGAAGGTGCTCCCGAATGGGTTGCTGCAGAGCGTCATCACCGAGTACCGAAAACAGTCGCTGAACGAGTCGATCGTCGCGTCGCTGGAGGCGCAGTCGCCGCTCGGGCGGGTGCTGGCGGCCGGGTTGCGCAACGTCGGCAGTTCACGCGAGATCATGCGTGAGGCGGTCGAGGAAACCGGCGCCGTTGTGGCGCATGAACTCGAGCGCTATTTGACGACGCTGGGAACGATCGCATCGATCAGCCCCTTGATGGGACTGTTCGGAACCGTGGTCGGGATGATCGAGATCTTCGGCTCGCAGGCGCCGACCGGGAGCAACCCCGTGCAGTTGGCGCATGGTATCTCAGTCGCTTTGTACAACACCGGCTTCGGTTTGTTGATCGCCATCCCGAGCATGATTTTCTGGCGGCATTTCCGGGCGCTGGTCAATAGTTTCGTTGTCGACATGCAGCAGCAGGCCGTCCGTCTGGTCGAGGTGTTGCACGGCGAACGCCGGGCATAGGGTACGGCCATGGACTTCCAGCGCGGTCGCGGCCACGACGAGCCCGAGATAAACCTGATTCCCCTCATCGATGTGTTGCTGGTGATCATCATCTTCCTGATGCTGACCACGACCTACGCCAAGTTTTCCGGTCTGGAGATCAACCTTCCGACGGCAGATGCGAGCCAGCAGAACGAGGAGCCGAACGAAGTCAATGTGGCGGTGACGGCGACCGGGCAGGTTCTGGTCAACAAGGTGCCGCTCGGTGCGACGGATGTGCGTTCGCTCGGTGAAGCGCTGCAGCGGGCCGCTGGCGACAAGAAGGATCCGGTGATCGTGATCAATGCCGATGCCAAGGCGACCCATCAGAGCGTCGTCGACATCATGCAGGCGGCGCAGTCGGTGGGGTACCCGCGTATTTCATTTGCGACACAGTCGCCGCGCTGAAGACCGGTCGAGTCGCAGATGGCTGGGGGCTTGAAGGCGAGTTTGCCCCGACTTTGGTTCCAGCGGCGGTTGGCGCCCTCGTTGTGGCCGTTGCTTCCGCTCTCCTGGCTGTTTCGTTTGCTCGTCGCGTTGCGGCGAGCGCTCTTTCGTATCGGCTGGCTCCCCTCGTTTCGTTTGCCTGTCGCTGTGATTGTCGTCGGAAATCTGACCGTCGGCGGGAGCGGCAAAACACCGCTGGTTCTCTGGCTCGCGACCAAGTTGCAGGAATATGGGATGCGGCCCGGGATCATCAGTCGAGGCTACGGCGGCAAAGCCGGCCAGGGAGTGCTCGAGGTTCGTCCGGATTCGGATGCCGAACTCGTTGGTGACGAACCCCTTTTGCTGGCCCGGCGGAGCTGCGTTCCTGTGGTGGTCGGCCAGAGCCGGGTAGCTGCCGGAAAGGCGCTGCTGCTCGCGCATCCGGAATGCAATGTGATTATTTCCGACGACGGCTTGCAGCATTATCGTCTCGAGCGCACGGTGGAGTTGGTGGTACTCGACGGGCGCGGTGTCGGCAACGGGCAATTGCTGCCGGCCGGTCCGTTGCGTGAACCGGTGTTGCGCCTCGCCGGGGTTACTGCTGTTGTGCGAAATGGTGCCGGCGCGGCAGGGGGCGAGATGGAATCGGTCGTGCCAGCCTTTCCCATGCGCTTGCTCGCCGATGCTTTCTATTCGTTGAATGATCGCGGCCATGCTTGTCGCGCTGCCGACCTGCGTGGCAAGCCGCTCCATGCCGTGGCGGGGATCGGTGATCCCGCGCGCTTCTTTGCGCAATTGACAGCCCTGGGGCTGGAGTTCGAGGCGCATCCGTTTCCGGATCACCACGCCTATCGCCAGGCGGATCTTGCCTTTGCCAACGGCTGCGTGCTGCTGATGACCGAGAAAGATGCGGTAAAATGCGCCGGTTTGGCCTTGCCGGAAGCGTGGGTGCTTCCTGTCGAGGCATGCGTCGATGAAGCGCCGGACGGGCGTTCGTTGATGGACCTGATACTGGAGAAACTGAATGGATGCGCGTCTGCTTGATATCCTCGTTTGCCCGATTTGCAAGGCCAACCTTGAGTATCGCAAAGCCGAGCGGGAATTGGTCTGCAAACCGTGCAAGCTGGCTTTCCCGGTGCGCGACGACATCCCGATCATGCTGGAAGACCAGGCACGCCGCCTGAACGAGGGAGAGTGCTGATGTCGTCGAGTCATGTCAAATTCATGGCCGTCGTTCCGGCCCGTTACGCGTCGACCCGTTTGCCGGCGAAGCCGCTCCTCGATCTGGGTGGAAAGCCGATGGTTGCTCGTGTTGCCGAGCGTGCCGTGATGTCGGGTGCGGAGGAGGTGTGGGTCGCGACGGATCACCCGGAGGTGGTCAAAGCCGCCGAGCAGAGCGGACTTTCGGTGCTGCTTACGCGTACCGATCATCCGACGGGAACCGATCGTCTGGCCGAAGTGGTGGAGCTGCGGGGCTGGAGTGACGATACGATCGTCGTTAACGTGCAGGGCGACGAGCCACTGATCGATCCGGCGCTGGTCGCGCGGACGGCGCAGCAACTTGCCGAGAGTGGCGCGGATATCGCGACCGTCGCGCACCCCATCGACAATACTGCCGATTTTTTTGCTCCCAACGTGGTCAAAGTCGTTTGCAAGGCGAATGGCGACGCCATGTATTTCTCGCGTGCGCCGATTCCCTTCGCGCGGGACCATTTCGCGAAGGACAAGGAGTCGCTTCCGTCGGGGTTCATCGCCTGCCGGCACATCGGCCTTTACGCCTATCGCGCCGGATTTCTCCGCGCCTACGCCAGATTGACCCCTTCTCCGGTCGAGGGCTTCGAGGCGCTCGAGCAACTACGTGCCTTGTGGCATGGCTACCGGATCAGCGTGCTCGTTTCCGATCATCTGCCGATGCCCGGCGTCGATACGCCCGAGGACGCGGCGCGCATGCAGGAGTGGTTCAGCAAGAATCCGTGACCTGCGCCCCCCGGCATGCCGGCACACGGGGGGCTTTCCGATTTCGTTCATCTCTTTTGTTATTCAAGGAAAAAACCATGAAGCTCATATTGCTTGGTCCGCCTGGCGCCGGCAAGGGGACACAAGCCCGATTCATCTGTGAAAAATTCGGGATTCCGCAAATTTCCACTGGCGACATGCTGCGGGCGGCGATCAAGGCCGGAACGCCACTGGGTCTGGAAGCCAAGAAGGTGATCGACGAGGGGCGACTGGTCTCCGACGACATCATCGTCAATCTCGTCCGGGAGCGGTTGTTGCAGGATGACTGCCAGGCGGGGTACCTGTTCGACGGCTTTCCGCGCACGATTCCGCAGGCCGAGGCCATCCGGAAAGCGGGCGTTCCGCTTGATTTCGTTCTGCAGATCGACGTTCCGGACGCGGAGATCGTCGAGCGCATGAGCGGACGTCGCGTGCATCTCGCGTCGGGTCGGACCTATCACGTCAAGTTCAATCCACCGAAAGTCGAGGGCAAGGACGACGTGACCGGCGAGCCGCTGATCCAGCGCGATGACGACTCCTGTGAAACGGTGCTCAAGCGGCTGGAGGTCTATCATGCGCAAACGCGGCCGCTGATGGCTTTTTACACGGAATGGGCGGCCACGGGCGAGTCGGCGGCACCGAAGGTGCGCACGATATCCGGCGTGGGGAGTGTCGAAGGTATTACCCGGGACGCGCTGGCTGCGCTGTCCTGAGACTGCCGGGGCGAATCAAAACCGGGGCGAGCTTCTGGCTGGCCCCGGTTTTTTTTACGACCGCTTTTCCCTAAAAGACGACCGACGGATTCAGGGCGTAGAGGCCGGTCAGGCTGGCTTCCGCGAGAATGTGCCCTTTCATCGCGTCACGGACCTGCTGGCCGCCGAATTTGCCGTCCAGCGGCAAAGTATCGATATCCAGCGCAAAAACCGTGAACACGTAGCGGTGGCGGATTTCATCGTTCCAGGGCGGGCAGGGGCCGTCGTAGCCGAAGTAGTCGCCGCGCATGTCGCCATCACCGTCAAACCAGGCGGTGTAGTCATTGGTCCCCTGGCGTGCACCGTGTGGCGCAACCGGACCACCCTTTCCGCGCGGGGTGACTTCGTTCGAGAACTCGCCCACCGTGATTTCGTGCATGTCAGCCGGCAGGTCGACCAGCACCCAGTGGAAGAAGTCGATACGTGGCAGCGTGGCCGGGACGGTTCGTCCTTCCTGGTTAACGTCGTCACCGCGGGAGGGGACGTCCGGATCGTGGCAGATCATGACGAAGGAGCGTGTCTCGGGCGGGGCGTCGCTCCAGGCCAGGTGGGGGTTCATGTTCTTGCCGAGGCAGACATGGTGCGCCGGGTCGGCAACGCAAAATGAATAGTCTCCCGGGATCCGCTGTCCGTCTGCGAAGCTGTTGCTCGTCAGTTTCATGGTGGGTTCTCCTGTTAGGATCATTCGGCTGCGCGACGCCTGAAATCACGGAGGCGGAAGCCGATGAGCCATAGTGTAGCGAAATAGCTGGTCGCGCCGATGATTACGACAACGGCGAGTCGCCACAATCGGGTGGCGAGATTCCATTGCAACCAGTTGGATGCGTCCCCGGCAATAAACCACAGCACTGCCGCCATTACGACGAGGGCGGCGAGCAACTTGAGCGAAAATGCCAGCCATCCCGGTTGCGGCGTGTAAATCGCGTGCCGGCGCAATCCCCGATAAAGCAGCCCGGCGTTGAGGCAGGCGGCCAGACCGATGGCCAGTGCCAGGCCGGCATGCTTGAGCCAGCCGATGAGCGCCAGATTGAGCGCCTGGGTGACGCATAGGGTGATCAAGCCGATCTTGACCGGGGTGCGGACGTTCTGGCGGGCGTAGAAGCCGGGCGCCAGCACCTTGACGAGGATCAGGCCGAGCAGGCCGACGCTGTAGGCGATCAGCGCGTTGCGGGTCATGAAAACGTCGTTCGTCGTGAAGGCACCGTGATGAAACAGCGTGGCAATCAACGGCACGGCGATGATCGCCAGGGCAACCGCAGCGGGCGCCGCCAGCAGCAGTGTCAGGCGCAATCCCCAGTCAAGCAGCCTGGAGTACTCGTCGTGTTGTCCGCCGGCGTGGTATTTCGACAGCGATGGCAGGAGGATCGTCCCGAGCGCCGCGCCGAGCATTCCGGAAGGAAATTCCATCAGCCGGTCGGCGTAGTACAGCCACGATACGCTGCCTGTATCGAGAAATGACGCGAAAATGGTGTTGATCAGCAGGCTGACTTGGGAAATCGATACGCCGAGCACCGCGGGGGCCATCAGCGCGAGGATTCGCCGCACGCCCGGGGCGCGCCAGTCGAGCGAAAAGCGCGGCAGCATGCCGATGTGCTTCAAGCCAGGCAGCTGGAATGCCAGTTGCAGGGCGCCGCCAATGAAGACCGACCAGCCGAGCGCCATGACCGGACGTTCGAACCACGGTGCGGCGAAGAGCGCCATCCCGATGAAGGAGATGTTGAGCAATACCGGCGTAAATGCCGGAATGGCGAAGCGGTTCCAGGTGTTGAGAATACCTCCGGCGAGGGCGACGAGCGACATGAACAGGATGTACGGGAAGGTGATGCGCGTCAGCTCGACAGTGAGGGCGAACTTGTCCGGCTCGGCGACAAAGCCGGGGGCGGATATATAGACGAGCAGCGGCGCCCCCGCCATGCCGGCAAGCGTGACGGCAATCAAGACGAGCAGCAACAGCGAGGCGACCTGGTCGACCAGACGCTTGGCGTCGTTTTCGCCGAGCTTGTTTTTGTATTCCCCCAGGATGGGAACGAATGCCTGGGAAAACGCCCCTTCGGCGAACAGGCGGCGAAAAAGGTTCGGCAGTTTGAAGGCAACGAAAAAGGCATCGGTCATCATCCCCGCGCCGAAGATTCGGGCGATCACGAAATCCCGGACGAAACCGAGGATGCGTGAGACGAGTGTCATGGAACTGACCGTGGCCAGCGCTTTCAGTAGGTTCATCGGCTAGGTGCGGTATTGGCAAAGGCGCCATCTTAGCCGCATAAGCGGGAGGAGGGGCGGCAGGAAGGTCTGAGCGTCTCCAATAATCGCTTGCTATCGAATGAATGAGTCTGTACAATTTCGCGTTTTCGATTAACTCATCTGCTTTTTGAGGATCAACTCATGGCCAATAGCGCACAAGCTCGTAAGCGTGCCCGTCAAGCCGTCAAGCAACGCGCCCACAACGCAAGCCAGCGCTCCGCTATGCGCACGGCGGTAAAGCGTGTGCAGAAGGCGATTGTCGCTGGCGACAAGGCTGCTGCTCAAATCGTTTTCCAGCAATCCGTTTCGGAGATCGATAGCATTGCCGACAAGAAGATCATCCACAAGAACAAGGCGGCACGGCACAAGAGCCGGCTGTCGGCCCAGATCAAGGCGCTTGCTGCCTGATAGTTCAGGGGTTCGGATGTAATTGGCGGCGCCCTCGGGCGCCGTTTTGCTTTGTACTGCAGGCCGTTTCGGCCTATACAAGCCCGGTGTTTTCTCATAGAATTTTTCTTTCAGCATTTTCGGCGCGCGGCCTGTCGCAGGCCCAGTTCGCAATTTACCGGCGAGGCCCGGTCTGTTCCGGCGGCGTAGGCCGCCGTTTCAGTTTTTGCACCTCAGCAAGGGGTTGATTATGTCTCACCTGATGAATACCTATGGCCGGTTGCCAGTCGCTTTCAGTCATGGAAGCGGTAGCCGGGTGACCGACACCGAAGGCAAGGTTTACCTCGATGCCTTGTCGGGGATTGCAGTCAATACGCTCGGGCACAATCACCCGGTTCTGGTTTCGGCGATTGCGGCGCAGGCGGGGCGTCTGTTGCACACCTCCAACCTCTATCGCATGCCGCAGCAAGAAGAACTGTCGGACCGGCTGGCCGCGTTGTCAGGCATGGAAGAGGTGTTCTTCTGCAATTCCGGTTGCGAAGCCAATGAAGCGGCGATCAAGCTGGCCCGGTTCTATGGCCATCAACAAGGCATAGACAATCCGGCGATCATCGTCATGGAGCAGTCTTTCCACGGACGTACGCTGGCGACGCTCTCGGCGACCGGAAACCGCAAGGTCCAGGCCGGTTTCGAGCCCTTGGTTTCAGGCTTCGTGCGCGTGCCGTTCAACGACCTCGAGGCGGTGAGCGCGATTGCCGAACACAACAAGAACGTTGTTGCCGTCATGCTTGAAATCGTTCAGGGCGAGGGCGGTATCTACGTCTCTGATCCTGATTATCAGCGCGGTCTGCGCAAGCTCTGCGACGACAACGGCTGGCTGCTGATCTGTGACGAGGTGCAGTGCGGCATGGGGCGTACCGGTACCTGGTTCGGCTATCAGCACGCCGGCATTCTTCCCGATGTGGTGACGCTGGCCAAGGGTCTGGCCAGCGGCGTGCCGATCGGCGCCTGTCTGGCTGCCGGGAAGGCCGCCGGCCTGTTCAAGCCGGGCAACCACGGTTCGACGTTCGGTGGCAACCAGCTGGCGACGACCGCAGCGTTGACGACGCTGGCGGTAATCGATCAGGACAAGCTGCTGGCGAATGCGATAACCGTCGGAGAACTCATCCGGGACGGCATGGCGCGGGAACTGGCTGGCGTCAAAGGATTCGTCGGCATTCGCGGCCAGGGCCTGATGATCGGTATAGAGCTCGATCGTCCGTGCGGAGAACTGGTCCGGTTGGCGCTCGACGCCGGCTTGCTGATCAACGTGACCGCCGAGAAGGTCGTGCGTTTGCTGCCCTCCCTGAATTTCAGCGCCGATGACGCCAGCGAACTGGTCCAGCGGCTTGGCGCGCTGATTCGCGAATTTCTTTCTTCCTGATCGGATACGGACATGACTCCCGTTAAGCCAGTCGTCAGGCACTACCTGCAGTTCAACGATTTCACCCGCGAGGAATATGCGTACCTGTTCGGCCGCACGCGCTGGATCAAGGCGCAGTTCAAGGCCTATCAGCGTTATTGGCCGTTGAGCGATCGTACGCTGGTGATGATTTTCGAGAAGGCCAGCACGCGGACCCGCCTGTCGTTCGAGGCGGGAATCCAGCAACTCGGCGGTTCGGCAATCTACCTCAATACCCGTGATTCGCAGCTGGGGCGCGGCGAGCCGATCGAGGATGCCGCGCAGGTCATTTCGCGCATGAGCGACATCGTCATGATCCGCACCTTCGAGCAGACCATCGTCGAGCGCTTTGCCGCGCACTCACGTGTTCCGGTGATCAATGGCCTGACCAACGAGTACCACCCGTGCCAGATCATGGCCGACATCTTCACCTACATCGAGCACCGCGGCTCGATCGAGGGCAAGACGGTGGCCTGGATCGGTGATTCGAACAATGTCTGCAATACCTGGTTGCAGGCGGGTGAAGTCCTCGGCTTCAACGTGCATGTGTCGACGCCGCCGGGCTATGAGGTCGAGCCGGAGCGGGCAGGCTTGCACGGTACCGGTCATTTCAAGCAGTTTGCCGATCCGATGGATGCCGTCCGCGGCGCGGATATCGTCACGACCGACGTGTGGACCTCGATGGGGTTCGAAGCCGAGAACGAGGAGCGGCTGCGCGATTTCGCCGACTGGCAGGTCGATGCCGAGATGATGAAGGTCGCCAATCCGGATGCGATCTTCCTGCACTGTCTGCCGGCTCACCGGGGCGAGGAAGTGACCGCCGAGGTGATCGACGGACCGCAGAGCTTCGTGTGGGACGAGGCTGAAAATCGCCTGCATGTGCAAAAGGCCTTGATGGAGTACCTTCTGCTCGGTCGGGTCAATCCATAGTAGTTGAGCAGGTTGTGCGCCGTTGATGTTCGGTTTTACGGAAGAGCAGGTTTCCGCTTTCGGCATGTCCTTCGGGATTGCCGCCTTCATGCTCTTCATGTTGTTCATCATCGGCGAACTCGCCTGGAAGTCGAAGGCCGGTAAAACCGGCACCTTCGTTCTGTTTTTTGTTCTGGCTTTCGGCATGCTTGGTTTTGTAGCCAAGGCCCTGATCCAGAGGTTTTGGGGAATGTGATATGTCTCAATTCGATAACGTCAGCGTCGTCAAACAGGCCAACGTCTATTTCGACGGAAAATGCGTCAGTCATTCCATCCAGTTTGCCGACGGTACCAAGAAGTCGGTTGGCGTGGTTCTGCCCGCGTCGCTGGTATTCACTACCGGCGCGCCGGAAATCATGGAGTGCGTGAGCGGTTCGTGCCGTGTGCGCCTCAAGGGGGAGAACGAGTGGATAACCTATTCGGCGGGGCAGTCGTTCAACGTGCCCGGTAACTCGTCGTTCGAGATCGTCTGTGAAGAGCCGTACCACTACGTCTGCCATTACGGCTGAGCGGCTGTGACACAGACGATTTGTTGAAGGGATACCATGCCATCATTCGATTTTTCTTCCGAAGCCGACCTTGTTGCATTGAAGAATGCCATTGACGTCACCAGCCGCCAGATCGACGCGCGCTATGACTTCAAGGGTACGTCGGCCAAGGTCGAGCTCAACGATAAAGACAAGATCATCACGCTTCATGGCGATTCCGACTTCCAGCTCGACCAGATAAAGGACATCCTTTTCCCCGCGATGGAGAAAAAGGAGAAGGAAAGCGTGAAGCGCCTCGATCACCAGCCCGTCCAGAAAATATCCGGCAACAAGGTCAAGCAGGAACTGAAGATCAAGGTCGGCATCGAGACCGAGCTTGCCAAAAAGATCGTCAAGCTGGTCAAGGACTCGAAGCTGAAGGTGCAGGCGTCGATTCAGGGAGATACCGTGCGGGTGTCCGGCGCGAAGCGAGACGAGTTGCAGGCGTGTATCGCGACGGTAACCAACGCGATAACCGATTTCCCGATCAAGTACGGAAATTTCCGGGACTGAGCCGAGGGTAGGTGCCGGAGTATCGTATTCATTCTGATTCAAGTACTTGGCGTCTGGCTGACGATTCGTTGAATCGCTAGTCGGAGTTGCCCAGCGCCCCTCCTTTCCAAACCGATACGGAGGGCGCCCATGAAACCTGTCATTGATGTCGTCTAAGACTGTCCACGAAATAAACGATAACGAGCCTGTTGCCCCGCCAGGGATGTCCTGGGCGGATGAACTGCGGCGGGTCTCGCTGGCGGTCAGCCAGAGCGGCAGCCGGACGACGTCGAGTCGTAATCAGATTTATTACCTTCTGCACTGGACGCAGGATGCCAGTTGCTTTGGCATCACCGTGCACCGCGGCCGCAGCCTCGAAGACGCAGAGGTCCTGTGGGATATCGAGCGCGGGGCAGCCAAGGCGTTGTCGGCCGTAACCGACCAGGATGCGGAAATCCTGCAGTTGCTGCGCTATGAACTCCCCGGCGAGAGTGGCCTGCGCGCCTATGGCTTCGGGGAGCACGACGGTGGTGACTTGCTGCAACGCCTGTTGCGCACCGGCCGCTTTGCCTTGGCCAGCGACTTGTCTCCTTTGCTTCCCGGCGAGAGCCGGCCAGGGCGGCTCGCGTGGCGGATTGACGAGCAGGGCTTTCAGCGTCCGTGTTTCAGGGGGCTCGCGGAAGGATGTCTTGCCATTCCGTTGTTGCCGCCCTGGTATGTCGACCTTGACCGAAGCGTCGTGGGCACGCTCGATGTTCCCGGTGACCCGGATGTCATCGCCCGCCTGTTTTCGCTGCCGCCGCTGGGAGACATGCAGGCCGAAGTCGTGGCAGCGATGCTTGCGGAGCTGGCCCCCGATCTGCCTGCGCCCGAGGAAAACGCGCAGGCCTTGCTCCGCTGCATCGACGTTGCTCCAGTTCCCGTGCTTCGCCTGGAGACGCTGGAGACCAACGGCCATGACCCATGGCGCGAGTACGCGTCGTGTACCGATACCGTCGGCTTCGACGTCGCTCTTGCCGGATTCCGTTACCAGGATGCCGAGGTCGGTGCCGGCGATACCAGGGAATTCGTCGCGCTTGCCGATGGCGAAACAGTACGGGTTACACGTCGACCGGAAGCCGAGGCAGCGCTTCTGGCCCAACTTTCCCCGTATGGTCTGGAGAGGGTTCCCGTAACGGTGCTGCGTGCGTGCGGCGCCGTGCCGGAAAATGCCTATGGTCTGGAGAGCGAGGCCGCCTGGGCCCGTTTCATGGAAGAGTCGCTTCCCGCGTTGCGCGAAGCGGGCTGGCAAGTCGGCTTCGACGAAGAGTTCCGTCACCATTCGTTGCGGGTCGATGCGTGGGAGGCCGATCTTGTCGCCTCCGACAGCGGCTGGTTCAACCTCGATATGGGCATCATCGTCGAGGGAGAACGGCTGCCTCTGGCGCCACTCCTCGCCTCGCTGTTTCAGCGTGACTCACGCTGGCTGGAAACCGTTGATGTTCTCCGGATCGACGACAATGAGCAGATCGAACTGAGGACGCCGGCGAACAAGCGCCTGCGGGTGCCCGCTGCACGTCTCAAGCCGCTGGCGTTGACCCTGATCGACCTGTTCGACGCGTTTGATGGAAAACTCCTGCGTATTTCGCGATTCGATGCCCAGCGCCTGAAGGTGTTGAGCGACACCAGTCGCTGGCAGTTTCGCGGCCACGAAGAAATCATCGCCCTGGCCGACCGCTTGCTCGCGGCACAGGGGGTGCGCGAGATCAAGCCACCCAAGGGGCTCGGGCTGGAACTGCGTGCCTACCAGAAGGAAGGCGTTGCCTGGCTGCAGTTTCTGCGCGAGCAGGGACTTTCCGGCATCCTTGCCGACGACATGGGCTTGGGCAAAACGGCGCAGGCATTGGCGCATCTTCTCCTGGAAAAGGAGAGTGGCCGGCTTGACCGTCCGGCCCTGATCGTCCTGCCGACGTCGCTGGTTTTCAACTGGATGAACGAGGCGGCGCGATTTGCTCCCGGACTCTCGATGCTGTCGCTTCAGGGCGTGGAACGCAAGTCGCGCTTCGACGAGATTCCCGAGCACGACGTCGTGCTGACGACCTATCCGCTGCTCTGGCGCGACGCAGCCGATCTGACCCGTTTCTCCTACCACATGCTGATTCTCGATGAGGCGCAGACCGTCAAGAACTCGCGAAGCCAAGGGGCGGAAGTGGTTCGACGGATCGATGCGCGGCATCGCCTGTGCCTGACCGGTACGCCACTCGAAAACCACCTCGGCGAATTGTGGAGCCAGTTCGACTTCCTGCTGCCCGGCTTTCTAGGCGGCAGCAACACCTTCGCCCGCTATTGGCGCACGCCGATCGAGAAGCAGGGGGATGGGGAACGGCGGAATCTGCTGGCGCAGCGCATCCGCCCCTTCATTCTGCGCCGGCGCAAGGAAGAGGTTGCGCCGGAACTGCCGCCGAAAACAATCATTCAGCGCAAGGTCGAACTCGCGGGCAGCCAGCGCGACCTGTACGAGGCGGTACGTGCGGCAATGGACGTGATGGTGCGCGAGGAAATCGCCATCAAGGGATTCGGGCGCAGCCAGATCGTCATCCTCGATGCACTGCTCAAGTTACGCCAGGTCTGTTGCGATCCCCGGCTCGTCAAATCTCCGGTAGCACAACGGGTCAAGGAACGGGCCAAGCTGGATCTGTTGATGACCATGCTGCCGGAACTGGTCGATGAGGGGCGGAAAATCCTGGTTTTCTCGCAGTTCACCGCCATGCTCGCCTTGATCGAGGGCGAAATGAAGCGGGCGGGAATCGCCTACGAGTTGTTGACCGGAGATACCGCCGATCGCGAGACACCCGTACGCCGCTTCCAGGCGGGTGAAGTGCCGGTCTTCCTGATCAGCCTGAAGGCTGGCGGGGTGGGCCTGAATCTGACCGCCGCCGATACCGTGATTCATTACGACCCCTGGTGGAACCCCGCCGTTGAAAACCAGGCGACCGACCGGGCGCACCGTCTCGGGCAGGACAAGCCGGTGTTCGTTTACAAGCTGATCGTCGCCGGGAGCATCGAAGAGAAGATTCTCGCCTTGCAGGAACGCAAGGCCGATCTCGCTGACGGAATCCTGTCGGCAGACAGCAATGCGGCAGTCAAATTCGGTGAGGACGACATCGCCGCACTGTTCGAACCGCTGCCGTCCTGATCTTCGGCGCGGAGCAGATTCCGCCGACCCGGCAGGGAGGTGCTGTTACGCAAGTACCATGATACAAAAGGGTTTTATTCGTTATTTTCAGCTTTCGATGTTTGACCATGCGGCCGCGGATGGGGGATAATCCCCCTTTTTTCATCCCCCTCCGGTTCCTCCAGGTCGCGCAGACCTGCCGCGAGCACTTCTCGCTTGCCCGGGACTACTGAACAGACAGGACTGAACATGACCAAGAACCATTCGTCACTTGCCGTCGACCCTTATTACGACGGTGTTCCAGCGTACATGACCGAGGTGTACGACTGGGCGTACGTCGATCCGAAATGGGTGCGTGCGCTGGATCACAACTGGGTCGTGCGCGTTCTGCTGTTCCTCAACGACCAGCGCCTGATGCGCGCCTACCTCAACGAAATCAAGGAAGGCTCGCGCGTCTGGCAACTGGCGCACGTCTATGGCGACCTGGTGACCCGTGCGGCGAAGAAAGTCGGACCCAAGGGGGCGTTCCACCTTACCGATGTGACTCCGGTGCAGATCGAGCATGGCACGCGCAAGCTGGCCGGCATGGAGTGGACCAAGGTCATCCGTTCCGATGCCGCATCCTATGCCGTCGGCGAAAAGGATCATTACGATCTCATCTGCAGTTTCTTCCTGCTGCACGAAGTGCCGGAGGAGAAGAAATTCGAGATCGTCAATCACATGCTGGAAAAACTGCCCAAGGGCAGCAAGGCCGTCCTCGTCGATTACCACAACCCCGCCAAATGGCAGCCGATCCGCTACATCCTGAAGATCGTCAACCACTACCTCGAACCGTTCGCCGAAGCGATGTGGAAGAATGAAATACAGCACTACGCGCGCAATGCCGAGAAATTCGTGTGGCGCAAGAAGACGTTTTTCGCAGGCGTCTACCAGTGCGTGGTGGTCGAGCACAAGGCGTGAGTGTTACACGTCCTGCCGGACTCTGACTCGAAACGCGGCCTCGGCCGCGTTTTTTGTATGCGCCCGGAACGGGCGCTCTTGCCGATGGTTGGGCCGCCGTATGTTGGTAGGTGCGAAGCCAATAACGACAACAACCTATGCTGACATCTGCACTGCGATACGCGCGGGACGATTCTTTCATCGTATCCAGATGAATTGAATTCACCACCCCCTAACAATTATTCGTTTGTCCAGTAAAAATCAAGGGCGTAGTCTTCGCGTCACTCGCTGGCCGAGAAGAAAAAAATGGAACCTGCCGACGAGGGGAGGGGAAGACGAGCTTCCTTTCCGGGACAACCACACGAATTCATATCGCTAGGAGTCGCAGAATGGAAGAGACCGCGGGCCTGACGTTCGACGCACGCGTCGATCGGCTCAAGAAATTAGCCAACACCATGCGCATCAACGTTGTTGACATGGTGTACACCGCCCAGTCCGGGCATATCGGAGGATCGCTGTCGGCGGCTGACTTCGTCACCGCGCTGTACTTCGACCTGATGAACCTCGATCCGGCCAACCCCAAGTGGGACGATCGCGACCGCTTCGTTCTCTCCAAGGGGCACGCCTGCCCGATCTGGTACTCGGCGCTCGCCATGCGCGGCTACATGCCCGTTGAAGAGCTCAAGACCCTGCGCAAGAACGACAGCCGCCTGCAAGGGCACCCGATTGCCACCTACCTGCCCGGGATCGACGCCTCCGCCGGCTCCCTCGGCCTCGGCTATGCCCAGGCCGTCGGCATCGCCATGGAAGGCAAGTTGCTCAAGAAAAAGGACTACAAGGTCTACGCCGTCCTCGGCGATGGCGAGATCAACGAAGGGGTCGTCTGGGAAAGCTCGCTGGCCGCGGCCAAGTATGAGCTCGACAACCTCGTCGTCATCGTCGACATCAACAACCTCCAGCTCGACGGCACCCTCGCCGAAGTTCTGCCGACCGAACCGATCGACGCCAAATTCCGCGCCTTCGGCTTCGACGTGATGACGATGAACGGCCACGACATGGTCGACGTCCTCGCCACCCTCACCAAGGCCAAGCACGCCCGCAACGGCAAGCCCATCTGCGTTCTCGCCTACACCGTCAAGGGCAAAGGCGTCAGCTTCATGGAAGACCAGCTCGACTGGCACGGCAAAGCGCCGAACGACGAGCAATACAAACAAGCCATGGCCGAACTGCAAGGAGCACAAGCATGAACTTCGCCGCCGCCAAA